>JAFTEU010000024.1 GCA_017453505.1 Muribaculaceae bacterium
AACTGACAACTGAAAACTGACAACTGAATACTAATGTGGAAGATAAATGAAATCTTTCACTCGCTGCAGGGCGAGGGATACAACACGGGTACCGCCAGCGTGTTCATCAGGCTGAGCGGCTGCAACCTGCATTGTACCTTCTGTGACACGCGTCACGAACAGGGGACGATGATGTCACTGCCCGAGATCGTCGAGCATGTCATGCAGTACCCTGGGGCTCCGCTCATCGTGCTCACGGGTGGAGAGCCGTCGCTGTGGATTGATGAGGATTTTGTTATGGGACTCAAGACCATGACGGGTAAGACCATCGCCATCGAGACCAACGGCACCCGTCCCCTGCCCCACAGCATCGACTGGGTGACCCTGTCGCCCAAGACGGGCCTCGGCGACAGCGGTGACGTGCCCATCGTGCTCACCCGCTGCGACGAACTCAAGGTGGTCTATCTGGGCCAGGACTTGACCCAATACGACAGCATCACCGCCACCCACCGCTACTTGCAGCCCTGCTGGGTAAACGACGAGCAGCAATGCCGCCGCAACATGCAGGCCACCGTCCAGGCCGTCCTCGACAACCCCCACTGGTGCCTCTCCCTCCAGACCCACCGCATCCTCGGCATCCAGTAAAAAAAGAAGACAAGAAAGAAAGACAAAAAGGACTAAAACCAATTAATTGTCCTTCTTGCCTTTCTTGTCTTCTAACCTGTTTCGGATTTGATACCGTGCAGCCGAGCCCAAAAGCAGAAGCCTCTCTAAACCCTAAACTCTAATCTGCGAGCGCAGCGAGCATCTCACTGGCGTCCCGACAGAACCACCTCGCGGCTGGTCTTGCCGATGAGGCCTTGCAGCACCTTGCCCGGACCCAGCTCCTCGGCCTCAGTCATGCCATCGGCAACCATGTTGGCAACGATGTGGCTCCAGCGTACGGGAGCGGTCAACTGTTGCAGCAGGTTGGCCTTGATCTCGGCAGGATCGGTGTGGGGCTTAGCGTCAACATCCTGGTAGATGGGGCAAACGGGGGCCGAGAATTCGGCAGCCTCGATAGCCTCGGCCAGTTCGGCACGGGCAGGCTCCATCAGGGGCGAGTGGAAAGCACCACCCACCTTGAGGGGCAACGCGCGGCGTGCACCGGCTTCCTTGAATTTCTCACATGCGGCCTCGATAGCGGCAATCTCACCCGAGATGACCACCTGACCGGGGCAGTTATAGTTGGCGGGAACGCACACGCCGTCGATGGTGGCGCAGATTTCCTCTACCTTCTCGTCGGGCAGGCCGATGATGGCAGCCATCGTCGAGGGGGCAGCCTCACAAGCCTTCTGCATGGCCAGGGCACGTGCCTCGACCAGCTTCAAGCCCTGCTCAAAGGGCAGTGCGCCAGCGGCAACCAGTGCCGAGAACTCGCCCAGCGAGTGACCGGCAACCATGTCGGGCTTGAACTCCTCGCCCATGGTGAGCGCGAGGATTACCGAGTGCAGGAATACGGCAGGCTGGGTGACCTTGGTCTGCTTCAGGTCATCCTCAGTGCCTTCAAACATGAGGTCGGTGATGCGGAAGCCCAGCACCTCATTAGCCTTTTCAAACAATTCTTTGGCCTTGGGGTTGTTGTCATACAGGTCCTTGCCCATACCGACAAACTGTGCGCCCTGACCGGGGAAGACAAATGCTTTCATTTCTTTGATTTTCTTTATTTTATCGTTAATTATGGAATTTTTTCTCTAAATGCGGCTGCAAAGGTAACACTTTTTTTAGATAAAAGGTCAGAGAGAAAAGATAAAAGATACTTTTTCATCATCATTCAATGAATAAGCACCCCTTATCCCTTAATCTTTGGGAACGATATAGCAGTTGACCCTGTCAGTGTTTTTTAATGCTAATTTCGCGAATGAGACGAATTTCACGAATGAATATAAAAAATTCGCATTCAATTAGTCAAATTCGTGTAATTCGCATTAGCCCCGCAGGGTTTGGGCCAACTTCTATATCATTGCTTTTATCTTTTATCTCTAGAAAAGGTACTCGGTGGGGTCGTCGATGCCTGCGTCCTTGAGGGCCTGGCGGCGCTCGGTGCAGGTGCCGCAGGTGCCGCAATGCTTCTCGCCGCCCTTGTAACAGGAATAGGTCTCACTGTAGTCCAGCCCCAGAGCCGCGCCGTGGCGGGCAATGTCGGCCTTGCTCAGGTCGGTATAAGGCGCATACACCTTAATGCCCTCATAGGTACCCGTCTGCATTGCAGTGCTCATAGCGTCGATAAACGGCGAGCGGCAGTCTGGATAGATACTGTGGTCGCCGGCGTGGTTGGCTATCATCACGCGCTTCAAGCCGTTGCTCTCGGCGATGCCGCAGGCGATGGCCAGCATGATGCCGTTGCGGAAGGGCACCACCGTCGATTTCATGTTCTCGTCGTTGTAATTGCCGTCGGGGATGGCGTCGGCACTCTCGAGCAAGGCGCTCTTGAAGTACTTGTGCATGAAGTCCAGAGGGATAATCAGGTGCTTGATACCCAGTCGCTGGCAGTGCATGATGGCCTGGCGGCGCTCACGGCCATTCTGGGTGCTGCCGTAGTCAAAGGTGATGGCCATCGCGATCTCGTCCTTGTACTCATAGAGCATCGTCGTCGAGTCCATGCCACCCGAGGTGATGATCACCGCGTCTTTCTTCTTGTCAGCCATAGTCTTACTCATTATGGAAATTACTCAACAGGCGGGCACGCACCATGTCCTGGTGGTCACTGTCGCCATAGTTGGCAAACGGCTTGATGCTGATGCCACCGCGGGGGTTGAACAGGCCGATGACCTCCAGATACTTGGGTTCCATGAGCTTGACCAGGTCCTTCATGATGATATTCACGCAATCCTCGTGGAAGTCGCCATGGTTGCGGAAACTGAACAGGTACAGTTTCAATGACTTGCTCTCGACCATGCGCACACGGGGGATATAATTGATGATGATGTGTCCAAAGTCGGGCTGACCCGTCTTGGGACACAACGAGGTGAACTCCGGGCAATCCAGCGTCACCACATATTCGTTCTCGGGGTGCTTGTTCTCAAACGTCTCCAGCACGTCGGGACGGTAATCAAACTCGTAGGTCGTTCCCTGGTTACCCAGCAACGTCACGCCCTCAAGCTCCTTCTCATTTCTAGACATAATCTATTGTATTTATTTCCGAACCGCAAAAGTACTAAAAAAATCACTCTCCCACCTCATAACTGCCCCACAAAACTCACGCACACCCTCGCTGCCCCCGTCGTGTCCACACTAATGTACAGCCTCGCCTTGGCGTGGCTACCCCCCGACCATCAATTATTTACTCTAAAAACGCCAATGATGCCGTATGGCCTCGCCTTGACGTGGCCACATCGCACCTGGATATAGCACACTGATACACTGCCTTTTCCCGTTGTCTTGCGGTAGTAACGGCCACGCCAAGGCGAGGCCCTACAACCTTATCCGAACAACAGGCCAAGCGCAAAACGCGCGGCTTCCTGGCCTTGAGGTCTCAAGCTGTCGAGAGAGGCAAGCGCTGTGGCACGCACGGTCTCGTCCAGGTCGTCGCCGCAGTTGGTGAGCAGGTGGCGGCTGTAGGCGACGGTAAACTCAGGATGACCCTGGAACGTGACCACTTGATGGCCGATGCGGAACGACTCATTCTTGCAGAAATCGCTCGTGGCGCACAAGACGGCCTCCTGTGGCAAGGATATTACCTGGTCATGGTGGCTGTAGAGCAGGCGCATCTGCCCGTCAGGGAAATAGCGTTTCATCTCGTCGTCAATAACCCTCGATTCCCTCACACCGGCACCGAAACCGCCGTCATATTTCCGGACTTCACCGCCCAGCGCCCGTGCAATCACTTGATGACCGAAGCACACGCCCATCAGCTTGGCACCGCTGCCGTAGGCCTGCTGGATCCAATGCACCAGCGACACAATCCACGGCTTATCGTCGTAGGCCGAGTCCAGGCTACCGGGCAACAGATACAATTCGTCAGGGCTGACGGTTGAGGGCAGTTCACCCTGCCACGTCTGGAAAATGCGGTAATCGGCCTGCACGCCTATCGAGGCAAACAGGTCCATGAACAGCGACTCGTAATTAGGGATAAAGTCGGGCAGCCTTCCAGGAAAGGTGTCACACAACAGAATGTTGATCACTGGCATCATAGCTCGTCGATTTCCTCGCCCGTGCGTTCCATGATGCTGGCGGCCAGGCCGTCTGCAGTCTGGATGAGGGAAACCAGCGGATAGAGTTTGCGTGCCGCATCATAGTTGCGCACGTCCTCGTAGCTGTTCTGGTTCACGCCCCAAGCGCCCATGTGCCAGCGGATGGCCAGCATCTCGTCGTCATTCAAGGGCAGGCCGCTGCACAGCAGCAACGTGAGCGACTTCTCGCCATGCCCCATCGGGAAATTCTTGTAAGTGATCTTGTAGCCCTCGGCATCCTCCCAGATGCCCAGCGCATTCTTGCGTTTCTTGACCGACCGCTTGTAGATGTCACACTTGCACACGTCATGCAACAGGCTGGCCAGGATGATGCTGTCGCGCTTCACCTCATGCTCCAGGCTGGGCTCTAGCGCCTTCATCGACTCCCACACGGCAAGGGCAGCCTTGCAGGTATTCAACGAGTGCTTGGCTAGACCACCCTCGGTATTCAAGTGATGACCTGCCGAAGCCGGTGCCGTGAAGAAGCCCCAAGCCTCCAGGTCACCAATCACGTCCTCGATGCACTCACGCTCGGTCGAACGCAGCAACTCCAGGATTTCCTCTTTACAATTCTTATCGCTTGTTTTCATTATATTCTCAATGGATTGAACGGATAAATCGGAGTAAACGGCAGCGGATGCCAACTCCTAACTCCTAACTCCTAACTCCTAACTTCTAACTCTTCTTGTATCCATGCTCGCGGCGATACTTGCGCACGTCGCGGAACAGGTCGGTGGCATAGACAAAGTTGTTCAAGTCGTCATTATCCACGTCATAGATCTCGTCCTTCGTACCATTCCAGCCCACATGTCCCTTGTTGATAAACACAATGTTCTCGCCGATGCCCATCACCGAGTTCATGTCATGGGTGTTGATGATGGTCGTGATGCCGAACTCGTGGGTGATGTCACTCAACAACTCGTCAATCACGATCGACGTCTTGGGATCCAGGCCCGAGTTGGGCTCGTCACAGAAGAGGTACTTGGGATTCAGCGCGATGGCACGGGCGATGGCACAACGCTTCTGCATACCACCCGAGAGCTCGCTGGGATACTTATTCTCACTGCCGGTGAGGTTTACACGGTCAATGCAGAACTGGGCACGCTCGCGCATCTCGCTGTTTGACATCTTGCCGAACATCACCAGCGGAAACATCACGTTGCCCAGAACGGTCTCGCTGTCGAACAACGCCGAGCCCTGGAAGAGCATGCCGATCTCCTTGCGCAGTTCCTTGCGCTGCTTGCGGTCCATGCGCGTGATGTCACGACCGTCATACAGGATAGAGCCCTCATCGGGATCAAACAAGCCGACAATATTCTTGATCAACACCGTCTTGCCCGAGCCTGACTGGCCGATAATAAGGTTGGTCTTGCCGTCATACAACTTGCATGTCACATCATACAACACTTGACGCGTCCCGGTGTCCTCCTTGAAGGATTTGGATATATGCTTAACTTCGATCATGGCTCTACAATAATAAGAGGGTTAAGATGACGTCGGCAACCAGAATCATGATATTGCTCATCACAACGGTGTCGGTACTGGCCTGACCCACCTCGACCGAGCCGCCTTGCACCGAGTAACCGTAGTAGCAGGCGATGGTGGACATGATGTAGGCAAAAAACAGCGACTTGATCAGCGCGAACCACACATACCACGGAATAAACAACGACTGGATGCCGAAGAGGTAGGTGTCGGGCTCCACGATCCCCGTCACGATACAGATGAGCCAACCGCCAAACAGGCTGGTAGCCATGCAGATCACCACCAGGAATGGCAAGATGCTGATCAAGGCCAGGATCTTGGGGGCTGCCAGGAAGTTTGCGCTGTTGATGCCCATGATGTCGAGCGCGTCGATCTGCTCGGTGGCACGCATGGTACCGATCTCGCTGGCGATGTTGGAGCCGATTTTGCCCGACAGGATCAGGCACAGGATGGTCGACGAGAACTCCAGCAGGATGATCTCACGAGTGGTCAGACCCACAGTGTAGCGGGGCAACAGCGGGTTGGAGATGTTGAGTTTAATCAGGATGGTACACAGCGAGCCGATGAACAACGACACGATGATAATCAACGGGATAGAGTCAATACCCAATTTATAGATCTCGTTGAGGTAGCGCTTGAAGAATACTTTCCACTTGTCGGGAATAGCAATGACCCGCCACATGAACATGCAGTAGTCTCCAAACTTATCCAGCATTTTAGTCAATAACATACTTTTCTATATTTGTTTCAAACTACAAAGATAGTGTTTTTTACTTGCTCCATCAGCGCACGGCATGGATTTTTTGCCTTTCCATCATGAGAATTGCCCACAAGTTACAGCAGCGAGCTCTCGTCGATAAGGTTGTTGAGCATGGCATACACGGTAAGGCCCGCAACGCTCTTGATGCCTGTCTTGTGGGTGATATTCTTGCGGTGGCTGATGACGGTATGGACACTCACGTTAAGCGCATCGGCAATCTCCTTGTTGGTCTTGCCCTGGGCCAGCTGCACGAGCACGGCGGTCTCGCGCTTGGTGAGCTCATAGTTGCTCTTTCCCGTTTCGCTTTCTCCTGGCGATGCCTGGGCCAGGGTCTCGATGATCACGGCACGACTGTCACGGATGTCCACCACAGCGTCATATTGCTTGAGCACATCCCGCTCGACATACTGATAGACCAGGGCCACAACGGCCAGCGGATTCTCGCCCCGCAGATGTGCGACATTGTCAATCAACGTGGGATTGACGAGCATGATGTCAGGACGGGAGCCCACCAGGCGCTCTGTCAAGTGCTCGGCGGTCATCTCGGGCTCCAGCACCTTGAAGCGGATCTGGCCGTCCAGGATGGACTTAAGCCCCTCGATGATGAGTTCCGAGGGCTCTACAATCAATAACCGCTGCTTCATGACAAGATGGCGTTTTCCAGATGTTTGACGAGAGGAACCATGATCTTTTCCTCGATGATGGTGTGCTTCTTGAGGTCCTCACTCAGACGCAGGATATCATACACCACGTCCAGCACATTGTCATCATCGACCTGCGGCGGCAGGTACTTGAAGATGATATTCAGCAGGTCATCCAGCTTGCCCTCGATATCGCTGTGGGTATGCAGGAACTCGCCGATGCTGTAGGTCGTGTCCCGTTCACCGTTCATCAGGGCTCTGATATGGGGGAACACGTCCCTTTCCTCATGCGAGAAATGAGTCAACACCTCCTGCTTGTACTGCTGGAAGAAGCTGATGAAAACTTGGCCGATGCGGCCCTGCAACTGCTTGGCGATAGCATCCAGATGGCGCTCGATGTGCGGCAAGCGCTTGTCCACATAGTACTTGTGGGATTTCTCCAGATATGGCACCAGGCCTGTCATGTCCGTCCCTAGGATCGCTGCCGTCGAGGGGACATAGTTATTGAACGTGTGCACGTTACAGATGAGCAGGAAGAAGTCGGTATCCACCCCACTCGCCTCACACACGTCGGCTATCGAGCGGTCTCCGAATCCCAGTGAGATGCCCAGTCGGGTCAACAACGAGAGTAGTGACGGATGAGCCGTAATCAGGTCACTCAGGCGGCTATCACTAACGAAAAGACGTGATTTCAAATTCTTCATTGATGGTTTACTGTTTACAATTACTGGTGCAAATGTAGCATGATTCCTCGAAATAAACAAATCGTCGATCCAGAGTCAGCTTGCATGTTGCTAACGCATGACAGGGGTTACGAACCTGTCATAGATGAGAATGCGGCTCACGTCCCATGCCTTGAACTGGTGGGGCGTGAGCGATGTGCTGTCGCCGATGACCGTCATGTTGCGAGGCTGAACCGCACTTTTCACTGGATAACGCAGGATGCTGTAACCCAGCCCCTTCCATGGGTAGGCATTGGCACCCATCACGTCAAGCAAGGTGGGGAAAACATCGACCTGGCCGATGACATCGTCATAGCGCAAGGTCGTGTCACTGCCGACGACGATCATGGGTATGCCCCAGTCGTTAGGGACAAATTCATAGTCTGAACGCCCCTCGATGCGGTTGAGGTAAATCTGGGTATGGTCACTCACGATCGCCACAATAGTGCTGTCCATGAGACCCGACGAGCGCAGGTCCTTGATAAAAGCGCCGATGCAGCTATCGGTCACGTTCACACAGTTGAGATAACCGCGGGCCTCGGCATTGAGCGTGTCGCTAGCGGTAATCCACGAGGGGCGCACCTTGCCATCGGTATAGGGCGTGTGCATCGTCATCGTCACCATCTCAAGGAAGAACGGACACCGCAACTGCGGCAACAGCGACGATGCGTAGTCGGTCAATGCCGCATCATCGACCCCGGCATGGCGCTGCAGCGCTCCGCTAGCAGTCAAGTGGTCGCGGCAATAAAGCGTGTCAAAGCCGTAGCTCCTCGACGTGACAGCCTGGTTCCAGTACCCCTTATCGTCACAGACGACCATGCGGCAGTCATACCCATCCAGCGCTGCCGCCAGCGACGGATAACGCGTGTCGCCATAATTGACCGACACCACACCGTCGCGCAGGGGCAACAGACCTGTATTGTAGATAAAATGGGCGTCGCTGGAATGGCCATGGCTGGTCTGGAACAGGACATGAGGCGCATAGATGACACTGTCACCTGCCACAAGGCGGTTGAGCACTGGGGTCACCTCACGTCCATCGACCTCCATGCCGATAGGCCACGTGTGCAGGGACTCCACAATGATGAGCACAAGGTTACGGCCCGGGGTAGCGCAATACGGGTTATCGGTATAATGGGGGCAGTCGTTGGCGAGGAAGTCGCTTGCCATCGCCCGTTCCTCATCGGTCACCGTATGCCGATTGAAGATAGCTTCGTGCAACGAGAACGCGCAATAGGGCAGCAAGCCGTTCTGGGCAAAATAGTCACGGTTGCTGAAGTTGTACATGAAGCGCCTCTCGTAATTGCCCTCACCGTTGACATATCCCGCCGCACCCATCACCAGGCAGGCCAGCAGCGACAGCACGAAGGGTTTGTAAGCGCGGTCTGAGCCCTTGTCATGACGCTTCAGCAAGCCTAACACGACGAGCAGTAACAACGGCACGGCGATCAACAGGTCCTGCCAGCGCAGCAGGGCAATCGTGCTGGAAACCAGGGTGGAATTAACATTTTCGGTCATGGTCAGGCTCTTCCATGGCATCAGGTCGTAGTAGGCGCGGCAATAGCATGTCTGCATCAGGCACCACAGGGCCAATAACGTCAAGGGAATCCACAACAGCCAGCGCCACCGTCGGGGCAGCAGCCAGTAGGGAGAAAGCAGCAGTAAGGCATTGGCTAGCGAGATAGCCGCTACATGCCACTCGTGCAGCATACGCCCCACCCCGCCCAATTGTGTGTCCAGCGCGACGACATAGCATTGCCATGACACCACAGCGACACTGGCGGCAAAAAACCACAAACCGTAACGATTGTTATGCTCCTTCTCTATACCCATCCACCCCAATAGTCCAAAGACGCTACACTCGCTTGATGATATGGGACACCACGCCCCACACCTGGAAGTTGCTCTCCTCATCCACACGCAACTCAGGGAAAGACGCATTAGCGGGTGTGAGATAGACACCATCCTCCCTGATGCTTAGTCGCTTCACGGTAAAATCACCATCGACAAAGCAGACCGTGATGCTGCCGTCATGCGGAGTCAACGAGCGGTCGATGATGAGCAGGTCACCCTCATTGATACCGGCATCCACCATCGAATTGCCGATCACGCGGGCACAGAAGGTCGCCGCCGGGTTGGTGATGAGTGCACGGTTCAAGTCTATGCTGTCGGCATATTCTCCCTGAGCAGGGCTCGGGAACCCAGCCTGAACCCGCCCCTCAAAGAACTGCAAACCCGATGTCATTTCATCAGGTTTGACTTCCGATATTTTGATTTCTGCCATTTCTATACTTTAATTATCAGCCCGTCACAGGCCAGTTCAACGCCAGCAGGCAACAATCTGTGCGATTCGGCATGCGGCCCCATGCGGTCACTCATGTGGATCAGGTAAGCCCTGCCGGGCTTCACGCGGCGGATGATGTCCAATGTCTCGTCGAGGCACATGTGGGACAAGTGGGTTCCCTCGGCCCGCAGCGAGTTGATCACCAGCAACGGAACCCCCACCAGGCCTTTCACCACGTTGTCGTCGATGGTCTTGGCATCGGTAATGTAAGCCAGCGGGCCGATGCGGAAACCGCAGATGGCCAGTTTATAGTGCATCACGGGAATCGGCATGACACGCACTCCCTCAACAAGGAACGGTCCGTCACCGATCTCATGTTCCTCAAATTGGGCCACTCCTGGATAAGGGTTGTCGGCAAAGCAATACGGTATGCGCTTGTGCAGGTTGTCCAGCACGTCACGGCGGGCATACAACGGGAACGGACGCTCGAAGCAATAGGCCCGCAGGTCATCCAACCCTGCCACGTGGTCATAGTGGATGTGAGTCAGCAACACGGCATCCAGGTTATCATCGCTGGCTCGCAGCATCTGGGTACGGAAGTCCGGGCCGCAATCGATCAGGATGCGGGCACCCTGATAACGCACTATCGCCGATGTGCGCAACCGGTTGTCACGAGGGTCGGAACTCATGCACACGGGGCACTTGCAGCGCAGCATGGGTACACCTGTCGATGTTCCTGTTCCCAGAAATTCTATTTCAAG
This sequence comes from Muribaculaceae bacterium, assembly GCA_017453505.1. Classification (GTDB taxonomy): domain Bacteria; phylum Bacteroidota; class Bacteroidia; order Bacteroidales; family Muribaculaceae; genus Sodaliphilus. Next base: position 10,844 of record JAFTEU010000024.1, read on the forward strand.
TGTAGTGGGTGTCATTATCTTCGGTATTGGTTCAGCAAGCCGTCAACAAAGTACAGATAGGTGCCACCGTCATAATACCAATATTCCCTCATGCCCGCTTGGTCAGGGCGCTCGTTGATGCTCTTGGGACTGCCCATCGCCAGGCGGCACTCTTCCTTGGTCATCCCGGCAACCACCTGCCCACGGGTGATCAGTTCCCAATTGGCATCGGTGATACTGGGATAAGAAAGGCGGGGGTTGGACAACGAGAACATCGCATCAAAGTCCCGGCCATGCATGGTCGAGTTGTTATTGTTCATCCACACCATCGCTTTTTCACGGGTGTCGCAGGTGGTGAACAGCGTGCGTAGCGGCAACACGGCATTTCCTGGCAAGATGCTGTCGATGTGTACCTTGATGAAGTGGCGACCGTCCATCATCTGCTCAGTGCTGCGGTCATACCAGATGGGCGTGCGGATGTAGAATTCCTTGCCCACCAACTGTTGTGCCACATGATCCACCATGTCCATGTCGATAAGCATGGGCAGGGTGAAACCGGCATGATAGGCATCAGTAGCTTTCCCGTAACAGTAATTGAGATGCAATCCAGTTACCTCGTCATCAAATTCGATGAAAAGCCTGCGGTTGTCTTCATAGGTAAACACACCGCTTTTAGACCAGCTCCTGTAGGTGAGTATGTGGCCGGCCAGATGCAGGGTGTCCTTGTCATACCCCTCGGTCGGGGCCAGCATTTGCGTCACCCTGTCATCGGCAACCCAGAAGCGTTTGCCCTCCTTCCAGGCTGGCAGTGAGTCCTGATAGGCCTCCAGTGTCACGATAGGCTGGTGCCCAGAATCCTTGTCCAGGACACGGCGCACATCCTTGTCAGTGACATGCTCTGTCACCTCAATACCCGTCCCGCAAGAGCAGAGCATCAAGCACAATGCCCCCATAACAGGCAGAAGCCGGCACCATGATGGCCAGTGGCGACGAGACAATGGACCTATCATTACGTGTCAGATTTACTTTTGACCTTCGGTCTCAACCTTCAAGGCTGCATCAATCGAAGAAGTCAGGGCGTCAATGCTGACTTCACCGTTCATAACGTCATCCATGACACGCTTCACGGCCGAGTCTTTGCTCTCACCTTGATTGACTTTAAGAACCGTTATGTAGGGGGCACTCATTTCGCGAGCAGCTTTCAAGGCATCCTTGAAGGCTTCATAGCCTGCAGTGTCTCCGCTCGCCATGATTTCCTCAAGCTGAATGCGGATGCTGTCATCAAGAGCCAGCACTGCCGCAGAGTCCTGCTGCTCGCACAACTGTTCCAAGCGCTGAGCCATCTGTTCTCCCAGAGCTTTGTAATCCTTGTTCTCCTGGCAACCGGCAAGCGTCAACGCCAGCACAGCAGCAACCATCAATAAAATTTTCTTCATTTCTTGTTATCGGTTAATGTGAATAGTTTTGTTCTGATAAATTTTTAAACTGAGTTCCTCAACGCTTCAAGCCATTTTCAACTGGCAGCCACAGCCTCTCTCAAGGCAGTCGCCAGCTGATCGGGGCATGAGGTGTTCTTGTACCCGCAACGTATACCTTGCAGCTTGGCAATGGCTTCACTCGCCTTCATGCCGCGCACCAGCACCGAGATGCCCTGTAGATTACCGTTGCATCCGCCATAGAATTGAACATCACGGATAATGCCTTGCTCATCAATATCAAGGTCTATCTGGGACGAGCAGGTTCCCTGTGTATAATAAGTATATTTCATTCTTCTATATTATCTTTCAAGCGATTAACATGTCAAGCAATCGACACACGTCAACAATAGTCAACTCGTTGCTGTCATATTCGATGATGTCTTGATCCTGCAGTTTGTCGAGCGTGGAGATAAGCGTCGTGCGCTGAGTGCCCAGCAGTGTGCACAAGTCCTTCTGCTTGTAGCGCAGCTGCACATCTCTTGCACCATTCACCAGTAGCGAGTCCACGATCATTGCCAAGCGCTCAGCCACCGACCCGTCGCGGGTCATCAGCAATGAGGCGACACTGCGTTGACTGCCCGACGACAAGTAATTCAAGATATTGAACAAGAACACCTTGTCGCTGCTCACCATCTTGATATAGTCGCTCTTGCGCAGTTGCAGTATGCCGCAGGGACCTTCGGCTGTCGCTGTGTAAGGATAGGTCGTTTCGCGGCCGAACAGATACTCAGCGGCCAGCACATGAGGCGTTTCCAGCGTCTGGCACAAGGTGACACGCAGACTGGTAAAAGCGGTCTCCAGCCTCACCTTTCCCGAGACGATGAAGCGGACATGCGTGCAGGCATCGCCCGCAGCAAATATCTGCTCACCATTGCGAAATTTGAGGAAATGAAAAGGCAGTTTCTCGACCAGCTCGGTGATTTTCTCGGTGGTAACACCTTGAAAAAGTGGCAACTGCATCAACTGCTGATACATGCTGTTCATGTCTTGTCCTCGGCTTCTGATTAGTGATTATTTCTTGCACAGCAAGTCGATTACCTGCTCGACGGTCAACGACTGTTGCTCTCCTGTGGTCATGTTCTTGAGGGCAATGGTACCATTGGTCACCTCATCGGCTCCGACGATGGCGACAAACGGAATCTTGCGGTCGTTGGCATAGTTCATCTGCTTCTTCATCTTGGAGCAGTCAGGATACAGTTCCGCACTGATGCCAGCGCGACGCAGGGCCATGATGTGGCACAAGGATGCTGATGCCTCCTGCTCGCCGAAGTTGACAAACATCACCTGGGTTGTTGCCATCGTGTCGGCAGGATACAAGTCAAGGGCATTCAGCACATCATAGATGCGGTCGGCACCGAAGCTGATGCCCACCCCTGACAAGCCGGGCATACCGAAGACACCCGTCAAGTTGTCATAGCGGCCGCCGCCAGTGATACTGCCGATGGCCACATCCAGGGCCTTGACCTCAAGGATGGTACCGGTATAGTAATTCAAGCCTCGGGCAAGAGACACGTCAAGCTCGACACGGGCACGTGTGCCCAGTGCAGCAACATGGTTGAGCACATAGCGCATCTCTTCAATGCCCTTCATGCCCACCTCACTATCAGCGAGCATATCGGCCAGCGAGGTCAAGCGCTCCTCGTTAGTGCCGTCAAGTGCCAGCAGGGGTTGCAGGGTCGCGATGGCCTCTTCGCTCAAGCCTTTTTCCTTCAGCTCGGCATTGACGTTCTCAATCCCGATCTTATCGAGCTTGTCGATGGCGACAGTGATATCCACAATCTTGTCGGCGGCACCAATGATTTCGGCGATTCCGCTCAGGATCTTGCGGTTATTCAGCTTGATGGCGACATTGATGTTGAAACGGTTGAACACCTCATCAATCATGGTTACCAGCTCCACCTCATTAAACAAGGAGTCGCTGCCCACAATGTCGGCATCACACTGGTAGAACTCGCGGTAACGCCCCTTCTGTGGACGGTCGGCACGCCACACGGGCTGCACTTGGTAGCGCTTGAAAGGCATCTGCAAGTCATTGCGGTGCTGCACCACATAGCGGGCAAACGGCACTGTCAAGTCATAGCGCAGGCCCTTCTCGCTGATCTTGGTGGTCAAGTGCAACGAGTCGTGAGCTGCCAGCAGGTCGTCGGGGGCATCTTTCAAGTAATCGCCACTGTTCAAAATCTTAAACAGCAGTTTATCGCCTTCCTCACCATACTTGCCCATCAGTGTCGACAAGTTCTCGATAGCGGGAGTCTCTATCTGCTGGAAGCCGTAGAGAAGGAAAACGTCCTTAATTGTATTGAAGATATAGTTGCGGCGCGCCATCTCGATGGGCGAGAAGTCGCGGGTCCCTTTAGGGATTGACGGTTTTTGTGCCATTTCTTGTTGTCTGTTCTCTAAAAAATATATTATTATGTGTTCTTGATTTTTTATCTCCTGTTACCGCCAAAGATCATTGCGATATAATACAGCAATGTGGCCAGTGAACCGATGGCAGCGACCACATAGGTGTAAGCCGCGGCATGAAGGGCATCCTTGGCATAGGTCAACTGCTCACCGCTGACCAGTCCCGAGCCTTCAAGCCACTGGATGGCGCGACGGCTGGCATCCACCTCAACAGGCAGGGTCACAAAGCTGAACAGCACGGTCGTGGCAAACAATGCGATGGCGACATACAAGGGTATCGGTGTCCACTGTGCCACCATGATGCCGGCCAGCAGCAACCACTGTATCGTGTTGGAGGCAAACGACACGATGGGTACCATCTTGGTGCGCAGCTGCAGCATGCTGTAGCCCACCTTGTGCTGCACGGCATGGCCACACTCATGGGCAGCAACGGCGGCTGCGGCAATACTGTTGGTAGCATAGACGGGTTCACTCAGGTTGACAGTGCTGTTGGCGGGATTGAAGTGGTCGGTCAACTGACCGCTCACGCTGGTCACCTGCACATTGGTACAGCCATTCTGCTGGAGCATTGCAGCTGCTATGTCACGGCCTGTCATGGGCACACCCAGGGGAACCTTGCTATACTTTGAAAACTTTGACTTGAGGGAGTTCTGAACAATCATGCTCAGAATAAAAACACCTCCCATTATAATCCAGATAAACATATCTTTATTCTTTATTATTATTTGGTGTTCAAACGTATAATTGGCACGGAATTTGTAGAACAATGCGCTGGACAACATTCCGCACCGCAAAGTTATAAACTTTTGACCGCAAAATTGTCCAAAAGACTAATAAAAGTGCTAAAAAATGAAAATTAGGCTCGAAAAAATTTGGTAATTCAAAAATAGCCGCTACATTTGCGGCGTTGAATCGTTTTATTATTATTAATCATTTATTTAAAAAAGTTGTTTTATTATGAAGAAGTTTTTATTGATGTTTGCAGCTGTAGCTGCTATCGCATTTGTTGGTTGCAAGACCGAGACCAAGCCCGCTGAGGAGGCTCCCGTTGCTGAGCAGACCGAGGAAGTTGCTCCCACCGTTGAGAGCGTGACTACCGACCTCATGAAGTTTGTCGAGGCTGGTGACGAGGCTGGTACCCTCAATTTCCTGGATGGACTGAAGGCTAAGGCCGACGAGTTCCTGAAAGCCGACAACAAGGACGGTTACTTCAACATCATCAACATCATCAAGACCGTTTGGGATGCCAACAAGGATGCCATCCTCGCTAAGCTCCCCGCTCTGGCTGACAAGATGAGTGCTTATATTGATGTTCCCGAGGAGTTGAAGGCTGGTTTTGCAGACTTCGTTACTAAGGCTGCTGCCGAGAAGGCCGGTGAGGTCGTTGACGCTGCTAAGGATGCCGCTGGTGAGGCTGTTGACGCTGCCGCCGACAAGGCTGGTGAGGCTGTTGACGCTGCTAAGGACAAGGCTGCCGATGCTGCTCAGGCTGTAGCTGACGAGCTGAAGAAGTAATTCTGACGATTATTCATTAATCCTTATAGAAAGGGGCCGGCTCACGATAGCCAGCCCCTTTTTCTGTATTGCACGATAGGAAACACCCTCCTTTAACCACGTTCCAGCTGGTAGGCCAGTCGCTCATCGCCACTAGCCAAGTAGATGATACCGCAATACGTGAAGCCGTAACGCTCGATGACATGGCGCATGATCACATTATCACGATGGGTGTCGATGCGCAGGTTGCCTGCCTCCGCCATGCAGTAATCCATCACGTCATGAAAGATGCCATGGCTGGATGCCGTGCTGGCCAGGCGGTGTACCACATGATAGGGTTTGTCATCAAGCCACTGTCCATCATAGATTTCCTTGTAAGTGGGTTCTGGACCGGGGATAAAGGCAAATGAAGCCACGAGTTCACCACCATCTTCCTCGCACACATAACAATGTCCACTGTTGATGTCATCAACAATGGTCTCACGGCTGGGATAGCCGTCAATCCACTGGTTCATGTTACCGCACGAGCGCATGATGCCGCGTGCCTCGTCGATGAGCCGCATAATCACCGGCACGTCCTCCATCCTTGCTTTTCTAAACGTCCTATTCATGGCTTGACAATTCATTGAGTGGAAACAATGCCGTCGCGACGCATCATGGCGTCGATGCGGGGTTCACGGCCACGGAAGCGCTTGTACAAATCCATCGGTGCCTCTGTACCACCACGGGAAAGGACGTTCTCCACCCACGAGCGGGCGGTATCGCTATTGAAGATGCCGTCTTCCTGGAAACGCGAGAAGGCATCACACTCGATCATCTCGGCCCACTTGTAGCCGTAATACCCTGCAGCATACCCTCCCGAGAAGATGTGGGTGAAATGCGGCGACATGATGCAGCCCTCAACGGGTTCAAAGGCCTGCACATCTTTCACTGCGTTGTATTCAAAATTGAAGTCATCCCCCTGATAGGGTTCGCTGATGCTATGCCAGGCCATATCTATGTAACCGAAGCCCAATTGTCTCACGCAGGCATAGGCGGCACCATACTGCGACGAGGCCAACAGACGGTCAATCAATTCCTGGGGCACAGGCTCACCCGTCTGGTAATGCCGGGCGAAGCTATCCAGGAACTCCCGCTCATAGACGTAGTTCTCGTTGAACTGTGACGGCACCTCAACAAAGTCGCGATAGACGTTAGTACCCGACAGGGATTGATACTTGCAACGGCTCAGCAACTGGTGCAGTGCGTGCCCGAACTCGTGCATGAAAGTCTCTACCTCCCGCACGGTGAGCAACGAGGGCTTGTTGTCTGTCGGACGGGTGAAATTCATCGTCAACGTGACCAGCGGACGTACGTCATTGCCGTTGTCATCGATATACTGCTCGCGGAAGCTCGTCATCCATGCTCCGCTCTGCTTGGTGGCGCGGGGGAAGAAATCAACATAGAGCATGCCCACGGCACACCCGTTCTCATCAGTCACGTCATAGACCTCGACCTCGGGATGGAAAACCTGAGCATCGTGGTTGGGCACAAAACGCAGGCCGTACATCCGGGTTGCAAAGCCGAATACACCTTTCGTCACCTGGCTCAACTCGAAGTAAGGCCTCAGCAGCTCGTCATTGATATCAAACATCGAGTCCTTTTCCTTATTGCTGTAGTAGGCGTAGTCCCACGGCATGATCTCTACTGCTCTTCCTTCCTGCTCGCTGGCAAACGCCGTCAAGCGCTGCATTTCGTCATGCTCAACGGGCAGATACGCTTCACGCAGTTGATCGAGCATGCCATAGACGGCTGCGGGTGTCTGAGCCATGGTGTGCTGCAGTTTGTAGTCGGCATAGGTCTTGCAGCCCATCAGGCGCGCGATCTCCAGCCTCGTGTTGGCGATGTCGCGCAGTACATCCAGGTTGCAATACTCTCCAGCGGTACACTGACTGTTATACATCTTGTAGAGTTTTTCACGCAGGTCGCGACGGTCGCTGTATTTCATGAACGGGCCATAGCTGGGAGCGTCCAGTGTCACCAGCCAGGCATCTTCCCGTCCCTTGTCACGAGCAGCCTGTTTCGCGGCATCAAGGGTGCTCTCAGGCAAACCGCCCAAGTCGTCCTCAGTCAACCACAATTCATAGCGAGGCGTTTCCTTGAGGGCATTCTGGTCAAACTTCAAGGTCAGTTCGGTCAAGCGCTTGGAGAGTTCCCTGTAGCGGTCACGGTCTGCACCCTGCAGGTTGGCACCGCTACGCACAAAGCCGTCATAGGTTTCCCGCATCAGCATGCGGTCCTCGACATCATGGCAGGTGGCATCAAAGTGGTCATGCACATGCTTCACGCGATTCCACAACCGCTCATTCAATGTGATGCTGTTGAAGTGCTCACTCAGCAGGGGTGCCATGCGGTTGCTCACCTCCATCAAGGCATCATCGGCATTGGCCGACAGCATGGGGTAAAACACCCCCAGTACCCTGTTCAGCATCGCACCGGCACGATCCAGTGCCACAATCGTATTCTCGAATGTCGCTTCTTCCTCTTCCTCGGCAATCGCCTTGACCTCGGCGGCATGTTCCTTGATTCCCTGACGGATAGCCGGCTCATAATCTGCCGTAGTGATTCGGTCAAACGGCACCGCCCCACCCGTCGTCCTGAACGGCCTATAAAAAATATTCTCTCCCACCATTCTATTTATCTTTTATCTCTTAATTATCTGTTAACTACTCCAGTTCAACGACCGTAATCCCAGCTCCGCCGAATTGAACATGCTCGTCACGGTAGGACTTCACGCCGTTGACGGTGTGCAGGTACTCACGGATAGCGACCTTCAACGCACCGGTGCCGGTGCCATGCAGGATGCGCACGCGCTGCGCGCTGAACTGGATGGCATCGTCGATAAAATAGGTAATCGCCTGCAAAGCTTCATCAGCTCTCATGCCGCGCACGTCGATGTCTGGCTTGAAATTGAGCTGACGGGTACGTATTTCATCGGTTGTCGAGCGGCTCAGCGACTCGGCCTTGGGCATCTTCTCCTTGCGCAGCGTCCGCTCCACCTTGTCTGCCTCGATGCGTGTCTTGATGTTACCGAAGGCCACCAGGGCATACTTCTCGTCGATGCTGATCAGCGACCCCACCGTCGTTGTTCCCTTGATGACGACGTTATCGCCTGCCTGCAGCGGGCGGTCTTTGGCTACGACCTTGGCTGGCGCTTTCTTCTTGGGCGGCTTGCGGTGAGCCTTGTCCTTGGGGGTAAGTTCCTTCAGGCGCTCGGGGACCTCTGGCTCCTCGGCATTGAGGCGTTGCTTGAATTCATCAAGTTGACGGCGCAATTCCTTGGTTCGCTCTTTCTCGGCCTGCTGGTGGCGTATTTCCTTGATCGTCCGTTCTATCTGCGCATTGCTGCCTTGCAGGATCTCCTGCGCCTCGGCACGGGCCTCATGGATAATCTGGCGGTGCTCGGCGCGGATGTTGTCCAGCCGTTCGTCATAGTCGGCGATCATCTGGTCGAGGCGTTTCTCCTTGGTGCGCACATCTTGACGCTTGTTCTCCCAGTATCGACGGTCACGCACGATATCCAGCAGATACTTGTCCATGTTGATATAGTCGCTGCCGACAATCTCGCTCGCCTTGTCGATGACTTGCTGCGGCAGGCCGGTCTTGCGGGCAATCTCGATGGCAAACGAGCTGCCTGGATAACCCATCGACAGCTGGAACAGCGGCTGCATGCGCTGTCGGTCATAGAGCATCGCGCCGTTGACCACGCCATCGGTCTCGTCGGCAAAGTGCTTCAGGTTCTGGTAGTGGGTCGTGACCACGCCCATCACCCGGTGTTCATTCAGCTGCTCGAGGATCGACTGGGCGATGGCACCGCCAATCTGGGGCTCGGTGCCGCTTCCCATCTCGTCAATCAGGATCAGCGTCTCGCGGCCACCCTTCGACAAGAAGAGTTTCATGTTCTGCAGGTGGCTGCTATAGGTGCTCAGGTCATTCTCGATGCTCTGCTGGTCTCCGATGTCGATAAAGATATCCTTGAAGATGCCCATGTGGGAATTGTCCCTCAATGTGGGCAGCAGGCCGCATTGCATCATGTATTGAACGATGCCCACGGTCTTGAGGCACACCGACTTGCCGCCGGCATTAGGCCCCGAGATGACCAGGATGCGGTTCTCCTTGTTCAACGTGATGTTCAGTGGCACGACTTCCTTCCCTTGAGCACGCAGCGACAGCGCCAGCGTGGGATGGATGGCGGTGTACCACTCGATGACGGGCTTGCGGTCAACATGGCACATCTGGGCACCCACGTCCTGGGCGAACAAGGCCTTGGCGCGGATGAAGTCCAGCTGCCCCAAGGTCTCTAACACGCCCTGCAGTTCATCAAGGTGGGGGCGTATCTGGTCGGTCACCTCGGTGAGGATGCGGATGATCTCGCGGGCTATCTCGGCCTCGGTCTCGCGGATGCGGTTATTGGCCTCAACGATGGCTTCGGGCTCGATAAACACGGTCTTGCCAGTCGCGCTCTCATCGTGCACGATACCGTGCAGGCGGCGCTTGTTCATGGCGCTGACGGGCAGCACCAGCCGGCCGTCGCGCAACGATGGCTGCACGTCTCCATCAAGGATGCCGTCCTGCTTACCCTGGGCGATGATGCGGCGCATCGTGCCGTTGATGCTGCTGGTGACACGGGCGATGGTGGTGCGCAGTTGCTGCAGCTGGGGCGACGCGGTGTCCTTGATGTTGCCGGCCTTGTCCAGCACATGGCCGATGGCGGCACTCAGGTCAGGAAATGCCTGCAAGCCGCTGGTCAGCTCCCGCAGCCGCGGATAGGCCGGGGTGCCTCCGCCGTCGCCGGCAAAGAAGCGCACCACCTGGCTCACCGTCACCAGCAGGCGCTGCAGGTCGAACAGACGCTCGGCCGACAGAAAGGTTCCCGGCGTGGACACTTCCTTGAACACAACGCGCAGGTCAAAGTAGTAACTCAACGGGAAATCCCGGCCTGTCTGCACGATAGAGAGGAATTCTGCCGTCTCTTCTAGCCAGCGCACGACCTCGTCGCGATGCGTCGAGAAGCGCAGGCGGGGCACACAGGCAGCGCCCAGAGCACTCACGCAGTGACGCTCCAGTTCTCGCCGCACGGCATCAAAGCCTATTCTTGTCTCAAATGTTGAGGGATAAATCATAATATGGGCACAAAATTACACTTTTTTCGCCATTTAAAGAAATTATTGTATCTTTGCGACAACATTATTATAAGTCAATATGACTACAAGCTATTTCATCAATCAAATCTTATCTATCTGATCCCGGAAAAACAGTGTCCTGCAAGTGGTTTTGCGACCTCAACGGGGCACTTTTTATTTTTTATGGAGCATAATCGCAGTATTATCAAAAAAAAATGACTACATTTGCGAGTTATAACCTAAAATTATTCAATTAACCTATACATTAAATTAACTAACTCAAAACGTATGAAGAAATTATTTTTCGCATTGCTCGCATCGGCTATCGCCTTCGGTGCCATGGCCGACGACAAGGTTGTCATCCCCGACAGCACGGGTTTCAAGTTCACCGACACCAAGGTAATCCGTCACACCCCCGTCAAGGATCAGAACAAGTCCGGAACATGCTGGTGCTACTCGACCAACTCCTTCTTTGAGAACGAGATCCTCCGCCTCACCGGCAAGGAGGTTCACCTCAGCGAGGGCTTCGTCGTCAATCACTGCTACTATGACAAGGCCATCAAGTACGTCCGCATGGACGGCGAGATCAACTTCGCCGAGGGCGGCGCTGCCGAGGACGTTCCCTACGTTTGGCGCAACTACGGTATGGTGCCCAACGAGGTTTACACCGGCATGACCTACGGTGACAAGAAGTTCGACACCAGCGAGCTCACCTCGCTCCTGAGCGGCTATGTTGGCACCATCAACAAGCGCAACCTCAAGAAGCTCACCCCCGCATGGAAAGACGGCCTCCAGGCTATCCTCGACAGCTACATGGGCAAGATGCCCGAGACCTTCGTCTATGAGGGCAAGACCTACACTCCCCAGACCTGGGCTGCCAGCCTCGGCCTCAACATGGACGACTATGTGCCCATCTGCTCGTTCAACCACCACCCTTACTACCAGCCGTTCATCCTCGAGGTGGCCGACAACTGGCTCTGGTCCAGCTATCAGAACGTGACCATCGATGAGCTCATGGAGATCGCCAACTATGCCATCGACAACGGCTACAGCATCGCTTGGGGTGCCGACGTCAGCGAGAAGGGATTCAAGTGGCGCAACGGTTACGCCATCCTCCCCGTCGAGAAGGAAGTTCCCGATGCAGCAGGCACCGACATGGCTCGTTGGGCACAGCTCAGCGACAAGGACCGCGAGGCCGAGCTCTGGGACATCAAGGGCCCGGTTAAGGAGCAGTGGGTAACCCAGGAGGAGCGTCAGGAGATGTTCGACAACAAGCTCACCACCGACGACCACGGCATGGTCATCATGGGCAAGGCCGTTGACCAGGAGGGTAACAAGTACTTCAAGGTGCAGAACAGCTGGGACACCAACCAGCTCTATGAAGGCTACTTCTACTGCAGCGAAGCCTTCTTCCGCGCCAAGACCATGAACATCCTCGTCCACAAGGATGCCATCCCCGCCAAGATCGCCAAGAAAATGGGCATCAAGAAGTAAAAACTTCAGATAACAGTTAATAGATAATAGAGACAAGATTTCGCCATTCATCAATAACCGCAATCCGCAATCTATTATCTATTAACTTTTATGGGGACTTCTATAAATTAGCTTGACATGAATTTTGATTTATTTTTGAGTAGATTTTGTTTTAGCTTTGCAGGAGCATAGCGAGCTATGGTCCAAGAAGATAAGACAAAATATGCCAAAAAGAAACAAAATACAGTCAACA
>JAFTEU010000025.1 GCA_017453505.1 Muribaculaceae bacterium
ACCTCGTGTGGCCTGGGGAAAGCATAATCGAACAGAATCGGGCCTCGTAGAGGGCCAATAACGTCAGAATTAGGTGATTATACTATTGTGCGCTTGTCGCAGTGAGAGGCCCTCTACGAGGCCCATCGATTGCTGTGGTCATTCCCCAGGCCACACTGACCTACGGCCAGAGCGCCCTGGGGTTGCGTTAAGTCAAGGCCTGCAGGCCTTGTGCAGGCCTTCGACCTGCTTGCCTGAAAAATCAAGCCTCTTCATGCCATGTCGCCATGATAGTATTGATAACGAGGTGTTTATGGAACCACGGCGATTTTTCTCCGGACAATAATAATTTTTTTCTTGATTCTGATATGCAACTCTCGGATTGTTGTTGACGGCAAATGATAAAATCCTTGATATTAAAAACTTAGCGACTTGGCGACTTAGCGTGTGGTTTTTCGGCAGATGATTCGGTAAATAGTCACAGTGTCATTCAGGGGGACTAATTTTTGTTAAATGCTAGTGACAAATTCAGGAAAATGCCCTATATTTGCACGTTTAACACTAACGTGAATAAAAAGACTATGAAACGAAGCACCATTATAGCAATACTGGCGGTACTGTCATTACGTGCCACTGCACTAGACGTGTCCAGCAAGGCCGGCTGTCTGTCCGAAATGGTTACGGACGTGAATATCACGACGTTGACCGTGACGGGCACCATGAATGCGACTGATTTTTACTATATCGCCGATAACCTGCACCATCTTAATTCCGTCAACCTGGCGGGAGTCCGGATCCTGCCCTGCACCACGGCTCGGGAACACTACTGGGAACAGGAGTTTGCTGCCGATGAATTGCCGGCAGGTGCCTTTGGTGGCATGGATGTGACCAGCGTTACCCTTCCGGCAGGCCTCAAGACCATTGGCAAGGCCGCCTTTGCAGGATGTACCCGTCTCACCAGCGTCACCTGGCCCTCTACACTCGACAGTATTGCTGACTTTGCCTTTGCGGGCTGCTCGGCGTTGCAGTCTGTCGTCTTGCCTGCCAGCGTCGAGGTCGTGGGCAATGGTGCCTTCATGCGCTGCACGTCGCTCAAGAGCCTGACAGTGGCCGCGTCTAGCCGCCTGCGCCGCATTGATGCCACTGCCATGATGGATTGCCCGGCATTGACGACCCTCGCTGTGGGCAATGCCGTGCAGAGCATCGGCGAGCGTTCACTGGCCGGTACAGGCTTGAAGCAATTGAACCTCAGTTCCAGCACGCAGCTCACGTCGATAGGCGACTGGGCCGTGGTGTTGACCCCCGTGACCGATGTCAAGTTGCCGTCGAGTTTGAAGACCCTGGGTGATGGCGCTTTCCTGTATGATAAAGACCTGGCTAGCGTCAGCCTGGGTGGCAAGGTGAGCCGTGTCAGCGACTATGCGTTGGCCGGCACAGGCTTGAATGGAAACCTCAATCTGGCTGGAGTGAGTGCCCTGGGCGACTATGCCCTATATAACGTGTCACAGCTGTCGGTTGTCGAGTTGCCCGCCACGGTGACATGGATCGGCACCCGCGCGATGGCAGGTATGACCGGGATGACCTCCCTGACGAGCAACGCCGTCGCGGTTCCCGCCCTGGGCGAGGAGGTGTGGGCCGGCGTGAAGCAGTCCACGATACCCCTGACGGTGCCTGCCGGCTCCATCGAGAAGTACAAAGCCGCAGCCCAGTGGCAGAACTTCCTGTTCGAGAGCACCTGGCTGCGGGGTGACGTCAACAATGACGGCGAGGTGAATATCGCCGATGTCAACACCCTGGTGGATATTATCCTGGGAGGCAAGTTCGACGATGGCACCATGCGCCGTGCCGATGTCAATGAGGACGGTGAAATCGGCCTTGCCGATATCAACACGGTGCTCGACATGATCCTGGGCCCGTCTAATAAGACAGCCGCAGTCGTGGACACCGATGACCTGCTGCGCCTGGATGACGTGACGATGCGTCCTGGCGACGAACGCACGCTGGACCTCGTGCTCGACAACGCTTCAAGCTACAGCGCCCTGCAGTGTGACATCACGCTGCCCCAGGGACTGACACTGATGGAGACCTCTATCCAGCGTGGTCGCACGGCTGAGAGCCGCGCCATTGATGCCGCGACACAGCGCACGGCGGTATTCTCGATGGAGAAGTTGCCGTTTGAAGACAAACGCGGCATTGTGATCAGCATCACGGTCCGTGCCGACGCGTCGCTCACGAGCGAAAGCCAGATCATGCTCAGCAATATCATCGTCGCCGACGATGAGAACGTGGCTTGGCACCTGGCAGACTATGCCGCACGGGTATCCAACAGCACCGGCATCGAGGATCTGAATGCCAGTGCCGACCGCGTGTGGGTTGAGGGCCGCACCCTGTGCATCGACACCCGCAACGAGGGCGATGTGCAGATTGCCGCCATCAACGGCACAGCCCGCAACACCCGACTCACCGCCGGCATCAACCGCCAGGAGATGGAACCGGGATTCTATGTCGTGGTGCTGAATGGCAAGAGCTATAAGATTGCCATCAAGTGATAAATTGAAGAAAGATGGGAAAGAATAAACTCAAGAAATTTGCCGACATGGAGCGCATGCAGTGTGTGTTCCAGTTCCCCTTTGCGGTGGTCATGCAAGAAGGCGGTTGCCCCATGCGCGGCAAGTGGAACGAGCAGTACTTCAAGAACGATAACCCCATTGTGCTGGAACTGGGTTGCGGCAAGGGGGAGTATGCCGTGGGACTGGCTCAGCGCTTCCCTGGCAAGAACTACATCGGTGTGGACATCAAGGGTGCCCGCATGTGGACGGGTGCCAAACTGGCGACCGAGCTAGAATTGCCCAATGTCGCCTTCTTGCGGACCAGCATCGAGCTGATCGACAAGATGTTTGCGCCCGATGAGGTGTCCGAGATATGGATTACCTTCCCCGATCCGCAGATGAAGAAGGTGAACAAGCGGCTGACCTCGACGCGCTTCCTGGACAATTACCGCCACGTCCTGCGTGACGGCGGCATCGTCCACTTGAAGACCGACAGTCCGTTCCTCTACACCTATACCCACGCCCTCGTCGAGGAGAACCATCTTCCCGTCGAGGCCGACACCGATGATCTGTATGCCAGCGGCCTTGCCGATGACATCCTGGACATCAAGACGCACTATGAGATGCAGTGGCTGCAACGCGGCTTGACCATCAAGTACATCCGCTTCGCCTTGCCTCATGGTGTGGAACTCATTGAACCCGACATCGACATCGAGCCAGACACCTACCGCAGCTACAACCGCGGCTACATACAGATGCCCCAGCTCATGCCCGATGAAGAAGATAATACAAACAACTAGAAACGAGAAACTGAAAAGATGACAATTTATCCGAATCTGATACTTGATGCCCTGCGCACGGTGCGCTATCCCGGCACGGGAAAGGATATCGTGGAGATGGGCATGGTGAACGACGACATCCGCATCGACGGCAACCGTGTGAGCCTGTCGCTGACGTTTGAAAAGCCCACCGACCCCTTTATCAAGAGCGTGGTCAAGGCTGCCGAGTCGGCCATCCTGGCTCATGTGGGCAGCGAGGTGGACATCAAGGGAAACATCGGTGTGAAGACCGCTCAGGATAACCCTGTGCGCAAGATAGAGAAGCCGTTGCCTGGTGTGAAGAACATCATCGCCGTGAGCTCGGGCAAGGGTGGCGTGGGCAAATCGACCATCGCCTGCAACCTGGCCGTGGCGCTCGCCATGCAGGGTTACCGTGTGGGCCTGCTGGATGCCGACATCTTCGGCCCCTCGATGCCCAAGATGTTCGGTGCCGAGGATGAGCAGCTCTACATGCACGAGGTGGACGGCAAGAACTTGATCATCCCTCTGGAGAAATATGGCGTGAAGATGCTTTCGCTGGGTTTCCTGGTCGATAAGGAGAAAGCTATCCTGTGGCGTGGTGCGATGGCCAGCAATGCCCTGCGACAGCTCATCAATGAGGCCGACTGGGGCGAGCTGGACTACTTTGTCATCGACCTGCCCCCCGGCACCAGCGACATCCACTTGACCCTGGTGCAGACCCTCGCCATCACAGGCGCTATCGTGGTCACCACACCGCAGCAGGTGGCGCTGGCCGATGCCCGCAAGGGTATCTCGATGTTCATGGGCGAGCATGTGAATGTACCTGTGCTGGGTATCGTCGAGAACATGTCATGGTTCACCCCGGCGACTCACCTCGACGAGCAGTACTTCATCTTCGGCCGAGACGGCGGCAAGCAGTTGGCCGAGAACCTGGGTGTCGAGCTGTTGGGGCAGATTCCACTGGTGGCTGGCATCTGCAAGGGCAGTGACGACGGTCAGCCCGTGGTGCGCATGAGCGATGTGAGCGGTGCGGCCTTCAAGAAGCTGGCCGCCCGTGTCGTTGAGGCTATCGACCGCCGCAACGAGACGCTGCCGCCCACCGAGGTCGTGCAGACGCACTGATAGTTGAAACAATCAGAATTATTCGTTATATTTTGTACAATTAAAAATCTTCATGATTATGAAAAAGATTATCGCAATGCTGGCTGTAGCCGCTATGCTGCTCACCAGCTGTGGATCGGTTCCTATCACCGGCCGCAAACAGTTGAACCTTGTCAGTGACAGTGAAGTGCTGCAGGCAAGCCTCCAGCAATATACCAGCTTCATGCAGACGGCCACTATCTCAACCCAGAAGACCAAGAGCGCCCAGGTGACCCGCGTCGGCCAGCGCATTGCTAATGCCACCGAGGCTTACCTCAAGTCGGTCGGCCTGGAGAGTGAGTTGCAGAACTTTGCTTGGGAGTTCAATCTGGTCAAGAGTGACGACGTGAATGCCTGGTGCATGCCTGGCGGCAAGATCGTGGTCTATGAGGGTATCATGAACCTCGTCAGCAGTGATGACGAACTGGCCGTTGTGATCGGCCACGAGGTGGCCCATGCCGTCGCCAAGCACAGCAACGAGCGCATGAGCCAGCAGGTGCTGGCACAGTATGGCGCCAACGCCATCGGCATCTTCACCAGCGGCAAGAGCGCTGCAACGCAGCAGATCGCTCAGCAGGTCTATGGCCTGGGCGCTCAGTATGGCGTGATGCAGCCCTTCTCTCGCAAGCACGAGAGCGAGGCCGACAAGATGGGCCTGGTGCTGATGACCATCGCAGGTTACAATCCTGATGTCGCTGTCACCTTCTGGCAGAAGATGTCCGCCACTTCAAGCCAGGAGCCTCCCGAATTCATGAGTTCGCACCCGAGCCATGCCACCCGCATTGCCGACATCCAGAAGTGGTTGCCCGACGTGAAGAAAAAGTACGGAGCCAAGTAAATGAGGCGGTTTTATAGCATCATCGCTTTGTCATTGGCATTGTTGCCCTTGACAGGTGTGGCACGCACAATCGGTGACCTTTTTGCGAGTGAGCCGGGGAATATCTTTCCCCTGCTCACCCGCACCCATCGTCTGGACATGGTTGACTACTACAACAGCGGTCAGATGGTGGCAGTGCCCAACAACTTGACGGGCGATAGCCGCCTGCTCATGCTGGACAGTGTTTACCTGAAGGTGCAGACCAGCGGCAGCCGCGAGGTGGAAATGCGCATGAGGACGGTCGGGAAGGATACGGTGATCACTGTGATCGAGACGGTGAAAACACCCGTGCCCGACAGCCGCCTCACGCAGTGGAACAGCCACTGGCAGCGCTACACCAGCGACCGCCTGTTCGCAATGCCGTCGATAGATGACTTTGTCATCGGCAAGATGCCGCGTGACTTGAGGGCCGACTTGCAGGATGCTATGATCTTCCCGCTGATTGGTTTGACCTTCAAGGGTGAGGGACATGACATCATTGAAGCGTCCCATGGGCTCGAGCAATTCCTTGTGCCCAGCGAGTACAAGCGCTATGCTGCATACCTCAAGCCGTCAATCAACTACCGATTCAATGGCCTGAAAATCAAGCGCGTTAAGTGAATTCCTTGAATGACATACAGACGCAGCAGCCTCAAGGCATGAGCCTGAGTGCCTTTAACGCATGCATCGAGCGGCTGATCAATGGCGAGGCCATGTTGCAGAACCAGTGGGTTATCGCCGAGACGAGCGACATGCGCCTGAACCGCAGCGGCCATTGCTATACCGAGCTCATCGAGAAGGATGCACAAGGGGTGACTGTGGCCAAGGTCGGTGCTGCCATCTGGGCCAACAACTATGCTAAGATCTATCATAAGTTCCACGATGCCACAGGCCAGGTGCTCAGCACGGGGATGAAGGTGCTGGTCAGCGTGAGCGCCACTTTTCATCGCCTCTATGGCATCAAGGTGATCATCAACGATATTGACCCCAGCTACACAATGGGTGACATGGCCCGTCAGCGCCAGGAAATCATCAACCGCCTGACAGCCGATGGCATCATCGACATGAACAGGCAGCTGCCCTGGGCTGATGTGCCGCAGCGCGTCGCCATCGTGTCGGCAGCAGGTGCGGCAGGCTATGGCGACTTCATGAACCAGTTGCAGGGCAATGCCTACGGCCTGCAGTTCTACACCTGCCTGTTCAGTGCCGTCATGCAGGGTGCCCAGACGGTGCCTACCGTGCTGCGTGCCTTGGACCGCATCAACAGTCACCTGGATAGGTTTGACTGTGTGGTCATCATCCGTGGAGGTGGCGCTACGTCCGACTTGAATTCATTTGACAGCTATGAATTGGCCGCTACTGTCGCTCAGTTCCTGTTGCCTGTCATCGTCGGTATCGGTCATGAACGTGACGTGACGGTGCTGGACTATGTCGCTGCCATGCGCGTCAAGACACCGACTGCCGCTGCCGAGTGGATCATCCAGCGTGGTGCGGCAGCCCTGGGGCACCTCAATGAGTTGCAGGATGCCGTTGTCGGTGCCGTGCGCGACATCGTGTCACAGGCCAAGGAGCACTTGGCCTACTTCACGAGTATGATTCCTGCGACCGCCCGCCGCATCATTGACACCAACAGCATCAAACTCGACAATTATGCCGGCAGAATCCCCTTGGTGGCAAACAGCCTAATCGGCAATCAGAGCAATCGTCTGGACCGCATCGGTGACCGCATTGGTGACAGTGTGACCCGTGCCTTGCAACGCGAGCAACAGCGCCTGCAGGCCCTTGATGACAAAGCGACACTGTTGTCACCACTCAATACCCTGCGTCGCGGCTATTCACTCGTCAGGGTCGGGGACAGCTGTGTCACGACAGCCCATCAGTTGCACCCAGGCGACAACATCACGATACAGTTTGCCACGGGTGCTGCCGATGCGACGATTAACCATATTGATAATCAACAATAAAACACGATAAAATGGAAGAAAACAACCAGATGACCTATACCCAGGCAGTGACCGAACTCGAGCAGCTTGTCCAGAAGATGCAGGACCCCCAGTGCAGCATCGACAACCTCACTGCCTATACCAAGCGCAGCAAGGAACTCCTCGACATCTGCCGCAAGAAGCTCACCCAGGCCGACGAACAGCTCAAGCAAATCCTTGCCGACATCCAAAAAACTGACAACTGACAACTGATAACTAAAAACTTTTCACTACCTTTGCACCCGCAAAGAAGCCCGCGCCTGTGGCGAAATTGGTAGACGCGCCAGACTTAGGATCTGGTAACTCCGGTTGTGTAGGTTCGAGTCCTATCAGGCGCACAGAAGCAGCCAAAACCCGCCGGATTCCAGCGGGTTTTGTGCGTTTATTTAGGCCTTGAAAATAAACTCAAGCGCTCCTTGGGGTAATCGTCGGGCTTTGATTGTTTTTCTTGGGTTACAATGAAAAGGTCACTGGAAGCACGTACCACACATCGACGGGCTTGCCTTTGTGACGGCCCGGGGTGAAAATGGGCAAGGACTTCACGACGCGGATTGCCTCCTTGTCAAGGTATTTGTCCACTGAACGGACAACCTTTACCTCACCGACCTTGCCAGTCGTCTTGTCAACAAGGAACTGCACAATGACCCTTCCCTCAATATCGTTCTCGAAAGCCATGGGTGGATAGTTGATGTGCGACCGGAGGTATTTCATCAGTGCAGCATCGCCACCAGGGAACTGAGGCTTCTGTTCTACGCTGTATCCCCTGTGATTAATCGTCAATTCCGGCAGGGGCCTGTTTTCACCTACTCTGCCATAAGATTTTATCATCACTTCTGGGAGGACTACAACTGCGTCATCGCTGTCGATGCTATCCAATGTCACATCGGCGGGAATGGCTACGCCTTCTTCACCGCAATAGGTGCCCATAAAATAAATCACGCCTGTGCTGTTATCGATGATGTAATATACAAATGGGCGAGTAGCGTGGAATTCCTTCCATATTGTGCCGTTGGTATTCACTGATTTTGTCGTCATCATTGCAACAGTAACTGCAGCAGCCTTGGTTCCCTTCTCATTAACCTCGATTTTAGCCTTCTGCTTCATCATCGAAACCCAGAGTTCTTCATCTTTGACCATATTGGAGAATTCAGCGGCACGGGGATGGAATGCCAGCGGCATGCCCATTGACGAGAGGACTTGCTCAAGTCCGATCTCGTTTTCGGTGGTGAAGCGGGGCATCAGGATATCCACATTGTGAATTGTCATTTCCTGCGTTCGCTGTTGCTCCAGTTGTTGCGCCGAGAGGCACTGGATAATGTCGTCGATGGTCTTACCCTCGTGGGGCAGCAACACAATCATGCTGTAACTGCCGTTGCCATAGGGCAGGGATAGCATCTTGCACAAGTTGTTGGAGCCGTAAGCGACTCCTTTAATAGAAACGTGCATCATCTTATGCTCGAGCATAGTGCCGTCCTGTTTTGTGAAAATCCTGTTACGGGTATTCTTAGGGTCAAATTCATTAGTCCACGAGGCCTTGAAATAGATAGCGTTGAGCAGACACATTGCGGCTTGGGGATCGAGACGGTCAAGAATCTTGGGGATCATGCCGTCAGTGTGGATATTGCACCAGTTGTTGATGATGTCCACATTCCTGTCATTGGTGAAGTCAAACGCATCGATTTGGGCATTGTAAGACTTCTGCATGTTCTCTTTATACTTTGGAATAAGGTGGTAGTCCCTGGCCGAGTTGACGTTGATGCTATTAGCGATTTTTATAGTCACCGTTGAATCTACGCTGGAGGCCTCATCCATCACCTTCTTGAAGTAATTGTTGATTTCCTTTACTGAACCATCCAGTCCAAGCACGTCGGTTATCTGGCGTTGCGTCTCGCCTTCGGCGCCAGCGTTGAGCATTCCTAGCAGGTAACTCACGCTGATGGGGGACACGATGATGCTACCCTTTTTCTTCTCAGTGATAGTGCGGAACAAGTCACAGGCAAAATCATTGTTGTTATCAGCTATCTTTCCTTGAAGTGAAGTCGGTGCGCTGACATGGCCAAACGTTAGAAGGCCATTCATCAGCACCATGGCAAGCATTGCTCCAAATTTCCAAAATCGTTTCATATCAGTCATTCTTTTTAGGTCGATAAAAACGGGTTAACTCTCGCCTGCAAAGTTACAACTGATTATTTGAATCAACACCAAAAAAGGCCAACATTCAAAGGTCATTTCTTGGAACTAAATTGGTTGCTTTACAGTTATTTAAACAATAAAAAGGTCATTTATGGGTAATTCACTTGAACAAGCACTGAAAAGGTGTGATTTTTCTGGGGGTGCGTGTGCTCCTCCTTTTTGCGCCTCTTCCAAAATTTGGAGTGATGACTTTGAGACTACCCTGGTGTGAGGCCATGCGCAAGCCCCTAAACACCAAGAACCATCTCGCCAGATTCATCGGCGAGATATTTTTTTGCCGTAAGCTGCTAAACAAAGGTGATAA
>JAFTEU010000026.1 GCA_017453505.1 Muribaculaceae bacterium
CAACACTTTAAATCTTCGCGTCTTTGCGTGAGGCCCCAAGTGCGCGGATGCCACTGACAACTGAACCCCACGCCAAGCCGCAAAGCTATTTTTTTGCGAGCACTTGCGAGCAATACTTTAATACTTCGCGGCTTCGCGCCTTTGCGTGAGCCCCCAAGTGCGCGGATGCCACTGACGACTGAACCTCACGCTAAGTCGCCAAACCGCAAAGCTATTTTTTTGCGAGCACTTGCGAGCAACACTTTAATACTTCGCGTCTTTGCGTGAGGCCCCAAGTGCGCGGGTGCCACTGACAACTGAAAACTGACAACTGATTACCAGGTAAGGGTTGCAAGAGGATGGGATTTTATGTACATTTGCGGCAAAGAAAAAACTTGCGCTATGACTAAAAGATTCATTTTCGTGATATTGCTGGCGGCCGCCTTGAGCGCTGCAGCCGGGCATACGCTGATTGACGGCGTGCTCAACAGCTCGGCGGTTTATCCCGGCACGGTGCACACCTTCCAGGTTTATGTGCCCGACCAGTATGACGGCAAGCAGCCGGCAGCCCTCTACGTGGGGCTCGACGGCGTGCTGTGCAACGCCCCACAGGTCATGGACTCGCTCATCGAGATCAAGAAGATGCCGGTGACCATCGGCGTGTTCCTGCAACCAGGCATCGTCAAGGGCCGTGACGGCACGGTGCTGCGCTACAACCGCTGCTACGAGTTTGACTCGACCACGGGCACCTTTGCCGACTTCCTCGAGAACGAGGTGCTGCCCGCTGTCGAGCAGATGACGACCAGCCGCGGCAAGCCCCTGCGCCTGTCCCGTCGTCCACAGGACAGGATGATCTTCGGGCTGAGCAGCGGCGGCATCGCAGCCTTTAACGCCGCGTGGCACCGTCCCGACCTGTTCGGCAAGGTCTTCACGGGGGTGGGCACCTTTGTGGCCATGCGGGGCGGCAACGACTTGCAGGCCCTGGTCCGCAAGACCGAGCCCCTGGCCCTGCGCGTGTTCATCCAGGACGGCAGCAATGACGCCTGGAATCCACTGTTCGGACACTGGTATGAGGGCAACCAGATGCTCGCCAGCGCCCTCGAGTTTGCCGGCAACGACGTGCAGTGTGACTGGAGCGACGGCGGCCACAACGTGACCCGCTCCACCCAGATCTTCCCGCAAGTGATGGAGTGGATGTGGCGCGACTGGCCCGCGCGGCTCACCCCAGGCACAACCCAGAACGACTTCCTGCAAGCCCTGCTTGTCGAGGACGATAACGGCTGGAGCAGGGTGAGCGGCGGCGTGTTCAAGCAGCCCGTCAAGCGCATCATCTACCCTGACCTGACCAACATCGCCGCCATCCCCGACTCGGCAGGCGGCAATGCCGTGTGGCAATACCTCCTGCAAGACGGCCAGCTGACCTGTGGTGAACCGTTCTACTGGCTGCACAACGACGACCCGTCCCTGCCGCTGCAGGTATCGACCATCACCTTTGACGGCAACGGCAACCTGTGGGCCGCCACCAGCATGGGCCTACAGGTGTGTGACCAGAACGGCCGCGTGCGCGCCATCCTGCGGCTGCCGCAGGGCTGCTCGACCGTCAACGAGATCATCATCGGCAACGGCACCGTCACCCTCAGCACCACCGATGCCACCTGGCAGCGCCGCTTCAACGTCACAGCTCCCATCCCTGGCGTGCGCCCGCCCAGTCAAGGCCAAGGCTGATGCCCCCCTATGACAAAAATCTCTGAACTCTGACCATCAGTAGCTAAACTTTTATTACCTTTGTAGTTTGAATCAAACCGTTCATGACTCATGATGCAGAACAACATAACACCCGAGATGGAAGACCAGATGGTCGAGCAGGCCTATCAGAACCTGTTAAATGGCTACTTGTCAAGCAATCACCGCAAGAAAGTGGAGGTCATCGACAAGGCCTTCAAGTTCGCCCGTGACGCCCACCAGGGCATCCGCCGGCGTTCCGGTGAGCCCTACATCATGCACCCCATCGCGGTGGCGACCATTGTCAACCAGGAGATCGGCTTGGGGTCAACCAGCATCAGCGCGGCCCTGCTGCACGATGTGGTGGAGGACACCGACTACACCGTCGAGGACATCGAAGCGCAGTTCGGCAAGAAGATTGCCCGCATCGTCGATGGCCTGACCAAGATCTCGGGCGGCATCTTCGGCGACAAGGCATCGGTTCAGGCCGAGAACTTCCGCAAGCTGCTGCTCACCATGAGCGAGGACGTGCGCGTCGTGCTCATCAAGATGGCCGACCGCCTGCACAACATGCGCACCCTCTCGTCGATGCCGCCCAACAAGCAATACAAGATCGCCGGGGAGACGCTCTACGTCTATGCGCCGCTGGCCCACCGCCTGGGCCTGTATGCCATCAAGACCGAGCTCGAGGACCTGAGCTTCAAGTATAATCATCCCAGCGAGTATGAGCGCATCCAGGGCAAGATCGCCGCCAGCGAGGAAGCCCGCAACGAACTCTTCTCGCGCTTCTCGGCACCCATCCGCGAGCGTCTTGACAACATGGGCCTGAAGTATGAATTCACCACACGTGTCAAGTCATGCAACTCGATCTGGAACAAGATGCAGACCAAGCACATCCCCTTTGAGGAAGTCTATGACCTGTATGCCGCCCGCATCGTGTTTGAGTGCGACGGCATGAGCGAGGAGGACGAGAACGACATGTGCTGGAAGATCTACCGCCAGGTGACCAGCATCTACATCAAGCATCCTGACCGCGTGCGCGACTGGATCACCACGCCCAAGGTGAACAAGTACCGCGCCCTGCACGTCACCGTCATGGGTCCCGACGGCAACTGGGTCGAGGTGCAGATACGCAGCCGCAAGATGGACGACATCGCCGAGCGCGGCTTTGCCGCCCACTGGAAATACAAGATCGGCGAGGGCGAGGAGGAAGCCGAGCTCATCACCTGGCTCTCGACACTCACCGATCTGCTCAAGGACCCGCAGCCCAACGCCATCGACTTCTTGGACACGTTGAAGCTCAACCTGTTCGCCAGCGAGATCGTCGTCTTCACGCCACAGGGCGAGACCATCACCCTGCCCAAGGACGCATCCGTCCTGGACATGGCCTTCACGCTGCACACCGACCTGGGCACCCATTGCCTGGCCGGCAAGGTCAACCACAAGCTGGTGCCCCGCTCCTACAAGCTGCGCAGCGGCGACCAGATCGAGATCCTCACCAGCAAGACACAGGTACCCAACGCCGACTGGGAGAAATATGTCGTGTCGCCCAAGGGCAGGACGCGCTTGCGCGCCGCCCTGCGCCACCAGCGCAGGCTGGTCATCGACCAGGGCGAGAAGATCTTCATGGACTTCCTGGCAGACAACAAGGTGGAATTCAGCAACGAGGTGCTATCGATGGTCATTACCCGTCAGGATGTCACCAACAAGGAAGAGCTCTTCTACAAGATCGGCAACAAGGAGATCAAGCTCAACGTCGACATGGTGAAAAAGCGGGAACCCGGCAACCGCTTCAACTGGTGGCGCCGCAACCCCTTCAAGGGCAAGGAAGATGTCAAGCAGACCACCCGCGAGGCCTCCAAGGCCATCGACACCAAGGCCATCTACCGCCTGACCACCCAGGACGGCAAGAGCAATTACCAGATCGCCGACTGCTGTCACCCCATCCCCGGCGACGACACGGTGGGATTTATCAACGATGCCGGCGAGGTGATCGTCCACAAGATGGACTGCCCCACCCTGGCACGGCTCAAGGCCAGCTACGGCTCACGCCTGGTGCAGACCCACTGGGAAGACCACCGCGACAAGTACCTGGCAACGGTCCACATCGAGGGCATTGACCAGAAGGGCATCCTGCAATCCATCGTGAACATCATCTCGACCAACATGTCCATCAACATGAAGCAGATGAACGTCACGGCCGACCAGGGCGTGTTCAGCTGCGACCTGGACGTGCTCATCAGCGACGCGTCAGTCGTCAACAACCTGTGCCGCGAGATCAAGAAGGTCAAGGGTGTCAACAGCGCGACCCGCATGAGCTGACCCCAGACCGATAACCAATACTGAGCAAAAGACATGAAAACGAAGAAAAACAATATCATCATCACGGCGCTGCTGATTATCTCGGTGCTGCTGATTGCGGCGGCTTTGTTCTTCTCCCGCGAGGAGAGCCGCATCTTCAGCTTCGAGGTGGGCAAGCCGTGGCTGCATTCACGCCTGGAAGCCAACTTCGAGTATGACATCGAGCTCGACGAGGCGACCCGCAAGCACATCACCGACAGCGTGAACCAGAATTTCGCCAAGATCTACACGATGGACCGCAAGAAGGGTGAGCAGCAGCAAGCGCTCTTGATGAGAGCCACAGCCGGCAAGCCCGGTAGCCAAGCACTGCTCCAGGCCGTCATCAACCTGTATGAGGACGGTATCGTCGACAATGATGCCGCCAACGACATCCGCGCCGGCAAGCAGCTGCGCTTCCTTGTGGGCAACAACGAGTTGCAAGTGGTCGACACACGCAACATGAGGACGGTGCGGCAGGCCTATTCATGGCTGACCGACTCCCTGGCCGGCAACGCTGCCGTGCAAGAGGGGCTCAAGGCGGTGGACATCAGCAACTATCTGGTGCCCAACATGAAGGTTGATGCCGAGGAAAACGACAAGTGGATGAACGAGGACCTGCGTCACGCGCTGCGGTCCCCCGGTACGGTGCAAGCCGGCGAGGCCATCATCAACCACGGTGACATCGTCACGCCCAAGAAGGCGGCCGCCATCGAGAGCTACCAGAACGAGCTCACGCGCCGCAACAAGCAGCGCAATGTCGACGAGACGCTCAACCTGCTGGGGCAGATTCTCATCGTGGCCACCCTGATGCTTGCGTTCTTCTACTTCATGAAGTTGCTGCGCAAGCAGGTCTTCGGCAGCCTGCGCCGGATGGTCTTCCTCATCACGCTCATCACCGTTTTCACCATCGCGGTGTTGCTGTGTGTGCGCGTCAAGTACTGGATGCTCTATGTCATCCCATTCGGGCTGGTGCCCATCATCGTGTCGTCGTTCTTTGACGACCACACGTCATTCTTTGTACACATCGTCACCGTGCTCATCTGCTCACTGGTGGCCAGCAGCCACCAGGCCGAATTCATCATCATGCAGTTCCTGGCCGGCATCATCGCCATCGTGTCGGTCAAGGAACTGACCAAGCGCACCCAGCTCGTGCAGTGCGCCGCATTCATCTTCCTGGCCTACAGCATCACCTATGTGGCGATGACGCTTATCGGCGAGGGAGATTTTGACAAGATCAATAAGTACTATTTTGCCTACTTCCTCATCAACTGCGTCATCCTGGCCTTTGCTTTCCTCGTCATCCCCGTCATGGAGAGGATCTTTGGCTTCACATCGTCCATGACGCTGCTTGAGCTCTCCGACATCAACAACCCGCTGCTGCGCCAGTTGTCCACCAACTGCCCCGGCACCTTCCAGCACTCGTTGCAGGTAGCCAACCTGGCGGGCGAGGCGGCGCTCAAGATCGGTGCCAACCTGCAACTCGTGCGCGCTGGTGCCCTCTACCATGACGTGGGCAAGACCAAGAATCCGGCTTTCTTCACCGAGAACCAGATCGGCGAGAACCCGCATGACCACCTCGTGCGGCCCGAGGACAGTGCCAAGATTGTCATCGACCATGTCGCCAACGGCCTGAAACTGGCCGAGGACGCAGGCCTGCCCAAGGTCATCAAGGACCTGATTGCCCAGCACCACGGCAAGGGTACCACCCGTTACTTCTACTACAAGGCTCGCGAGTTGCGCCCCGAGGTCGAGGTGGATCCCGCCCCATTCACCTATCCTGGCCCCAATCCGCAGACCAAGGAGGCCGCCATCCTGATGATGGCCGATGCCTGTGAGGCGGCCACCAAGAGCCTGAGTGACCACAGCGAGGCGGCTATCGCTGCCATGGTAGGTAAGATCATCGACGGACAGGTCGCCGACGGCCTGTTGCGGGAGGCCCCCATCAGCTTCCGTGACGTGGAGACCATCAAGCAACTGTTTGTCGAGCGCCTGCGCACGGCCTATCACATGCGCGTGTCCTACCCCAGCGACATCAAGACCGCCGACCCCGCCGAGACAAATAATAGCGCCACCGAGGGCAATAACTGACCCATTTCTCAGTTTTAATAATATATAAGGAACAGAACGCTCATGATCACGCAGAAGATACTACTCATCGCAGGCATCCTGTGCCTGATAGCGGCTTTGGCTCTCGTGCTGAGGCCCCGCTGGGTCGCCGCAGTGCCAGCCTTCCTGGGGCTGCTCCTGCTGCACTTGAGCTACTATATCGCCGTGCCGCCGATGACATTTGCCTTCTGGGGAATCGCAACGCTCATCACTGTAGCGCTGTTCTATCTCTCGCCCAGTGGAGAGCCTGACGGGCACTCATCCAGCAACCTGTATGTCGGCTTCACGGCACTGGCTGGAGGCATGCTGGGCATCCTGCTGGCACCGCGCCTCCTGGTTCTGGGTGTCGTCCTTGGGGCCGCGATGGGTCAATTGGCCTACAGCCGCACCCCCCGCCGGCAAGTGGATGCTCTTCCCGTCGACGATGTTCTGGCGCTACTTTGCCGCCAAGTGCCTCCCTGCTATCGTCGCCGTGTCGATCGTCTGCATTGCCATCATGGGAATTGTCATCGACTGAACACAATAAAACTGTCAACCGAAATGAAACGACTCAAACATATCCTCACACTAGTCATCGCACTGACCATAACGACTATGGGGTGGTCTCAGGCCCAACAGATACCCGAGCGCAACCAGCCCAGCAAGTTCGCTATCAAGAAGGTGGACTTTGACCACATCAAGGAGGTCATCTCCAACCCCAAGAACGCCTACTACTACCCCAAGCTGATGAAGGCCTACAACAGCAACGACACCACACTCAGCATCGAGGCTTGGAGAAACTTCTACTATGGCTACACGTTCCAGGAGGACTATAACCCCTTCCGCGAGAGCATCTACAGCAATGTTGTCGAGCAGCTCTATTACAAGCAGCCCCACTCGCGTGCCGAGTGTGACAGTATCGAGAAGTATGCCGAGTTGTCGCTTAACGACAACATGTTCGACATGAACCAGATGAATTTCTACATCTATGTCCTCAAGGAGAAGAAGAAACATGCCCGTGCTGCCGTTTGCCAGTACAGGCTCGACCGGCTCATCGCCGCCATCATGTCGAGCGGCAAGGGGACAAAGGAGGAACCCTGGGTCGTCATCGCTCCAGAGCATGAGTACAACATCATCAACTTCCTGGGCTTCGTCGCAACCGATCACGAGACCCTCGATGGCGGCATCGACTACATCAAGGTGCAGCCTGTCGCCGGCAAGAGCGCCGAGGGCTTCTACTTCGACATCTCACGCATGATGCAGATCGCAGCCCTCAAGTTCCCCGACATCTAGACCCCGCCACACAGCGACCCCGCCGACACCACCATACACGAATTTCATGCCATAGGCCGTCAGAAGCGCCATGGCAGCAACCGGCCTACACGATAGCGTGATTGGCCTTCATTTCATCAGGGGAAAGCAAGAAAAACACACAAAGGGTAAGATTCTCTCATTATTTTTCATTATCTTTGCCACGATATCGCTATCATTGCGAATCGGCATCTCGTCCAGGGCGGCGAGGGCATTGCCTGTAAACCCTATAGGGGGATAGTAACATCAGACCATGCTTGCTACTACCTTTTTTAAGTATTATAGTAACTAATAATCAATTTTTCAGAACATGACAAGAAGTTTCAAACCAATCTTGGCCCTGTTGATGATGATGTTGTGCGGCGCTGCGGCAACGGCCCAGTCCTACATGACATTCTACAACAACGACGGTTCAGCCAAGAATTCATGGAGCCTGCTGGACGTTAGCAAGGTGACATTTGACGAGGGCAACATTGTCGTGGCACTCTCGACTGGCAACCAGACGTATGCCATCAACGACGTGCTATCCATCAAGTTCACCGACACCGGCAGCAGCGACCCGACAGCAATCGGCAGGATTGACGATGATGCAGCCATGCTGCGCATCGCCACCGGCGAGAATTCCATCCGCGTCATCGGTGCCAACCAGGGCCAGGTAGCCATCTGGGCCGTCACCGGGCAGCAGATCTACGACAACCATGACTGGCGAGGCGAGGAAATCAACATTTCCCACCTGGAGCGTGGCATCTACATTATCACTATCAACAATTCAACCTTTAAATTCAAGAAATGATGAAGAAATTTTTCACCCTCATAGCACTGGCCGTGCTCAGCATCGCTGCTCTGGCCCAATCAACCCCTAACCGTCTCATCGTCACCATGAAGAATGGCGATGTGACCGTCTATAACATCGCCGACGTGGACAGCCTCTCGTTTGACCTCATTGAGGGCGACGTGGTGGCAACCCCCGAGTTTAAAGACTTTGAGTGGGACGGCGACAACGGCAATGTCACCGTGGGTATCACCCTGAGCGATGCCGCCCAGTCCTACCGTCTCGCTATCCTCGATGCCGACCAGGCAGCCGACCCCATGACGGCACTTGCCGGTGCCGCTCTGCTCGAGAACGGCGGCGACATCTATTGCACCTTGACCGGTGCTGTAGCAGGCCAGACCTATACTATCGCTACCATCGCCTATGACAAATACGGCATGGCTGGCGACGTTGTCACCACCACCTTTGTCGTGCCCGAGAAGACCGTGAGCATGCCCGCACTCAGCATTGCCATCCCCACCAGTTTCAACGACTGCTGGGTACAGCGCGTGATGTTCGGTGGCGTGAAGGTGGCCGAGGTCTGCAAGGAGTATATCAAGGAGTTTGACGACCAGCGCGTGGTGGTTTACCCCTGCGACGAGAATGGCTATGCCATCCTGACCAAGGGTGTATCGGCCAGCGACGGCGGCACCGTAGTGTGGGATGAGGCCACCAACACCGTTGCCTACACTGCAGGCAACAGCACCGCCCTGTCGGTGGTTTATCTTGTTGACGGCGAAATCGTCCTCACGGCACCCGAGACTGCCGAGGCCGCTATCGTCGAGGCCGAACTGCTCGTGGACAAGCGCGGCAGCGAGGAGCAGGTTTACCAGATCGTGAAAATCGGCACCCAGTACTGGCTGGCCGAGAACCTGCGCACCGCCAAGTGGGTTGACGGCACCGACATCCCCATGTACAAGTCGACGCAGTCCGCCGAGTGGAGCGCCAACACCACCGGCGCTTGCCACGTGTATGCCGACGACAATGACTACATCTCCATCTTCGGCCTGCTCTACAACGGCTACTGCATTGCCAATGCCGACATGCTCGCTCCCGAGGGTTGGGAGGTTCCCAGCCAGGATCAGTGGGCCGCGCTGCGCACCTATGGTGGCCCCACCGCCAACAACTTCAAGAGCGACACCGACTACTCGTGGAACATGGGCAAGGAGGGTACCAACGTGACCGGTTTCAATGTCTGGGCCGCTGGCCTGTATTCACCTGCAACCGGTGATGCCGATGACGGTGCCGATGCCTGGTACTGGAGCACAACCCCCTATGAGGATCCCCTGAGCAGCTCACCTTCATTCCAGATGATCCGCTTCAACCAGACAAGCAAGAACATGGTTCGCTACACCACCTCGGGCCACATCTACACCTTCGGCCACAGCGTGCGCTGCATCCGCAAGAAGTAATGCCATCACCACACGGGGCAGGAACCGCACCGCCTCGATAATACCACTGTAAATGCCGGGCAACGCTATTGTCCGGCATTTGCTTTTTGTCCGTTTGTTCACCATTGATGGTCAATTATTGATTTTTAGCGCTAAGGTTTGGATTAATTTGCTTACCTTTGCACCTAATAAACCCGTTTCCGTTATGATGAAGGAGAACCTGATCAAGATTTATGAGCGCAGTTTCATCGACAATTGGGAACTGCCCGTGTTGACCGACTATAATACAGGTGAGAGATTAACCTACGGCGACTTTGCCCGCAACATTGCCAAGCTGCACCTGTTGTTTCAGAACAGCGGCGTGAAACAAGGCGACCGCATCGCGCTCATCGGCAAGAACATCCCCAACTGGATCACCACGTTCATGGCCACCATCACCTATGGTGCCGTCATTGTGCCCATTCTGCAGGAATTCAACCCAGCCGATGCCCAGCACATCATTAACCACAGCGAGGCCACGATGCTGTTTATCAGCAAGAACATCTGGGAGAACCTGGAGTTTGACAAGATGCCTCGCGTGCGCGCCGTCTTCCAGATTGAGGACATGAGCCTGCTTGCCGTCAAGGAGGACGCCGACATCGTTGCCAAAGCCAAGAAAGAGCTGGAGGATGCCTTCAACCAGAAGTACGGCGAGGGCTTCTACCGCAACGACATACACTATGCCGATGTGCCCAACGACGCGCTGGTCGAGATCAATTACACGTCAGGAACGACAGGATTCAGCAAGGGCGTGATGCTCACTGCCAACAACCTGGCAGGCAACGTCGTGTATGGCATCAACTCGGGACTGCATTACAAGGGTTCCAGGGGACTGGCATTCCTGCCGCTGGCACACGCCTTCGGTTGTGCGTTCGACATGCTGACACCGCTGGCCGTGGGGTCACACATCACCCTGCTGGGACGCATCCCTTCGCCCAAGATCCTGGTCAAGGCCATGGCCGAGATCAAGCCCAATCTGGTGCTCACTGTGCCACTGGTGCTTGAGAAGATCTACACCAAGATGATCGTGCCCATGATCAGCAAGGGGGCGCTGCGCTGGGCGCTGGCTGTACCTTATCTCGACAAGCGCATTTATAGCCAGATACGCAACAAACTGATTGAGGCCTTCGGCGGCGAGTTCGAGGAGGTCATCGTCGGCGGCGCACCATTCAATGCCGAGGTCGAGGATTTCCTTTACAAGATCAAGTTCCCCTTCACCGTGGGTTACGGCATGACCGAGTGCGGCCCGCTGGTGAGCCACACGCCATGGCGCGAGTTTGTGCCACACAGCGCTGGACGCATCCTGCCGGGTATCATGGAGTGCAAGATCCTGAGCGATGACCCCGAGAATATCCCTGGAGAAATCTGCGTGCGCGGCGAGAACGTCATGCAGGGCTACTTCCACAACACCGAGGCCACCGACAAGGTGCTACACGACGACGGATGGCTGCACACCGGCGACATGGGCACCCTGAATGCCGATGGCACATTATTTATAAGGGGACGATTGAAAACCATGCTCTTGAGCTCCAGCGGACAGAACATCTATCCCGAGGAGATCGAGGCAAAACTCAACAACATGCTTTACGTCAGCGAGAGTCTGGTTGTCATGCGCGAGGGCAAGCTGGTGGCACTCGTCTATCCCGACTATGACGCGATGGACCAGCTGGGCATCACGCGCGACAAGCTGCCCGACATCATGGAGGATATCCGCACCGAGCTCAACAAGCTGGTGGCACCCTATGAGCGCATCGCCAAAATCCAGCTCATGGCCACCGAGTTTGACAAGACACCGAAGCGGAGCATCAAACGCTACCTCTACAGCAACTGATTTCGGTGCCAAAATCAGCATTTTTCTAAGCGCATAGAGCTAGCATTAACAAAATTTAACGGTTGCCACAACGCAGGCAACCGTTTTCTTATAGTATTGATAATCAGACACTAAAAATACAAAAACCGAGGCCGGATTTTGTAAGTCTGAAAAATGTGAATAAAAAAAAGTCGAAAAAAGTTTGCAGGTGAAATTTTTGTTATAATTTTGCAGCGATTTTAACAACCGATAATTAATTGTTTTATTATTTAAAATTACAAAAGAAAATGAAGAAGTTAGTTTTAGCTCTTGCTGTTATCGCTAGCGTTAGCATGATTTCGTGCACCAACAATGCCGAGCAGGCCACTGAGGAGACCGTAGATAGCGCAGCTGTTGTTACCGAGGAGGTTGTAGATAGCGCCGCTGCTGTTGTTGACAGTGCTGCTGCCGTTGTTGACAGCGCTGCTACCGAGGCTGTAGCTCCCGAGGCTGCTCCCGCCGAGTAAGCAAGACTTTACAACAAGAACGTTTGAAGCTGTTCCCGCCGTTAGGCTCGAGCAGCTTTTGTTTTTCTAGAAAATGAATAGAGCCTGGTTGATCCAGGCTCTATTCATTTCTCTCTCAGAGAGCTCGGAGAACTCTGAGATTTCAGAGGGCTCCAAATCCTCCATGCCCCCGATTCATTACAGGAGGGTATCGGGATCGAGGTTCTGAGCCTCGATGTCCTTGAAGTAGCGGTAGGTGCTCACCTTGAGCTCATCGACGGCCATCTCGTCGGCAATGATGACGGCATGGGGATGCATCTGCAAGGCACTCAGGGTGCACATGTGCGACACGCCGCCCTCGACGGCCTGCTGTAGCGCGCGGGCCTTTCCATGACCATTGACGATGATCATCACCTCGCGGGCATCCATCACGGTGCCGACACCCACGGTCAGTGCCGTCTTGGGCACCTTGTTGAGGTCGCCGTCAAAGAAGCGGCTGTTAGCGATGATGGTATCCTGCGTGAGGGTCTTCTGCCGGGTGCGGGACGCCAGCGACGATCCAGGCTCGTTGAAGGCGATATGCCCGTCGGGGCCCACACCGCCCATAAACAGGTCAATGCCGCCAGCAGCCTGGATGCGCGCCTCATAGTCGGCACACTCCTTCACCAGGTCGGGTGCGTTGCCGTTCAGGATATTGACGTTCTCGGGTTTGATATCGATGTGTGAGAAAAAGTTGTTCCACATGAACGAGTGATAACTCTCGGGATGCTCCTCGGGCAGGTTGCAGTACTCATCCATATTGAATGTGACCACATGCTGGAAAGACACCTGGCCAGCCTTATTCATGGCAATGAGTTCACGGTACATTCCCAGCGGGGAACTGCCAGTGGGGCAGCCCAGCTTGAAAGGTTTCTCGGCTGTGGGATTGGCCTCATTGATGCGCTTGGCGACATAGCGGGCAGCCCACTTCGACACATTCTCGTAATCTGGTTCAATGATCAGTCTCATAATTCTTGATTTTGATTAGATTTGTTTTTAGCAAGGCAAAGTTACACCATTTCTGCCAAAACTCCATAAAAAAGTTGTAACTTTGCGCCCATATTCAACAAAACAAACCAAATGGATAACAACCGACCTCTCATCCTCATCAGCAATGATGACGGGTATCACTATAACGGCATCCAGTCACTCATCAAGGTGGCCCGCACCATGGGCGACGTGTTTGTCGTGGCACCAGCTACCCACCAGAGCGGCATGGCCAGTGCCATCACGTTTGTCAACCCCGTGCGCAGCATTCCTGTGGCCAGGGAGGACGGGTTTACCGCCTATCTGACCACTGGCACTCCCGCCGATTGTGTCAAGCTCGCACTGAGTCAGCTCATGGCCGACCGCCAGCCCGACTTGGTGCTTGCGGGCATCAACCACGGCTACAACCATGGCCTGAACACGCTCTACAGCGGCACCATGGCCTGCGCGTTTGAGGCCCTGATGCACGGTGTGCCTGCAGTGGCGTTCTCCTATGGCAACTACAGTACGGATGCCGACACGAGCGTGTGTGAACCCATTGTGGAGCACGTTGTCAAGCGCGTGCTGCGGGATGGCCTGCCCCAGGGAGTGTGCCTCAACGTGAACATCCCTAATGAGGAGGTATTCAAGGGTATGAAGGTCACGACTGGCGACATGGGTCGCTGGATCAATGAGTGGGAGCATCGCGTCGATCCCAGCGGTCACGACTACTACTGGCTCACTGGCGATTTTGAGATGGGCGACAAGGGTGAGGGCATCACCGACTACTACTGGCTCAAGCGCGGCTATGTGACCGTGACCCCCTGCCACATCGACCAGACCGATTTTGCTGCCATGTCGCGCATCTCGGAAATGTTATCGTGATTCAGTCAACACATTAAATAATATATTACAAAGCAATCATCAACATGGAACGAAGAGTAAGAGTGCGCTTTGCGCCTTCACCCACAGGCCCGCTGCACATCGGCGGCGTGCGCACAGCACTGTATAACTACCTGTTTGCCCGTCAGCATGGCGGCGACATGATCCTGCGCATCGAGGACACCGACAGCACCCGCTTTGTGCCCGGTGCCGAGGAGTACATCAACGAGGCCCTGCAATGGCTGGGCATCGGCATCGACGAGGGCGTGCGCGAGGGTGGCAACTATGGCCCCTACAAGCAGAGCGAGCGCCGCGATCTGTACCGCAAGTACATGCAGCAGCTTGTGGATGCCGGGCGGGCCTACTACGCCTTTGACACTCCCGAGGAACTCGAGGCCAAGCGCCAGGAGATCAAGAATTTCCAGTATGATGCCCGCACACGCGGCATGATGCGCAACTCTCTCTCGTTGCCAGCCGACGAGGTCAAGGCCCTCATGGACAAGGGGGAGAAATGGGTGGTGCGCTTCCGCATCGAGCCCGACCAGGACGTAGTGGTTCACGACCTGCTGCGCGGCGACGTGACCATCAACTCGTCGATTCTCGACGACAAGGTGCTCTACAAGAGCGCCGACGACCTGCCTACCTATCACCTCGCCAACATCGTCGATGACCACCTGATGGAGGTGTCCCACGTTATCCGTGGCGAGGAGTGGCTGCCCAGCGCCCCGCTGCACGTGCTGCTCTACAAGGCCTTCGGCTGGGAAGACACGATGCCCGCGTTTGTCCACTTGCCCCTGTTGCTCAAGCCCGACGGCAAGGGCAAGCTGAGCAAGCGCGACGGTGACCGTCTGGGCTTCCCCGTGTTCCCGCTCGACTGGAACGACCCCAAGAGTGGTGAGCGTTCCAGCGGCTACCGTGAGGCTGGCTATCTGCCCCAGGCCGTGGTCAACTTCCTCGCCCTGCTGGGCTGGAACCCCGGTGACGACCGCGAGATCTTCTCAATGGACGACCTCATCAAGGAATTCTCGATCGACCACTGCTCGCGCAAGGGTGCCAAGTTTGACTTCGAGAAGGGCAAGTGGTTCAACCACGAGTACCTGATGAATATGGACGACAGCGAACTGGCCGGCATGTTCAAGCCCGTGCTCGAGCAGCATGGTGTTAACGTGGCTGACTTCAGCGACGAGTTCATCACTAGCGCCGTGGCACTGGTCAAGAGCCGCGCCAACTTCGTCGGTGACCTGTGGGATCAGGCCGGATTCTTTTTCGTCCGCCCCACGAGTTACAGCGAGAAGGACATCCGCAAGCGTTGGAAGCCCGAAACACCCGAACTCATGCGCCAACTCATCGCCCTGCTCGAAACGACCGATGTCAACGACGCACAGGCCTGCGAGGCTGTCGTCATGGAATGGATCGACAAGAACGGCCTGCACAAGGGCAACGTGATGAACGCTTTCCGCCTGACGGTCGTCGGGGAATGCCGCGGACCGCACATGTTTGACATCACCAAGCTGCTGGGCCGCGAGGAGACGCTAGCCCGCATCAACGCTGGCATCGAGAGCATCCAGCTGCCTGCCGATGCGTAACTGGCTGCTCACCATATTAACCCTATTACTCGCCATTCCACCTCTTGAAGCCCAAGAGGTGGAATGGAGTGTTGACGCCAGCATCCTGATCAACAACCGCGAGGGCGGCGAGGACAGCTTCTCGCCCGACCAGACGTTTGCCTTCACCCGGCTGGCCCCCGAGGTGGGCATCTCGCTCATGGACCGCCGCCATGTGCTCAAGGGAGGTGTCGTGTGGTATCAGCCCATGATTGACAACCTTGAGGGCTACAAGGTGCTGCCCACACTCTATTATCGGTTTAACAGTGATGAAGGGTGGCACATCACCGCCGGTCTGCTACCCCGCTCGCTCATGGTGAAGCGCGCACCGCGCTACCTCTGGAGCGACTCGCTCAACTACTGCCAGCCCAACATCCGCGGCATCATGGCGCAGTACATCAAGCCTGGAGGATATGCCGAGGCGCTGGTGGACTGGCGACAGATGCAGACCGAGCGTCAGCGCGAGGCCTTTACCATCATGGCCAACACCGACTGGCGCATCGCCGGCCCATTGAGGCTGGGCGGGCATGTCCAGTACAGCCACCTGGCCATGACACGCAACCACAATGAGGAGCAGCACGTCAACGATGACTTGATTCTCAACCCGATGGCTTCGCTCGACTTTTCTCACCGCACGGTGCTCGACTCGTTACGCCTGTCGGCGGGAGCCATCATCGCCATGCAGCGCGACCGCGGCAACGATCGCTGGGAGCGCCCTGCAGGCTTTGCTGCAACCGCGACAGCGCGATGGCGCTGGATAGAGCTTGACGAGACCTTCTACACGGGAGGCCGCCTCATGCCGCTCTATAGCAAATTCGGCAGCGAGCTCATCCAGGGCGACCCCTACTATAATAACAAGACCTACAGCCGCACCGATCTGGTGTTCCACATCGTGAGCAACCGATTTGTGGACTTTACCGGATCATTGATGCTCCATGCCACCGACTGCAATGTGGGTTTCTGGCAACAGGTCACCTGTCGTGTCTATCTCGACAACAGCCTGTGGAAGCACCGCACCGACCGCAGCTACCTCAAGAGCGGCCGCCTGCAACAGCTCTATTGATTGACCCCACAATAATAACCCAAGGACTAATAACCGTTATTTTATCATGGATCCGATATACAATCTAGGTATAGCTACCTACCGTAATGCCGTGAGGATTGCCGCCGTGCGCAACCCCAAGGCCAAGCTCATGCTGCGCGGCCAGCGCCGCTGTTTCCGCACGCTGCAACGCAAGCTCGACCCCGCTGGCGGATACATCTGGATCCACGCCTCCTCGCTCGGCGAGTTTGAGCAGGGCAGGCCCCTCATTGAGAAGATCAAGCGCGAGCAGCCCGCTGCCCGCATCCTGCTCTCGTTTTTCTCCCCCTCGGGCTACGAGGTGCGCAAGAACTTCAGCATGGTGGACACCGTCGTCTATCTTCCCTTTGACCTTCCCGCCAATGTGAAGAAATTCCTCGACATCGTCAAGCCGTCCATGGCCATCTTTGTCAAGTATGAGTTCTGGGGCAACTACCTCAGTGCCCTCAAGAACCGCGGCATCCCCACCTATATCATCTCGGCCATTTTCCGCCCGGGGCAGATCTTCTTCCGCCCCTGGGGAGGCCTGTTCCGCAAGATGCTCAAGTGCTTCAACACCCTGTTTGTCCAGAACGAGCAATCGCGCGACCTGCTCGCCGGCATAGGCATCGACAATGTGGTCATCGCCGGCGACACCCGCTTTGACCGCGTGGCCGACGTTCGAGCCGCGGCACGCGAGTTCCCCCTGGTGGCTAAGTTTGTCGAGGATGCGCGCTTTACCCTGGTCATGGGCAGTTCCTGGCCCGACGACGAGGAACTTGTCATCCCCTACTTCAATACCCATCGCGACATGAAGCTCATCATCGCGCCTCACGAGTTTGACCGCCACCGCCTGCATGTGCTCATGTCCAAGCTCTCGCGCCCCGCACGCTTCTACAGCGAGGCCACACCACAGAATGTCGCCAATGCCGACTGCCTCATCATCGACAGCTTCGGACTGCTGTCTTCGCTCTACCGCTACGGTCAGGCGGCCTATGTGGGAGGCGGCTTCGGTGCCGGCATCCACAACATCAATGAGGCGGCCGTGTATAGCATCCCTGTCATCTTCGGCCCCAAGCATCACAAGTTCCAAGAAGCCAGTGACCTGATCAACCTCGACGGTGCCATGAGCATCCATGATGCCGACTCCTTCTCAGCAGCCATGGATCCCCTGCTCGAGAACGAGCCCTTGCGGCTCAAGTGCGGCAAGGCTGCCGGCGACTACATCCAGTCCCACCTGGGAGGTACCCAGCTTATCTACGACCTCATCTTCAACCAGCGGCCTCAGTAATCCCCAGCCGCATCAAGGTTGTTTTCGCCCACCAAGTACCAAAACCCGCTATCGGTTTTCGACCATCCAGCAAGAAAAAAAACAAGAAAATCGTTGATTATTAGCGGGATTTGTTATACCTTTGTGGCGCTTTAACGAAAAAATCTGGAGATGGTAGATGCTTTGAAATTGAAAATCAAGACGTTACCATTTGGCACTCATGCGGTTGAGTGTCATCTGGACGAGTCATTTTTCAATGACGTGGAGCAGACCGAGGTGCGTCAAGCCGACATCGATGTCACGATGAACGTGACCCGCAAGAGCGAGAACACCTACCGCCTGGAGATTGCCTGCCATGGCACGGTGACAGTGCCCTGTGACCGATGCCTGGACAATCTGGATTTGCCGGTGGACGAGGAATACCTCCTGAACGTTGAGCAGATGGGCACCGAGCTTGACGACAGCAACGACGAGCTCTTGATTGTGCCGTCGCAGTGGCGAGAACTGGACACCGCACCTCTGGTGCGCGACACCATCCTGCTGGCCATTCCGATGACCCACAGTCACGAGAGCGAGGACGACTGCAATGCCGACATGCTCGACGTGCTTGACGGACACCGCGTCGAGGCCGTCCCCGACGACGATGACCAGCAGCAAAGTGAAACAACCAGCACCGACCCCAGGTGGGAGGCGCTTAAAAAACTGAAAGAACAATAACTTTTAAATAACAACAAGAAAATGGCACATCCTAAAAGAAGACAGTCTAAGACTCGTACCGCTAAGCGCCGCACCCACGACGTGGCTGTGGCTCCGACCATCGCTCAGTGCTCTAACTGTGGCGCATGGCATGTTTATCACACCGTATGCCCCGAGTGCGGTTACTACCGTGGCAAGAACGTGATGAACAAGCAGGAAGCCTAAAATCGCAACGAGCCGACGCGCAACATCGACAGAAGCGCCTCTGGCTCATGCGGTTATAGCAAACAGAGATATCCTGAATGGGCTGAAACCTAATCGAGTTCATCCGCATTTGGGATATTGAATTTAAAAACAACTGGCTTTACAATAAAGAAACGCTTTCTAGCTTATGCTGAACGCTAAGATTACTGGCATCGCTTCCTTCATCCCCGACGATGTGCTGGATAACGAGATGCTTTCACAGATGGTGGACACCAACGACGAGTGGATTACCACACGCGTGGGCGTCAAGCAACGCCGCATCCTCAAGGAGCCCGTCGGTTCTTCCTACATGGGCATCCAGGCGGTCAACAAACTGCTTGACGAGACGGGAACCAACAGGGACGAGATTGACCTGCTCATCTGCCCCACCTCCAATCCCGATCATCGCTTCCCCTCGACGGCATCAATTATCGCACACGGCACCGGTATCGAGAAGAAGTGCTATGCCTACGACATCCAGGCTGCATGCGCCGGATTCCTTGTCGGACTCTATGAGGCTACGGCCTTTATCCGCTCTGGTATCTACAAGAAAGTCATCGTCGTTTCGGCCGAGAAGATGTCCAGCATGGTCAACTACAAGGACCGTGCTACCTGCCCCCTCTTTGGTGACGCGGCAGCAGCCATGCTGCTCGAGCCCACCGAGGAGCCCGTCGGCATCATGGACGGCATCTTCCACGTCGACGGCTCGGGTCTTGAACATCTGGTTTACAAGGCCGGTGGTTCGGCTCTGCCCGCCAGCCATGAGACAGTGGACGCTGGTTACCACTTCGTCTACCAGGAGGGCCGCGCCGTCTATCGTCATGCGGTCATCGACATGCTCACCTCGAGCCAGGACATCATGAAGCGCAACGGGCTGGACAATGACAACATCCAGTGGTTCGTGCCCCACCAGGCCAACCTGCGCATCATCGAGGCCGTCGGTCAGAGGCTGGGCATCGACGAGAGCAAGGTCCTGGTCAACATCCAGGAGCGCGGCAACACCAGTGCTGCCAGCATCCCCCTGTGCCTCGACGAGAACAAGCACCGCCTCAAGAAGGGCGACAAGATGGTTCTCACCGCCTTTGGCGCCGGCTTTACATGGGGAGCCCTCTACATCATCTGGTCGCTGTAACCCGATGATGACAAGAACACGAAGCATCACTACTCACACCGCAATCGTCAAGAGAGTAGCGATGCTTCTTGAATAGATAACCAACCAATAGAAACTTAGAAACAACAAGAATGCATCGAGCAGGATTTGTCAACATCGTGGGCAATCCCAACGTGGGAAAATCGACACTGAGCAACCGCCTGGTGGGCGAGCGCCTGTCCATCATCACCAGCAAGGCACAGACCACGCGCCACCGCATCATGGGCATTGTCAACGGCGACGACTACCAGATCGTCTTCAGCGACACCCCCGGCGTGCTCAAGCCCAAGTTCCGCCTCCAGCAGAGCATGCTGGAATACTCCACCGGCGCACTGGTTGACGCCGACGTGCTCCTCTATGTCACCGATGTCATCGAGACCCCGACAAAGAATCAGGACTTCCTCGACCGTGTTGCCAAGGAGAAGATACCCATCCTGCTGGTCATCAACAAGATCGACCTGTTGAAGGGCAACGACGACCTCATGCGCATCATCGACCAGTGGAAGCAGCTCCTGCCCAATGCCGAGGTGTTCCCCACCAGCGCACTTGAGAACTTCAACGTGGACAACATCATGGCCCGCATCGTCGAGCTCCTGCCCGAGAGCCCCCCTTACTTCGGCAAGGATGCCCTGACCGACCGCAGCAGCCGCTTCTTCGTCACCGAAATCGTGAGAGAAAAAATCCTGCTCACCTATGACAAGGAGGTCCCCTACGCCACCCAGGTCATCGTCGAGAAGTTTGACGAGAGCGACACCGCCATCCACATCATGGCGGTAATCTATGTCGAGCGCGATAGCCAGAAGGGGATTATCATCGGCCACCAGGGCAAGATGCTCAAGCGCGTCGGCACCCTGGCCCGCAAGGATATCGAGACGTTCTTTGAGAAGAAGGTTTTCCTCGAACTCTACGTCAAGGTCGAGAAGGACTGGCGCAACCAGGAGAACAAGCTCCGAGCCTTCGGCTACATCGAGTAAAAGAAACTGAACAACTGACAACTGAAAACTAACAACTGAACATGGGACGACTAGTAGCAATCGTGGGAAGGCCCAACGTGGGCAAGTCAACACTGTTTAACCGCCTGACGCAGACGCGCGCCGCCATCGTCAACGACACCAGCGGCACCACCCGTGACCGCCAGTATGGCAAGATGGAGTGGAACGGCATGGAGATGTCGGTCGTCGACACCGGCGGCTGGGTAGTCAACAGCGAGGACATCTTTGAGGAGGAAATCAACAAGCAGGTGCATCTGGCCATCGACGAGGCCGATGTCATCCTCTTTGTCGTGGACATCAAGAACGGCATCACCGATCTCGACGACCATGTGGCCGACATCCTGCGCCGCACCTCCAAGCCCGTCATCGTCGTCGCCAACAAGGACGACAACAACCAGAGCATGTATGCCGAGGCCGAGTTCTACGCCCTCGGGCTGGGACAACCCTTCTCCATCTCGGCAGCCAACGGCAACGGCACCGGCGACCTCCTTGATGAGGTAGTCAAGCAGATGCCCGACAAGGCCGACGAGAAGCTCGAAGAGGAGCTGCCCCGATTTGCCATCGTCGGCAGGCCCAATGCCGGCAAGTCATCGCTGGTTAACTCACTCATGGACGAGCAGCGCAACATCGTCACCGACATCGCCGGCACCACCCGCGACAGCATCTACTCGCGCTACAACAAGTTCGGCTTCGACTTCTATCTGGTGGATACCGCCGGCATCCGCAAGAAGAACAAGGTCAACGAGGACATCGAGTACTACTCGGTGCTGCGCTCCATTCGCGCCATCGAGAACAGCGACGTGTGCATCCTGCTCATCGATGCCACTCGCGGCATCGAGTCACAGGATGTCAACATCTTCTCCATCATCGAGAAGAACCGCAAGGGACTCGTCGTGCTCGTCAACAAGTGGGACCTGGCCCAGAACAAGACCCAGCAGTCCATCGACCACTTCGAGGCAACCATCCGCGAGCGCTTCGCCCCCTTCACCGACTTCCCCATCATCTTCGGGTCGGCGCTCACCAAGCAGCGCATCCACAAGGTGCTGCAGACGGCCATTGATGTCAACAACAACCGCCGCACCACCATTCCCACCTCGCAGCTCAACAACGTGATGCAGGCCGCTATCCAGGCCTATCCGCCCCCTGCTGTCAAGGGCAAGTACATCAAGATCAAGTACATCACCATGCTCAAGGGTGCCTATGTGCCCACGTTCATCTTCTTCTGCAACCTGCC
Source organism: Muribaculaceae bacterium (assembly GCA_017453505.1). GTDB lineage: Bacteria > Bacteroidota > Bacteroidia > Bacteroidales > Muribaculaceae > Sodaliphilus. The sequence goes on from JAFTEU010000026.1 coordinate 22,110, forward strand.
GCAATGGGTCAAGGATCCCTACAAGCGATACCTCGAGAACAAGATACGCGAGAGCTGGAACCTGCACGGAACACCCATCAACCTCTTCTTCCGCGAGAAGTGACACAAAGCGTCCCATCGTAATGGGACGCTTTTATATCCATAATCACCTATCATTCAGAATTATATGTAATTATACATATTAGTTATCAAGCATTTTTATTCAAATAATTGCTAAAAAATTTGGCTGATTCCAAAAAATAATAGTACCTTTGCAACGATGATAGAGAGAAAGGTTTCTCGATCCCTTAAATCCGCAGCATATTTTTGAAATAACTTTATAACATCCTGGACAACAAAAAGTTGCCCAGGATTTTGCCATGTCAGGGATTTCACCTAATTTAGTGCGGCAATAAAAACCAGTCAAAAACCACTGACAGACATGGCAAAAGTAGTAATAAAGTCCGAGAAAATCATGCCCTATGGCGGTATTTATTTCGCCATAGGCCAGTTCAAGCGCC
>JAFTEU010000027.1 GCA_017453505.1 Muribaculaceae bacterium
CCCCAGCGAATAAATGCACCTGCCCTTGACCCTGTGGTCAGGAATCGAGTCAAAAATCGGCTAAATCATATTCAGTATATCTTCTATTAAAGCAACTACAAAATCACTGAATATCAATTACATACACAATAAATCGAGTTAATCTATGTTAATTAATATGTCAAAAAGAAGTATTAATATTAACATATCAAACAAAATAAAAAGGGTGCCAGATCCGAGGTGAGAATCCGACGGCCCTTTGTGTCGTCAAAAAATCAAAATTTTGGTGCGGTTGCCCTGGTTACAATCCCGTCCCGTTCAAGCGTTACACCGTCACTGAGCCGTCACCGCCCCCCGAAACAAAAATCTGTAGTACCCACGGCAAATCTCAAAAAAACGAATCCACTACAGGCCAGTCAAATAGCGGTTAGTCACCGTTGAAGTTGGGTTGATTGCCAAGGCCAACAGTATCACGATCGAGGTGCGTGAGAATCCCTCACCCTCGGGAGACAATTGGTTTGACGATGCCGAGAATATGGAATCGGTGTGCCGCGGCATCCAGGAGATGGACGATGGCCAGGGCAAAACATACACCATTGATGAAATCCGCGAGCGATTGGGCTTATGAGATACAAACGGGTTTTGACACCCGAGGCATAGCGTCATCTTGACGAATAGCGCAAATCAGGTCAAAAGAAAACACTGCTGAAAATCGCTGCGCTACTCGAAGAACTGTGCGAACATCCCACGACAGGCACAGGCAAAGTCGAGCAACTTAAGGGCGACCTTGAAGGCTACTGGAGTCGCAGGATTAACAAAGCCTCGCGCCTCATCTATAAAATCGAAGAAGACATCATCACCGTCTTTGTCATTTCCCTCAAAGGACACTACGGCGACAAGTAACATAAAGAGTGGCTCCATACCCGCGAAAGGGAAAAGCAGAAAGTCTGAAGTACCACTTCAAAAATTCAGCGAAAATCCGAAGTAGTACTCCAATTTTTCAGCATTACAATATTGGTTGCCGAGGTAGGTGGGGCGGTCGAGGTTGCGGTAGGGCAGATGTGCGCCCCTGATGTGGTGGTCGAGGACGTCGGAGCAGGCTTCGATGTCAGCGATTATTATGGATCACAAAAAAATACTCTTTCATCTGGGGGAAAAGTTGGGTAAATGTGAAGAATGTTGTAAATTTGTGATGTTGAAACAAATCAGAACAGAATATGGCCGAACAAAGAAAACGAGAAGCGAAGGCTCGCACAAAGAGGTCGTCTAAAAAGACGGCTAAACGTCCTAAGATATCTTATACGGTAAAGCCTGATGGCATGACGTTGGAGCAATGGCAGGTGGCATTGCGCCAGCAGGTGGCTATCGAGGAGAACATGGGATGCTGGCCCATGGATGGCATGCCTGGAGAGTATGTGGTCTCTAACCCTTCGAGCCGTCGCGAGTATAAGGTCGTTTACCGTGGCCACAACAGTCCCTGGAACTACTGTTCATGTATGGACTTCAAGACATCGGGCCTGGGCACCTGCAAGCATCTGGAAAAGGTGAAAACGGCATTGCACAACGGGAACAAAGGATTCAGAGTGCACCGTGAGGAGCCTCCTTATACGTCGGTCTATCTGTCCTATCGAGGGGAACGGCAAGTCAAATTGCGCATTGGTGCTGAGCATCATGAAGAGTACAAAGTGCTGGCCAGTAGGTATTTTGATCAACATGGGGTGATGACACCGTATGGCTATGGCCATTATCGGGATTTCTTTGTCGAGGCCAACCACATTGATCCATCTTTCAGGTTTTACAAGGACGCCATTGATTTCATTGTCGAGAGAAATGAATCAGTGATACGCAAGAACCTGTTGGCTAAATATACTGATGATGAACTTGATGCCCTGCTGACGGTGCCTCTGTATCCCTATCAACGCGAGGGTGTGCGCTTTGCCTTTGAGAAAGGCCGCGCTGCCATTGCCGACGAGATGGGCCTGGGCAAAACGATTCAAGCGATTGCCGTGGCCGAGATGCTCAGGCGGGAACAACTGGCCAGTTCGATACTGATCATTTGCCCCACCTCGCTCAAGTATCAATGGAAACGCGAGATTGAACGCTTTGCCAAAGCTGAGGTGCTGGTCATCGAAGGCACCCCACCGAAGCGCAAAGAGCAATACGCCAACAGTGAATTCCCCTATAAGATTGTCTCTTATCATAGCGCCTGCAACGACATCAAACTGATGGGAACACTCATGACCGACATGCTCATCATGGACGAGGTGCAGCGCCTCAAGAACTGGAAAACCCAGATATCCACAGCTGCCCGTCGCATCAATTCGCGTTACACTGTGGTTTTGTCGGGAACACCACTTGAAAACCGTCTGGAAGAACTGTTCTCGGTCATGCAGTTTGTTGACCAGTATTGCCTGGGACCTTACTACAAATTCCGTTACGACCACATCATGACCGATGACACCGAAAAAGTCATCGGTTACAAGAACCTGAACAGCGTGGGCGATGCCGTGCGCGAGCACCTGATTCGCCGTACCAAGAAACAGGTCAGACTGCAGATGCCCAAACGCCAGGACAAAACCTTGTTTGTCCCGATGACCGATGCGCAGATGTCAATGCATGATGAATTCAAGGCGACCGTCGCTAAATTGTTGATGAAATGGCGGCGCATGCATTTCCTCTCTGAGTCCGACCGCAACCGCTTGCTCTTGTGCCTGTCGCAGATGAGGATGGTGTGCGACAGCACCTATATCCTTGACCAGAAGTCGCGTGACGACACCAAGATTGACGAGGTGATGAATCTCCTTGACGGAATTCTTGACGGTAATGAGGATGAAAAGGTGGTCATTTTCAGCCAATGGGAACGCATGACGAGATTGATAGCGCAGCAACTCGACAAAGCGGGCATCGGGTATGAATACCTGCATGGCGGGGTGCCCTCGGCAAAGCGTAAAGACCTGATCGACAACTTCAACGATAATCCTGCCAGCCGTGTGTTCCTCTCTACCGACGCTGGCAGCACCGGCTTGAACCTGCAGGTGGCCTCGACGGTCATCAACATTGATCTGCCGTGGAATCCAGCGGTACTGGAGCAGCGCATCGCGCGCATTTACCGCCTGGGGCAACAGCGCAATGTCCAGGTCATCAACATGGTCGCCATCGGGACTATCGAGGAGCAGATGCTCGATAAATTACGTTTCAAGTCGGCGATGTTCGAGGGTGTTCTTGATGGTGGCGAGGACACTATCTATGTGGGTGATAATTCAGCCTTCAACCAGATGCTTGACAACCTCAGCGACATGGTTGATGAACAGATTGTAGAATCGACACCGCCTGTATCACAAGTCGAAGAACCAGCCGAAGCCGCCCACGACAGTACCAGCAACGAGATTCCGCCCGAGCTGCGTGAGGAAAGTGCTGACAGCGATGTGCCGACTGATGCGGTCGCATCTCAAAAGCCTGCTCGAGAAATTGCAGATCCAAGCGATATTGTGCGTCAAGGCGTTTCATTCTTCTCATCGCTGGCCCAAACCCTGAGTTCCCCCGACGCGACACGTCAATTGGTTGACTCATTGGTGGAGACTGATGAACAAACCGGCCAGACAACATTGCGCATCCCCGTGCCGAATAAAGAAACCGTCCAGAATGTGTTAGGGGCTATAGCAAAGCTTTTGAGTTGAGGCATCAAGTGTGATGAGTGGGTGCGCTGGTACTCGTTGCAGACGCACTTCTTCTTGGGATGCCCGTAGTACCCGCACGGGCACGGATTCATCGAAGCCACGAGCATGAATGAGGCAGGGTATTCGGTCGAGTATTTTGCCCTACTGATGCTGATAATCCTGTCCTCCAGCGGCTGGCGCATCACTTCCAAAACGGACCGATTGAACTCAGGCAGCTCATCCAAGCGGAAGAAATGGTAACATTATCAAGCCTCTCTCAGCAGAGACAAGCACATACTTCCACAAAAATAGTTAGAATTCTTGCCAATACCAAGAATAATGGCGAAATTTGCACTTAGCATACTCTTATCGTTGAAATCTGCGAATACTCAGCAGCGACTCATCAGAACCTATGTGAACAAGACATGAATAACGAAATCATACACTTGAGCGAGGAATTGCGGACAGCTGTCACGGCAATCAAGCAGGCCATATTGCAAAGTCAGTATCGGGCCGCAAAGGGTGTTAATAGCGAACAACTTTCTTTGTACTACGGCATTGGTCATTATATCTCGGAGCACTCCCGTGCCGGTTATTGGGGAAGAGGCGCAATTAAAAGCATCAGCGAACAACTACAACGTGAATTGCCAGGGCTGAAGGGGTTTGGTGAAACACAACTGAGAAATATGCGTCTCTTTTTTGAGGAATGGAGCGATTATTTTAATTCATCAGCCATGGCTGATGAATTGGAAATATCTGATAATCCTAAATTCCGCAGCACTTTAATTCAACTGTCTCTATAATATCCTGAGCAACAAAAAGTTGCCCAGGATTTTGTCATGTCAGATTTTTCACTTATCTTAGTGCTGCAAAAAAACAAACAAGTAAAATCATCCATGAC
>JAFTEU010000028.1 GCA_017453505.1 Muribaculaceae bacterium
GTTGACTGTATTTTGTTTCTTTTTGGCATATTTTGTCTTATCTTCTTGGACCATAGCTCGCTATGCTCCTGCAAAGCTAAAACAAAATCTACTCAAAAATAAATCAAAATCCATGTCAAGCTAATTTATAGAAGTCCCCTAAAAATCTATGCTATCCTGCTGGATTACTTGGTCAGGGGAGAGTAGTCCTGGCCGTAGCGCAGCATCTGGTCGATGTAGCCCTCGGTATAAGAGATCTTCACGTCGATGAGCTTGCCGTTCTTGTCATACACAGGGGTGTAGATGGGGTTGACAAAGCCCTTGTAAGGAGCAATGTTCAGGCCCTCGTAACGAGCCAGCACCTCCTTGTGGATAGCGGGATCCACCTTCACGCCGTAGGTCTCCACGAGCTGGCGACCAGCCTCGTAGTCACCCTCGCTCTTGATGCGCTGAACCTCGGCAAGGAGCTGGGCAAAGAGACCACGCAGCTTCTCGTAGTCATTGATGCGGACATAGGTCTTACCGTCACGCTTCACATACTCGATGACATTGTCCTTCTTGCCATGCTGGTAGCACCACTCGCTGATGAACTTGCGGTTGCGCATGTGGGCCTCCTCGATGTCCTTGCCCGGCACGATGCGGGTCAGCTGGGTCATCAGGCCGTTCATGATGTACTTGTAGTACTCGGCCTTGTAGGTGTCCATGTTGGGGAAAATACCCAGTTCCACCAGCTTGGGATCGGCGAGATAATACAGGGCAAACAGGTCGGCACGGCCTTCCTCGAGCGATGAGCCATAGGCCTTGAGGGCATCCTGGTCAACACCGGGCAGCAGTTGTCCCGAGGCGTGGCCCAGGCACTCGTGCAGGTCGGTGTGCAGGGCATCGGCGAGGTCGAGGTACTTCTTCATCAGTTCAACCTCCACGTTGCTGTAGGCAAACTCCTCGTTAAAGCCGGTACCTGCAGCCACCTTGTTGTAAGCGTCGGTGATATTGTCGATGCTGACCGACTTGGAGCCGTGGGCGGCGCGGATCCAGTTGCTGTTGGGCAGATTGATGCCGATGGGTGTTGAGGGATAGCTGTCGCCAGCCAGGATGGCCGCGGTGATGACCTTGGCGCTCACGCCCTTGACATCCTTCTTCTTGAAGCGGCCGTCAACGGGCGAATTGCTCTCAAAGTACTGGGCGTTCTCGCTGATGAGTTTGGAGCGGCGTGAAGCGGCTTTGTCCTTGAAGTTAACCATGCCTTCCCACGATCCGGTCATGCCCAGGGGGTCACCGTAGCTCTCGATAAAGCCATTGATGAAGTCCACGTCGCTCTGGGTCTCCTCGGCCCACATGATGCTGTAGTCGTCAAAGGTCTTCAGCGAACCCGTCTGGTAGAACTTGATCAGCTCGTTGATGTAGGCGCGCTGGCCCTCATTCTCGGCCACGGTAGCGGCCTTCTGGAGCCAATAAACGATTTTCTCGATAGCGGCGCTGTAGAGCCCACCCACCTTGTAGGGTTCCTCAACGATCTTGCCGTTGCGCTTCACCACCTTGCAGTTCAAGCCCCATGAAATCGGGGTCAGGTCGGTGGTGTCCTTGAGGTTATTGTAGAAATCCTCTACTTCCTGCTGGGTCACACCCTCATACATGTTGCAGGCCGAAGTCAGGATCAGGTCCTGGCCGTCAGCTTGGTTGACGCGCTTGGCCATGAAGGTCGGGTCAAACAGAATGCGATCCAGAACTTTTTTCTCGCCCACGCGTGTCTTGGCACCGGGCAGGGCAGCAAACTGCTTATCAAAGAAGTCCTTGCTGAACTCGGGGGTGAACTTGTCCATCGAGTAGTGATGATGGATGCCGTTGCCGAACCACACTTGCTTCAGGTACTTGACAAAGGCCTGATAGTTCTTGTCGTCCTTCTTTCCCTTGTAATTGCGGTAGATGGCCTCCAGCGTCTGGCGAACCATCAGGTTATACTTGCAGTTCTGGTCGAACAGGATGTCACGGCCATTGAGGGCTGCCTCGGTGAGGTAATAAACAAGCTCCTTCTGCTGGAGGGAGAGATCTTCAAAACCGGGCACCTGGTAACGGAGCACCTCGATGTCGGCAAAACGGTCAACCGTGTAGTCAAAGTCGCTGTTCTGTTGTGCCATAGCGTTGGTTGCTAGTGTTGCCGTCGCAATAACGGCTAGAATGGTTTTCTTCATAAACTCGTGATGATTGGTTTATTGTTAAGTGATATCGTTATAGAACAAGGATGGAGCACCGTCAGGCATCTTTACTTGCCGTTTTCTCCATGATAGATGATGTCCTTCTTGTCCATGATGGTGAGCTCTTCCTTGCCGGCAGTCGTGTTGATGACATAGACCTTGCCATCGACAGCCTTCATCAGGTAGTTGTCCTTCTGCATCACGCATTGTTTGGTCTCAACGACTTTATTCTCCTTGCCGCCCAGCGTCAGGCGATAGGTGCCGTCGGCCAGATTCTCGAGCTTCACTTGGTAATCTTTGGTCGAGAACTGAGCAACCTCGTGATCCTTGCCGTCCTCGGTGGGAGCAGCCTGCTGGACATTGGTTTTGGGAACTGCCTGCTTGGCGGTATCCACTTGCTCGGTTGCTGTGGCATTGTCGGTGCCGTCGTTGGTCTCGGCGGGTTTCTCGTTACATGCTGTCATGGCCATCATTGCCACAACTGCGATCAGAATAGAAAATTTCTTCATTTTGATTATAATTGTTATTAATTTTTGTTGATATCTCTAGCTTCTAACTACTCCACATACAGCACCAGCCCCTTGAGGTACTCGCCCTCGGGGTGATAGATATTGATGGGATGGTCGGCGGGCTGGGTCAGCTGGTGCAGGATGCGCACCTTGCGGCGCGACTGGGCGGCTGCACTGAACACCGCCAGGCGGAACTGCTCCTTGTTGACGGCCTGGGAGCAGGAGAAGGTAAACAGGATGCTGCCTGGAGCGATTTTCTCCAGCGCCTTGGCATTCAAGCGGCGATAGCCCACCAGTGCGTTGCGCAGGGCACTCTTGTGCTTGGCAAAGGCTGGCGGATCCAGGATGATGAGGTCATAGGCATCCTTCTCCATGTTGTCGAGGAACTTGAATGCATCCTCTGCAAATGACTGATGCCTGTAGTCCCCTGCGTCAAAGTTCAGGGCGACGTTATCATCGGTGAGGCGAACGGCCTTGGCCGAGCTGTCGACCGAATGAACCTGCTGGGCACCGCCCCTGAGGGCATAGACCGAGAATCCGCCCGTGTAGCAGAACATATTGAGCACCTTGCGACCCTTGCTGTAATGCTCGAGCAGGCGACGGTTCTCACGCTGGTCAACAAAGAAGCCCGTCTTCTGCCCCTTGAGCCAATCGACGTGGAAGCGCAGGCCGTTTTCCAGCGCTTCGTCGGTCTCCATGCCCCCGATGATGTAGTCGTTCATCGGGTCGAGGTGAGCCTTGTAGGGTAGGGTGGTCTCACTCTTGTAATAGACATTGCGGATTCCAGGCAAGGTGGTCAAGGACTGGGCGATGATGTCGCGGGCAAAGTGCATGCCTGGCGAATGGGCCTGCATCACTGCCGTGGGGCCGTAGATATCCACCACGAGTCCTGGCAGGAAGTCACCCTCGCCATGCACCAGGCGATAAGCGTTATTGTCCTCGCGTTGTAAGCCCAAGGCCTGTCGCATCTTGTAGGCATCCTGCAAGCGCTGTCTGTAGAAAGCCTCGTCGATGGCAGTGTCGTCAAACGTGAGCATCCTCACAGCAATACTGCCGATCTGGCTGTGGCCGTTGCCGATCAACTTGCCGTCATGGCTATATACTGAGACCAGGTCTCCTTCCTCAATCGTGTCGTCGGCTGCTGCGATTGCGCCCGAGAACACCCAGGGATGGAAACGCTCCAGCGATTCCTCCTTGCCTCGCTTTAATGTTACGGTTTTATAGGTCATTTTATTTATATTTTCCGGTTTTCCGCATTTCCAGTTATACGCGCACGCTGCTGAAAAACTGACAACTGACAACTGAAAACTGAAAACTGACAACTGAAAACTACTTAATTATAAATCTAAAGATGTCATTTCCAATAGCAAGTGCCATTAATGCCAGGATCAAGGCCATACCGATTTTCATCGAGATTTCCTGGAACTTCTCGCTGGGCTGGCGGCCGGTGACCATCTCATAGAGCAGGAACAGCACGTGTCCACCGTCCAGGATGGGGATGGGCAGCACGTTCATCACTGCCAGAATAATGGAGATGAATGCCGTGATGTTCCAGAAGTTGACCCAGTCCCACGTCGGGGGGAAGATGCTGCCGATGGCACCAAAGCTACCCACGCTCTTGGCACCCTGCGGGGTGAAGATCAGCTTGAGTTGCTTGACGTAGTTCACCATCTTGTCCCAGCCCATCTCGATACCGCGGGGAATGGACTGCAGCAGGTTGTATTGAATGATGGTCGGCTTGAAGATTTTCACCGGCTCGGTGAGCAGGATGCCGATGTGGCCCTCGCCGTCAACATTGACACCGGTGGCGGTCAGCATCTGGCCGTCACGCTCATACTCCAGCGTGATCTGTTTGCCTTTATTCTTTTCCAGCTCGGCTGTGAACAGGACATAATCGGGCGTGGGCACGCCATTGACCGACACCATGCGGTCCCCCTCGCGCAGGCCTGCCTTCTCGGCTCCCTGGTTCAGGAGGGCCTGGGACACGACCACCGGCAAGCGGTATTCCATGAAGTGGATGCCACCCTGCTCGGCTTCCTCGTTGGCCTGGAAGATGAAGTCCCCGGGCAACGTGAGGGTCACGGTGTCCTTGTGGTCGCGCAGCACGGTGACTTCACGGGCCGTCAGCATCGCTTGCACGTCCTCGGGGTTCATCGTCACCAGTTCACGCCCGTCGGCGGTCAGGGGGATATCACCATCCACAAAGCCTGCCTTGTGGGCGGCCTCGCAATAGTTCATGCCTGCTGTGGCATCAACAAACTTGATATATTGCTCACCCTGGCTATAGACGATGCCCGAGTAGATGATGATCGCCAGCAGGAAGTTGAACAGCACACCGCCCAGCATGATCAACAGCCGCTTCCAGGCGGCCTTGCTGCGGAACTCCCACGGCTTGGCGGGCTGCTTCATGGCCTCGGTGTTCATCGACTCGTCAATCATGCCGGCAATCGAGCAGTAGCCGCCCAGGGGGATCCAGCCGATGCCATACTCGGTGGCTCGCCACGAGTTCTTGTTCTCCTCGGCCTCGGCATCTTCCATGACGGCCATCTCCTTGCCCGTTGAGAACCACTTCAGGTACTTGCCGGGTTTCCACTTGACAAGGGTGAACTTGTAGTTGAAGAACATATAGAATTTCTCTACCCAGACACCGAAGAGGCGGGCAAATGAATAATGACCGAATTCATGGAATACTACCAGGATGCTAAGCGCCAGGATCAGTTCCAGCGTCTTGATCCAGAAGGATTGAGTCAATAAGAATGAAAAGTCCATTTTCAGTTGTCAGTTGTCAGTTTTTAGTTGTCAGTTTTTAGTTTCTTTTACCAGATGGCTCGCATACTCGCGGGCCTGGGCATTGCTCTCGACATAGTCGTCATAGCCGGGCTGCTCGACGTGAGGCACCTTGTCCATCGTCTTGTCAATGATGTTGTAGATGTCGGTAAACCGGATTTTGTTCTGCAAGAACGATGCCACTGCGATCTCGTTGGCGGCATTCATCACACAGGGGGCCGTGCCTCCCAGCCGTGCGGCGCGATAGGCCGTGCCCAGCAGCGGGAATTTGTCAAAGTCGGGACGCTCCAGCGTCAGGTTGGCCATGTCCTCGATGGCCATCTTGCGGCAGTCGCTGGCCAGGCGCCCGTCGGGCAAGCCCAGGGCATAGCGGATGGGCAAGTGCATGTCGGGCAGTCCCAGCTGCGCCTTGACTGAACCGTCCTTGAAGGCCACCATCGAGTGAATGATCGACTGCGGGTGCACCACGATCTCGATGTCACGGGGCTCGATGCCGAAGAGCCACCGCGCCTCGATCATCTCGAAGCCCTTGTTCATCATCGTGGCACTGTCGATGGTGATCTTGGCTCCCATCGACCAGTTAGGATGCTTCAGGGCATCGGCAGCAGTGACGGTCTCCAGCCGCTCCCGTGGCAGCGTGCGGAAGGGGCCTCCCGAGGCCGTCAGCCACAGCTTCTCCACGTCCTGCATGCGCTCGCCCACGAGGCACTGGTAGAAGGCTCCGTGCTCGCTGTCAACGGGGTAGAGCACGCTCGGGGAATCCTGCAGCAGGCGGGTGATCAGTTCACCGGCCACGACCAGCGTCTCCTTGTTGGCCAGGGCGATGCGCTTGCCCGCACCGATGGCGGCTATGGTCGATTCCAGGCCGCTGTAGCCCACCATGGCGGTGACCACAGTGTCGATCTCGGGGGCAGTGACAGCCTGAGCAATGGCGGCGCTTCCCGTGGCCACCTCAATCGAGGTGTCGCTCAGGGCATCGCGCACGTAGTCGTAGTATCGCTCATCGGCAATGATGACCATGTGGGGACGGTACTGGCGCGCCTGCTGGATCAGCAGGTCGGCACTGCTGCGGGCCACCAGCAGCCAGGCACCGAACAGCTGCGGATACTCCGAGATGATATCGAGCGTCTGCCGCCCGATGGATCCCGTGCTGCCCAGCACTGCGATATTGCGTTTCTGTATCATTGTATCCATAAAACCTGCAAATTTACAAAAAATCCCATAATTGTCAACTTTTTCCACCAACATTAATCATTTTGCTTAATTTCTCGAGCGAAGCACGATCTTCTTATCGTGGTCTTAGTTTTGCAACAGCCTCTCATATACACATCACATCATCTCATGAGGCATCAAGGTTCAGCGGAGAATTCTATTTTTTCACTTTTCCACTCTTTACACATGCACGCGCGGTTTCCACTGGAAAGTGGGACACGGGGACGGTTCTAGGCTGTTAAGTTAATCGCCGTTTTAGCTTCATTTTCATCCTGCTTTCTGAAGTGTCCGTTGCCTTTTTGCCAGAGGATTGGGCAACAAATTGTGCCATCTCCACTCCTTGACATCTCTAA
>JAFTEU010000029.1 GCA_017453505.1 Muribaculaceae bacterium
ACCAGTCTGACGAGTCTTGACTTGAGCAGTTTCAACACGTCCCAGGTGACCAATATGGAAAGCATGTTCGAGGACTGCAGAGCATTGACGAGTGTTGACTTGAGCAGTTTCAGCACGTCTCAGGTGACCAATATGGGACACATGTTCGCCGCCTGCACCAGTCTGACGAGTCTTGACTTGAGCAGTTTCAACACGTCCCAGGTGACCAATATGGGACACATGTTCGCCGCCTGCACCAGTCTGACGAGTCTTGACTTGAGCAGTTTCAACACGTCCCAGGTGACCAATATGGAAAGCATGTTCGAGGACTGCACCAGCCTGCATACCGTCTGCGTGGACAGTGGCTGGACCACGGCTTCAGTGATATACTCAGATGATATGTTCAGGCATTGTGCCATTCTGGTGGGCGGTAAGTGCACTCCCTTTGATGGTCGCTATGTGGACAAGACTTATGCCCACATCGACGGCGGCCCCAGCAACCCCGGTTACCTCACCGATGTGAATGCGCCTGTGGCGTATGCCTGCTACACGCCTGAGAACACCACGCTGACGTTCTACTACGACAAGCAGCGCCTTAGACGCGAGGGCATGACCTATTCCATGAACACAGACTACACCGAACCCAGGTGGTATACCGACAATACCTGCTGCAGTGTGACCAGGGTGGTCTTCGACCCATCGTTCGCCAATGCCCGCCCAATGGCCACCTATGATTGGTTTTATGGCATGTGGAATCTTGAATCCATCACGGGCATGGAGTACCTGAACACCAGCGAGGTGACCAATATGGCTCACATGTTCAATAGTTGCTCTAAATTGACGAGCATTGATTTAAGCGGTTTCAATACCTCCAAGGTGACAGACATGCGATTCATGTTCTATAACTGCACTGGTTTGACCAGCCTTGACTTGAGTAGTTTCAACACATCCAATGTGACAAACATGTTTAACATGTTCGGTGGCTGCAGCAGTCTGCGGACCATCACTGTCGGCAATGGCTGGAGCACAGCTGCCGTGAGCACCTCCACTAATATGTTCTATAACTGCACCAGCTTGGTGGGCGGCCAGGGCACGACCTGGAACGATTCCAACCCGAAGGACAAGACCTATGCCCACATCGACGGTGGCACGAGCAACCCAGGCTACTTCACCGAGAAGCCTGCCTTCATTCGTGGCGACGTGAATGGCGACGGCAGCGTGAATATTAGCGACGTAACTACCCTGATCGACCTGCTGCTGGGCGGCGGCACAATCAGCAACCCTGCAGCCGACTGCAACCAGGACGGCAGCATCAACATCAGCGATGTCACCGCCCTGATCGACTACCTGCTCAGCCACTCGTGGTGAGTTAGAAGTTAGGAGTTAGGAGTTGGCATCCGCGTTCCGGGCCCCACGCTAAGGCGCTAAGGATTAAAAACTACGAATTACGCCAATTGAACTAATTGGCATCCGCGCTCCTGTCAAACGGAGCGCGGATGCTTAATCTGTTTAATCCGTAAAATCCGCCGACAAGTCAAAATAAACGCGAATTACGCTGACTATTCCTGGCCGGATGGCCTTGTAATTATTGTACTTATTGTTTTCTTTTTAGTTCTTAGCGGCTTAGCGCCTTAGCGTGGGGATTGTGTCGCGGGTGGGGCGGCCACGCCAAGGCGAGGCCCTACGGGTGACGCAAGATTTTGTGTCTCTACAGGGCGGATGCCTCACTAATCACTAACCACTAATCACTAATCGGCGAGCGCAGCGAGCATCATGCGGAGAGGAATATTTGTAAATTATAACGTATTCATTAGGAAATGTTAGAAATTAATATTATATTTGCGGCATAACTTGAAGAATGAATCCATTTTTACTAACTAATAACTACACGATTATGAAACGATTATTACTATTTTCACTGACTGTGCTGATGGCGGCACTCGCTGCCCGTGCCGACGTGACGATTAACGCCACCAACTTCCCTGACGCGAACTTCCGCTCCTACTTGATGAGCGAGTATCCCAGCGGCACCATCACCACGGCGCAGCTCAATGCCCGCACCGAACTCGTGGTGGAGAGCAAGTACATCTATGACGCCAAGGGTGTCGAGTACTTTACCCAGTTGACAAAGTTGAATTTCTACAATAATAAACTCACTTCGATCGACGTGAGCGCCCTCACCAAGTTGACTTACCTGAATCTGGGTAAGAACCAGTTGTACTCTATTAATGTGGACAACAATACGGCTCTGGAGCAATTGTATCTCCAGAGCAACCAGTTGACCAGCGTAACAGTAGAATTCTTAAGTGACCTGAGAACGTTGTGGGTTTCCCAAAACCCCAACCTGACAAACCTCGAATGCGCCTGCAACGATCTCAGCAATTTTGATATATATAATTGTACCGCGTTACAGAACCTCAGTTGTTTCAACAACCCCCACCTGAGCGCCATCTACAACCTGGAGAGTTGCACCGCCTTGACCCACCTGGACTGTGAGGACTGTGCCATCACCGAGTTGCCCGGTGTGGCCAACATGACCAACCTGCAAACGCTGTGGGCCTGCAACAACCAGTTGACCAGCCTCAACGTCAGTAACCTGAGTCAGTTGAAGAAACTCAATGTCTCGGGCAACACAAGCCTGACAGAACTCGACTGCAGTGAATGCAACTTGACCCTCCTTGACGTGACCGGCTGCACTGCACTCTCTTTTCTCAACTGCAACTATAACCAATTAACCGACTTGGACATCAGTGGCTGTACAGGCCTTGAATTAATAAGTGCTCACTCCAACCAGATTGCGAGCATGAATGTGAGCAATTGCCCGAATCTTAAAACCATGAGTATTTATTACAACTGCCTCACGGGTAACGCGATGGGAAATCTGATTGCCGGGCTGCCCACACGCAGCGGTGATACGGGGAAGGCATATGTTTTCGTTGACCCCAATCCCGATAGTGGTTCAACCGACGAGGGGAATGTCATCACTGCCGCCCTTATCAACCAAGCCAGCGCAAAGCATTGGGATCTCTACCATTATAATTGGAGTAATTCCAGTTGGGTGCCCTATACCGGCGCCGCTGCTGTCGAGGCCTATGCCTGCTACACGTCGTCGAACACGACACTGACGTTCTACTACGACAACCAGCGCAGCAGCCGCACAGGCACGACCTACGACTTGAACACGGGCAACTACAGTCCCGGCTGGTACACTGACGGCACGTATTCCAATGTGAGCGAGGTGAAGTTTGACCCGTCGTTCGCCGATGCCCGACCGACGACTTGCCACTCTTGGTTCCGTGATATGGCCCAACTTCAGACTATCTATGGGCTAAACTATCTGAACACAAGTGCTGTAACCCATATGGTGAGCATGTTCAGGGGCTGCAGCAGTTTGACGGTCTTAGACCTGAGCAGTTTCAGCACGGCCAATGTGATTGCCATGGGAGGCATGTTTATGGGTTGCAGTAACCTTCGTACCATTTATGCGGGCAGTGGCTGGAGCACGGCTGCCGTGGAAGCATCCGCAGGCATGTTCTACAGTTGCACCTCTCTGGTGGGCGGCCAGGGCACGACCTTCAACAGCAGCCATGTTGGTATCGACTATGCCCACATCGACGGCGGTCCGAGCAACCCGGGCTACTTCACCGAGAAGGGGCCTGAGGCCTATGCCTGCTACACGCCGTCGAACACGACGCTGACGTTCTACTACGACAACCAGCGCAGCAGCCGCACGGGCACGACCTACGACCTGAACACGGGCACCACCGATGTCGCTTGGGACACTGACGGCACCAATGCCAGCGTGACCAAGGTGGTCTTTGACCCCTCGTTCGCTGGTGCCCGTCCGACGACCACCTACGATTGGTTCTATGATATGGAGAACCTTCAATCCATCACGGGCCTGAGTTACCTGAACACCAGCGAGGTGACCAATATGGCCTATATGTTCCTGTGGTGCACAAGCTTGACGAGCCTTGATTTGAGCCACTTCAACACGTCCAAGGTGACCGACATGTATGGCATGTTCAGATAC
The DNA here is from genome assembly GCA_017453505.1 of Muribaculaceae bacterium. Lineage (GTDB taxonomy): Bacteria > Bacteroidota > Bacteroidia > Bacteroidales > Muribaculaceae > Sodaliphilus. The sequence continues at coordinate 4,013 of JAFTEU010000029.1, forward strand.
TGCACAAGACTAACAAGTCTTGACTTGGGCAGTTTCAACACGTCCAAGGTCACCAATATGTACAACATGTTCTATAGATGCAGCAATCTGCGGACCATCTATGTGGGCAGTGGCTGGAGCACGGCGGCCGTGACGTCCTCCAGTGATATGTTCTTTAACTGCACCAGTCTGGTGGGCGGCCAGGGCACGACCTACGATGCCAACCATGTGGACAAGGCCTACGCCCACATCGACGGCGGCCCGAGCAACCCGGGCTACTTCACCGCGAAGAACGCTGGCCTGCGTGGTGACGTGAATGGCGACGGTAGCGTGAACATCAGCGACGTGACCGCCCTGATCGACTACCTGCTTAGCGGCAACGCATCGGGCATCAACCTGAGTGGTGCCGACTGCAACCAGGACAGCAGCGTCAACATCAGCGACGTCACCTCCCTGATTGACTACTTGTTGTCTGGCACCTGGAATTAAAACTTCATCAAAACCTAAAGTATTTCCCTCATGCTCATCCAGGGTGTGAGGGATTTGCTATTTGTGGAGCGAAGTCCTGGTGTCCCTGATGATGCGGTCCGTGACATACTCCTGTTCACGATGTTCATGTTCAATTTGTTCAACTCACGGTCCAATACATCAATTCAGGAAGAAGGCTCGGGTTCGGAATGGCGCGCTTTTTTCACGTTTCAATACATGGATAAAGGAGTCATGGGCCGGGGAGTGCGTTTTTTCGATTTTTATCATTACCTTTGCCATCAATAATGACCCAAAGAGATGTTATTACCCGCAATGAAAACAATTCAACTGAACAATGGTGTGGAGATGCCCGCACTAGGATTTGGCGTATTCAGACTATCCCCGGCCGAGTGCGAGCGCTGCGTGCTGGACGCCATCGAGACGGGATACCGCAGCATCGACACGGCCCAAGACTATCAGAATGAAGAAGGCGTGGGCGCTGCCATCAGCAAGTGCGGCATTCCGCGCGACCAATTGTTCATCACCACCAAGGTGTGGATCAGCAACGCCGGCGAGCAGCGGGCTGCACTCAGCATCGATGAGTCGCTGCGCAAACTGCGCACCGACTATGTCGACCTGCTGCTGGTGCATGAGCCCTATGGTGACTGCTATGGCACCTATCGGGCCATGGAAAAAGCCTATCAGGCCGGCAAAGCAAGGGCCATCGGGCTGAGCAACTTCTATAACGTGCGTTTTATCGACATTGCCGAGCACATGGACGTCAAGCCCGCTGTGTTGCAGCTCGAGACGCATGTGTTTGCCCAGCAGAAGGCCATGCGTGCTCTCATCAAGGACTATGGCACGCGACTTATGGCCTGGGGACCGCTGGCACAAGGCCGGCACGGTTTCTTTGAGAACGAGACACTCAAGGCCATCGGAGCAAAATATGGTAAAACCAACGCCCAAGTGGCCCTCAACTGGCTGGTGTCGCAAGACATCATGCCGGTGCCCAAGACATCGCACAAGGAGCGTATGGCCAGCAATCTGGACATCTTTGACTTTGAACTCTCCAGCGAGGACATGGAGGCCATTGCCCGCCTGGATCAAGGCGAAAAGCTCATCAACGACTTCAACAACGACACCGACCTGGCCCAAAAGTTCCTGGGCCTCAAGCCCTGGAACTAGGAAAGAGGAAATAGTCATTAAATCCTTTTTATTGAAGCTCTAGATGATATAAAACATGCTGTAAACCCATTCAGTGATAAAACCGCCAAACTGTCAACCCGGTTTAGGCGAACAATAAAATTAGTGTAAACCAACTTAGTTAATCGCTCTCAAATCTGTCAAGTATTCTTAGGGATAGTCAGTATGCCTATGACTGTACCTGTTATAGACGGGGATATAAAAGAATAATAATCACCTATTCAGCTGGTTCAGAGATTTCTTAACCATGTGGGCAAATCTCGTTCAGGGATAAAAACAAACAAGAGCTTATCTCCTTGGTCTAATCCATGTGTGAAGTTCTTGATAGGATGCTCGGCTCCCTTCTTAATCATTCCAAATTAGGTACTAGCAATAACAATTTGCCCGATACATAGATTCTCACATTAGAAGTTTTCTTAAACCTGAATATCAAATTTCCGTAATTTTTTTACGGATATTCGATTTTTTGTTTTATCTTTGCCCCGAGAACCAAAACGTTACAGTTATGCTTACTAAATTTGCCGTAAAAAACTTTCGGGGTTTTGCCGATAGGATTGAATGGGATCTATCCCGTCCAAGCAACTATTCTTTCAATACTTATGCGATCAAGGATGGTGTCATCAAGAATGGTATCATTAATGGTCCTAATGGATCCGGCAAGACAAACTTCAGTGAGGCTTTGTTCGACATCGTGTATCACATGACCCAGAAGTATAAGAAAGTTGATTACTTTCAGAACTATGTCTATGCTGGAGACACGAGGTTGAATGTGGATTTTGAGTACACTTTCAAGTTTGACAGTCAGTCAATTGAGTATGTGTATTCAAAGAATGCATCTGGTGCCCTGGTCAATGAGTTGCTGAAAGTGAATGGGGCGACAGTTTTTAAGCGTACAGGAGGGGGATTGGAACTTGACGAGTGCCAGTTCCCGATCAACAAGGAAGCAAAGAAGAATTTAGAGATGAATGCCAACAGCATCTCGATCGTGAACTATCTGCTCACTTCCTATCCGCTTGCTGGTGACCATTACTTGATCAGGATGAGGGACTTCGTCAATTCTATGCTGTGGTTCAGATGTCTGAAGACTAACGAGTATATCGGGTTTGACAATGTTGTTACCATCCTTGACGAATACATCATCAAGAACAAACTGATTCAAGATTTCTCTGACTTCTTATTTAATGTCAGTGGCCAAAAGTTCGTTTTTGATTTGGAGAAATCCACGGACAAGCAACTGTTTTGGAAAGTTGGAGACGGCAGCCTCTACTTTGATAACACGATCTCGACAGGTACTCAGTCATTGCATTTGCTGTATTACTGGCTCAAGAACTTGAACAATGCATCATTTGTCTTCATCGATGAGTTTGATGCCTTCTATCACTTCAAACTGGCGTTTGAGGTTTGCAAGCAATTGTTCAATCTCAATTGTCAGGTGTTCACGTCTTCTCATAACACCTATTTGATGACCAACGATCTGCTGAGGCCTGACTGCAACTTCATCTTGCAGAACAATAAGATAAAACCCTTGCAGGCCTGTACCGACAAGGAGTTGAGATTTGGGCATAATATGGAGAAACTATTCCGTGGAGGAGCATTCGAGGTATGATACTCTTTGTGTTTGAAGGTAGAGACGATAAGACTTATTTCGAGTCTATCAGGCGGCTTTTCTTCCCAGATAAGTCCGATACATTCGTCTGTACCTATAATAGCAACATCTACTCACTGTATAGTAAGTTGAAGGCCCACGATGCATTGAACGGGCTGCTGGAAGTTGACACCGTATCTGTACTCAAAGAGATATTGTTAGAGAAGGGAGATCATACGTTGGAGAATATCCGAGAAGATGAAGTCTCTGAAATCTATTTGTTCTTTGACTACGACTTCCAGGAAAGCGGCGGGACACTTGAAGAGAACAACAAGAAGTTGCAAGCCATGCTGGACTTTTTCATGGATGAGACGGGAAATGGACTGTTGTTCATCAATTATCCGATGGTAGAGTCATTGCGATATACCAAGGAATTGCCCGACAATGACTATTGGACATATACTGTAACGCGCAAGAGGTGCCAGGAAGAGCGATTCAAGCATCAAGTCCACGAGTTTTCATTCTATGGCGGCAACTTGGAATATCTTGTCCTCATGGTAAAGCCCGCCGATGATGCTGGCAAGATTCGTGAGAAAACAGATCTGATTAAGAAGAACTGGCGCCATCTAATCGTCATGAATGTCAGCAAGGCAAACTATATCTGTAGCGGAAAGAATGAGGTTCCAGACGAAATGAGCAGCCAAGTTGAAGTCTTTGAGAACCAGCTCGTCAAGTATGTGGAAACCGAAGATTGCAAAGTAGCGATCCTAAATGCTTTCCCCATTTTCATGTTCAGCTATTTCGGCAAGAAGATCATAGACGGGATGTGATGTCCAGGATTGAATGCTCGGCGCTAAAGTACTGCCTGAACATATTCAAAGCCCTCACGTGGATAATATCGAGGCATTAAAAGTGCTGGTATCTTTCCTGTGTGAAGAACGGATTGAGAATTAACTAAGAAAGCCGGCATCTCACTTTGCCAGCTATCTTGGTTATAGAAGAACTGTTATATTACTTTATTTTCTTGATGTCGTTGACAAAGAGGATTTGCTTTTCCTTTGCCATTTGCTTGAAATCATCGGCTGTCGCGATGCCGGGCGCTGCGCCAAAGTGCTCACGCTTGAAGTTGCGCCACGGCAGGAAATAGCAGGGATGGTGTTTCTCCATGATGGGCAGCAACACGCGGCTCCACCAGGTGGCATCGGGCGAATTCTTGTAGCCGCACTCGGTGAATGCCAGCAGCAGGCCATGCTCCTGGGCATAGGCATCGAGGAAGTCCATGTCGGCATTACACTGCTTGACAAAATCCTCCTCGGTGCCCCACTGATAGGCGTCAAGGCCTAACAAATCGACACGCTCGTCACCAGGCCAACGGTTGTAGAATTCCTGCGGATCGACACCCAAGTTGGGCGAGCAGCTCCACACGATGGACGCTGACAGGCTCTTGTTGAGATAGTCTTGAGTGAGATTCCACAAGCGCAGGAAATCCTCGTCGGAGCAATTGCCCTTGCCCCACCAGAACCATCCGCCGTTGTACTCATGCCAGGGACGGAAGATGACAGGAATGGGACGGCCGTCCTTGTCGGTGAGCGAGAGGATGAATGCCTCGACACGCTGGAGCCATGTCATGAACTTGTTGTGGCCCTTGCCGCCGGGAAGAATCTCCTTCACCGTGCTGCGGGGATCGAGGACAAGACCGAGCTGGCCGGTTTTCTCGAGATAAGGCTTTGCAGCCTCAAACGACTTGATGTCGCTCTCGATCCAAGCGGTGGTGCCCAGCATGGGATTGCGCGGATGCCATGACAGGGTCACGATGCCGCCCCGCTCATGTTGCTTGATGATTTCCCCACGAATCCAGTTGAACGGTACCGAATCCAGGTTCTTGTCGTCTCCCATCTCGATGCCGCCCAGGTCAAAGCCCATCACGCCAGGGTAGTCGCCAACAAGGTCATAGGTGTCGGAACGACCCTGCTCCCATTCCCACGTGATGCCATAGAACGGGTCGTCCTGATGGCCGTACATGATGCCACGTTTTTGCAGCTTGGTGAGGCGCTCAATCAACTTTTGCGCCGGGGTTTTCTCGACTTTGGGTGCACGGGCTCCTGCTTGTGTTGCGCAAAAAACAAACAGCAGGGAGATGAGCAACAGTCTTGGTTTCATTGTTTTAAGTTTTAAGTTTTTAGTTTTTAGTACGATTACTTTCGCCTAAAGCCTAGTTAATGGTTAAAGATTGGAGCTCGAAGATGCGGCTGGCGTAGTCGCTGGCCAGGGGCACTTCAAGGCCGATGTCCATCAGGAAGCGGCCAGTGAAGGTCTTGCCGTTGAGCTGGCATGGCTGCTGGCCTACCTTGACGTTGCGCTCGGTGATGGTGTAACTGCGCTGGGGATCCAGGCCTGCAAGCCGGATGCGCGGCAGTGGCTGGTCCACGTAGTTGTCCACCTTATAGACGAACCACACGGCATGATCCATGGCATCGTTGCTGAACATGATGGACGAGACGCCCTTGCGGTTGTAGGGTGAAACCAGACGATAGAGGTTGCCGGTCTGCACGACGGGTCGCAGCAGCTTGTAGTCGGCAAACGCCTGTGTGCACTGGTCATGTTCCTCTTGGCTCATGTGCCGCGGTTGCAGCTCCATGCCCAGACGTCCGCTCATGGCCACATCGCAGCGGAACTTGATGGGGATGACACGGCCGCCCGTGTTCCAGTAAGGAGAGCCGCCGATGTGCTGTGCCATGGCGTTGGCAGGGAAGAAGTAGGAGGTTCCGTACTGGATGTAAACGCGCTGCAGGGCATCGTTGTTGTCGCTCACCCAGAACTCGTCGAAGTAGGGCAGCAGGCCATAGTTGGCACGGCCACCACCCGAGGCACAGTCCTGGATGACCAGGTCGGGATACTTGGCGCGGATGCGCTTGAGCACGTTGATGAGTCCGCGGTGCCACAGGATGGAGATGTTGTTCTGCTTGTTCTTGGGCAAGTAGAGCGAGCCGTAGTTCTGAATCGAGGCATTGGCATCCCACTTGATATAGGCGATGTCAGGATTCTGCGTCATCAGGTTGTCGACGATGCCGAAGACGAAGTCCTGCACCTTGGGGTTGGTCAGGTCGAGCACGACCTGTGTGCCACCACGGCCTTGCTTGAGCTCGCGGCCCTTGGTCTGCAGCATCCAGTCGGGATGCTTCTCGTAGAGTTCGCTCACGGTGTTGCACATCTCGGGCTCGATCCAGATGCCGAACTTGATGCCCCGCTGACGGGCCGCCTGGGTGAGCGTGCTGATGCCGCCGGGCAGTTTGCGCTTGTCCACCACCCAGTCGCCTAGCGACGACGAGTCGTTGTTGCGGGGATACTTGTCGCCAAACCAACCATCGTCCATCACGAACAGTTCACCGCCAAACTTGGCGATGTCGTCCATCATGTTGATCATGGTTTCTTCCTTGATGTCAAACACGACACCTTCCCACGAGTTGAGCAAGATGTCGCCCGTCTTCATGCCACGGTGGAACATGCCCTCGGTGCGTGCCCAGCGATGGATGGTACGGCTGGCACCTCCCAGACCGTCCTCGGAGTAGGCAAGAGCCAGATGCGGAGTTTCAAAGAGTTCGTTGGGCTCCAGCACATATTCTGACGACATGGGGTCGATACCGGCGTAGAACTGGTGCTGGCGATGACCTGTAGTGTTGAGGCGTAGTTCGTAGTTGCCGCTCCAGCACAGGATGGCAGCAATGACGCGACCCGTGGTCTCCTGCGGTTCACCGTCGAGCGAAATCATCAGCTCGGGAGCGTCCATGTGCGAGTTGCGGGCACCGTCGGTATTGCGGATGGTCTTCAGGCCTTGGGTGAGCGGTTCGGTCGTGGGTTCGGCCTCGGCTGCCCAGTTGCCGTGCAAGTGGCTGATCCACACGTCGCCCTGGCGCAGCGTCAAGTGGCCGGAATCGAAGCGCTTGAGCGTGATAGCACGTTTCTCCTTGTGAGAGATTTCGGTCCAAGTCTCAATCACGTCCACGTTCTTGTAGGCTTTATAGAACACTTTCACAGTGACGGGCAGCAGTTTATCGGTCATCGTGAAAATGTGGAGCTGTGAGCGGTCGTCGCTGCTTGTCTCGTAGTTGGTGACCTTGAGCTCAAGGTTCAGGTCGCCGTCGGCATGCTGCACCTGAATGGCGGGCAGTTGGATGGCATCCACGGTGCCGAATGCGGGCAAAGCCGAGAAGTTAAGGTCGGCACCACCGTCACGCAGTTGCTGCAGTGTGGCGCTCTTGTTGCCGTAGTAGCCCATGCGCAGGTCGCCGCCCTCATAGGCATGTAGAACCAGCTGGGTGTTGGGCGTTTGCACAGCAACGTCACCCTGCCAAGCACTCATCGTGCCGGAACCCAGGAACATCATCGCTGCAAGGATAAGAGAGAATCTTTTCATCGTTTTGATATATTATGGTTATTGTTGTTCAACTATTCAATCAAGAGATTATCCCATGACGACCTCGACAATGTGCTTGCCTGATTGTGCGGGCACGATAGCGCCCTCGACAGGCTTCCCGTCAACAGTCATCTGGGCAATGCCCTTGCTCACACCCTTGGGGTTGCTCACATGGATTTCATACTCCGCACCGCGGAAGCGCCTAGTCACCGAGTAGTTGCGCGCCGTCTTGGGCAGACACGGGTCGATGAGCAGACCATCATAGTGCGGCTTGATGCCAAGAATGAATTCCGACACGGTGTACCACATCCACGCTGCGGTGCCGGTGAGCCATGAGTTCTTGCCCTCACCGGGACGATAGGCATCCTTACCTGCCACCATCTGGCAGTTAACATAGGGCTCGACCTTGTGCAGTGTCTGGCGGTCCTCCTCGACGTAGCTGGGCAGAATCTTCTTGTAATGGCTCCAAGCGTCATCGCCGCGGGCAGCCACCGTCTCGCCGATGATGACCCAAGGATTGTTGTGGCAGAAGATGCCCGCATTCTCCTTGTAGCCTTCGGGATAGGAACTGATTTCACCCATCTCGACATGATAGGTGGTGAAGGCGGGATTGTTGAGCACGATGCCGTGTTCGCATTCCAGGCGTTCTTTTACCGAGTCGAGCGAACGCTCCACGAGCCCTTCTTCCAGACCGATGCCCGCCATGGTGCACCAGCCCTGTGACTCGATGAAGATTTTGCCTTCCTCACACTCGTCGCTGCCGATTTTGTTGCCATAGAAGTCGTAGGCACGCAGATACCATTCACCGTCCCAGCCATGGGCCTTGACGGCATTGACCATTTCATCGACATGCTGCTGGGCGCGGTCGGCCTCGGCGGCGAAATCGATATCGTTGAGATTTTGCATTGTCTTGATGTGGTCAGGCAGAATCTTGCAGAGTTCGACATAGTCTTTGCCTGTCACGACAAACAGGCCGGCAATCATCACCGACTCGGCTTGTGAACCCTCGGTCTTGTTCTCGGTGGTCTGGAAACTCTCGTTGGGGTCCCACGAGAAGCAGTTCAGATTCAGACAGTCGTTCCAGTCGGCGCGACCGATGAGGGGCAGACTGTGCGGCCCCAGGTTGTTGACCACGTGGTTGAATGAAACTTGCAGGTGCTCAAACAGCGTGACCTCGGTGCCCGGTTGGTTGTCAAACGGAACCATCTCGTCGAGAATCGAGAAATCGCCCGTTTCTTTGATATAGGCCACGGTGCCGAAGATGAGCCAGCAGGGGTCGTCATTGAAGCCGCCGCCGATGTCGTTGTTGCCGCGCTTGGTCAATGGCTGATACTGGTGATAGCAGCCGCCGTCGGGGAACTGCGTCGAGGCGATGTCGATGATGCGCTCACGGGCACGCTCGGGGATGAGGTGCACAAAGCCCACGAGATCCTGGTTGCTGTCGCGGAATCCCATGCCGCGCCCGATGCCGCTCTCGAAGAAAGAGGCCGAGCGTGACATGCAGAAGGTGACCATGCACTGATATTGGTTCCAGATGTTGACCATGCGGTCGAGTTTATCATTCCCGGTGTTTGCCCTGTAGATGTTGAGCAGGTTGTCCCAATAGTTGCACAACTGGGCAAAAGCGGCATCCACCTTTTCACTGGTGTCAAAGCGGGCCATCATAGCCCCTGCCTGCGTCTTGTTGATGACCTGCGGAGCGATGAATTTCTCTTCTTGCTTGTTCTCGACATAGCCCAACAGGTAGATATAGTCACGGCTTTCGCGGGGCTGCAGTTCCACCTCGATGTAGTGCGAAGCGATGGGACTCCAACCGTGGGCATGGCTGTTGCGCGGACGGCCCTGGATGACGGCATCAGGATTGGCAAACTCATTATACAGGCCGACGAAAGTCTCACGGTCGGTGTCAAAGCCCTGGATAGGAGCGTTCACACCGTAGAATGCGTAGTGGTTGCGGCGCTCGCGGTATTCGGTCTTGTGGTAGATGACCGAGCCCTCGATTTCAACCTCACCGGTCGAGAAGTTGCGCTGGAAGTTCTCCATGTCGGTCGCTGCATTCCACAGGCACCACTCGGCAAAGGAGAACAGCTTGAGGCGCTTCACCTCGTTGCTGTTGTTGGTGAGCGTGAGCTTCTGCACCTCGGCCCATGTGTGCAGGGGCACAAAGAACAGCACCGATGCCTCGACACCGTTCTTGCTGCCCGTGATGCGGGTGTAATTCATGCCATGACGACACTCATAGCTGTCGAGCGGCGTTTTGCAAGGCTTCCATCCCGGATTCCACACGGAGCCGCCATCGTTGATGTAGAAGTAGCGGCCACCGTTGTCCATAGGAACGCCGTTGTAGCGGTAGCGCGTCAAGCGGCGGAACTTGGCATCCTTGTAGAAGCAGTAGCCGCCTGCCGTGTTGGAAATCAGTGAGAAGAAATCCTCGTTGCCCAGGTAGTTGATCCAGGGCCACGGCGTCTGTGGGTCGGTGATGACATATTCGCGGTGTTGGTCGTCAAAGTGACCGTATCTCTTGTTATCCATATCTTATAATTATTGTTCGAAATTACGTTCCATGATTTCAAGACACATGCGTGAGTTGTGATAAGGGCATTTCCAGAAGCCCGCCTTGTCGTCGCGTCGGTTGATGTTGCCCTGGGCATCGCGACTCCAGAACCACTCGCCGCCCTCGCGGTCGATGAGGTTGTCCTTGATGTATTGCCAGCAGTGCAGCGCCTTGTGCAACGCGCTCTCGTCGCCGAAGTGCTGATACAGGTTGATAAATCCTACCACAGTCTCGGCCTGCACCCACCAGTGGCGGTCGTCATCGACAAAGCCGGTGTCAAGATTGGCCTCGTGTACCATCGACCCGTCGGCATTCAAGCCTTTCTCGCTGGCTTTAGCCACGAGTTTCACGATGGGTTCCACTTTGTCAAGCACGGCCTGGTCGCCCAGCACCAGTGCCGCCTCGTGCATGAGCCATGAGCACTCGATGTCATGGCCGTAACTCTCAAGGGCACCAGCCTCGCGGATCCAGTCCATAGCAAAGAACAGGTCCAGATGATGCGTCACGGGATTCAGAATCTTGTCGGTGAAAATGTCGATGAGGTTGCGCAGGGCTTTCTCCACACGCTCCACAACGTCGCTTGATACTGGACAGGCTTCGCATTCCATGAGGCAGCGGTACAGGTTGGTATAGGGCTCGATGATGTGTAGATGGGTGTTCTGCGACTTGGGGAAGTTGGCATCGAGTTCCGACAGACGCATGTCGGCGATCTCGTTCCATTCACGCGTTTGAGCCTCGATATAGCCGTTGTTCACCTGGTCTAACGAATGTTGCTCGATGCAATCAAACAACTTGATGGCATATTCCAACGCTTGCTGGTCGCCGGTAGCTCGGGCATATTCGCTCAGGCCATAGATCATGAACCCGATGGCGTAGAACTGCTTCTTGGTATCTTTGGGATTGCCCAGATAGTCCACCGACCAGTAGGTGCCACCGTACTGGTTGTCGTAGAAATACTCAATAATGTAGTCCTTGATGAGTGTTGCCGCCATGAGGTACTCAGGATTGCCCAAGACGCGGTAGGCAGCCGAGAAGGCCCACAGGATGCGGGCCGAGAGGATGCCGCCCTTGTCGGCGTCTTTGACGAGCTGACCCTCACCGGTCATCTGGCCGTAGAAGCCACCGTGCTCGTCATCTATCATATTGGACAGCCAAAAGTCCAGAATGTTGTTTTCCAGCACATCCTGAACTTCGGCTTTCAGCGTCTTGATATCGTCGTTCATCTCACTTCTTGATGGGATAAAGATGGAGCAGATAAAGCATGATGATAATAATGGCAGCAGGGAAGAGCGAGAACAGAGCCCAAACCATGTTGCGAACTGATTCCTCGTCGGTGATGGTTATCACCGTCTGGCCCGTGGCAGGGTCAGTACCCGAGATGAAGCCGGCGATGCCCAACAGCAGGGCAACCAGCGAACCCGAGATGGCCGTGCCAAACTTCTGTGCCATCGTTCCTGACGAGAAAATGAGACCCGTCGACGAGGTGCCGTTCTTCTCGGTGGCATAGTCGGCCACGTCGGCATACATCGACCACAGCAGCGGGGAATAGAGGCCCACGCCAACCGAAGTGAGGATCACGATGCCCACCAATACCCAAATGTACTTGGGATCCATGGGCACAAAGAAGAAGGCGATCGAGGTCACCATGCAGATGATGGCTGCAACGGCAAAGGCTTTGCGCTTTGAGCCCATCCACTGGGTAAACTTGGGCGACAGACCACCAAAAATCATGCAGGTCACCTCGCCAAAGGTCATGAATACCGTGTAGTTGATGATCAGGCCGCTCACGGTCACGTCTCCGTGCAGGCAGTATTCCATCAGATAACCGGCCACGGCATAGCGGAAGCCATTGAAGAAGTTGGTGCAGATACCGATGAGCGTCAGGTAAATCCAGGGCTTGTTTTTGAACAGGTCGGCAAAAGGTTTGAAGGAGAACTTGTCGGCACGAATGGGTTTCAGGCGCTCTTTGGTCAGCAGACCGCAAGCCAGTGTCATGATTGTGGCCACGAAACCAAGGCCAGCGCCCAGCACAGCATATTGATGCGCCTCGGTGCCGCCAACCATCTTCTGCAAGTAAGGGAATGAGAGCAGGGTGATAAAGCCCATAGCATAGGCACCTACCATGCGGAACGAAGAGAACTGATTCTTCTCGTTGTCATCATCGGTCATCACGCCCAGCAGCGAGCCGTAAGGCACGTTTACGGCGGTGTAAACGGCCATCATGAGCAGATAGAGCGTGTAGGCATAGATGCGCTTGCCCACGGGGCCGAAATCAGGTGTATAGAGCAGCAGGGCGAATACAAGACCCAAGGGGATGGCACCGAAGATGAGCCAGGGACGATAGGTACCCCAGCGCGACTGTGTACGGTCGGCCAGACTGCCCATCAGGGGGTCGGTGACGACATCAAACATGCGGGCGATGAGCATCAGCGTTGCCGTGTCGGCAACCGTGAGGCCAAAGACGTTGGTGAAAAACAACGGGAAAGCGATTGACATGACTTTCCAGGTAATGCCCCCGGCAGCCGCATCACCCAGGGCGTAGCCGATTTTTTCTTTTAAACTTGCCATTTCAGTTAATTAGGAATTAGGAGTGAGGAATCGGGAAATGTTTTCAGTCCGTCGCCTCGTTTATGATTCGTTATTATTTATTCTTATCGGATAACCGGTTCTTCTCGATGAGTCGCTTGATGGTCTCCACGCTGGCCGTGGTGGTCAGGCCGTCTTGAGGCGTGTTCATGCAGTAGTCCACCAGGCGGTCGATGGTCGATGTGGCCACATGCAGGCGGGTGTCGCTCGAGGCATAGTAGATGAATACACGTCCGTCCTCATCGGCAATCCAGCCGTTAGAGAAGGCCACATTCATCACGTCACCGATATACTCGCCACCCTCGGGAACGAGGAAATATCCGCCAGGTTGTGCGATAACACGCGTGGGATCGTCGAGTGCTGTCATGTACATATACAATACATAACGCAGTCCCGAGGCGCAGCCGCGCACGCCGTGGGCAAGATGCAGCCAGCCTTGCGGTGTCTTGATGGGGTGAGGGCCCTCACCGTTTTTCACTTCCATGATGGTGTGATAGTGGCGAGCGTTGATGATTTTCTCATCAACGATTTCGGCATGGGTGATATCTTCCACCAGTGCCCATCCGATGCCGCCGCCGCTGCCAGCGTCGATGAAGCCGTCTTGAGGACGGGTATAGAAGGCATACTTGCCGTTTACAAACTCGGGGTGAAGCACCACGTTGCGCTGCTGGCTCTTGCTCTTGAGGTCGGGCAGACGTTCCCAGGTCTTGAGGTCACGGGTGCGGGCAATGGCGGCAGTAGCCGTGGCAGCGCTTAGGTCGTCCGGGCAAGTATCATCGTGACGTTCTGCGCAAAAGATGCCGTAGATCCAGCCGTCTTCATGAGCCGTGAGGCGCATATCGTAGATGTTGGTGGCGGGAACCACATCATCGGGCATCGTGATGGGCTCGGGCCAAAATCGGAAGTTGTCCACACCGTTTGGACTCTCGGCCACAGCGAAGAACGACTTGCGGTCGGCACCTTCAACCCTCACAACAAGTACATACTTGCCCTGCCATTTGATGGCACCTGCATTGAGCGTCGCGTTCATCATGATGCGCTGCATCAAGTAGGGGTTGTCCTGCTCGTTGAAGTCATAGCGCCACTCCAGCGGAGTATGCTCGGCGGTGATGATGGGATTCCTGTATTTCTCGTAGATGCCGTTGCCCCAAGCGAGGGGTTCATTCTTGCGGTTCAGTAACTCCTCGTGATGCTGGCGCAAAGCGGTAATTTTATTCTTGAATTCACTCATTTTATTGGAGTATGTATGTTGTTGTCTTTTTGTTAGCTGGATATTCAGGCACTCCCGGAAGCTCTAGTGTCTAAATTACCATATCCTATGCTTTTACTTGCTCCTCAATTGGTCCATGAGCCACTGTAGCCATTCGTCCCATTGTTCCTGGTACCAGAAGTGGGCCGTCTGCTGATAGACACTCAACTTCTTGGGGGCAGTTACCACGTTATAGGTCGCATAGGCGGTCGTGGGAGGCACCACGTCGTCGTTGTAGCCAAATGAGAACCAACCCGGGCAGGTGATGCGGCGGGCGAAGTTCACACCATCGTAATAACGTGAGGTCTCAATCTTGTCTTGAGCAGCTTTGCGCTGCTCGGGCGACATCCAGTAAAAATAATGGGGCCAACCGCAAGCCACGCCCTGGAGCGAAGCCGTATGGTCGCACAGGGCCGAATGCACTGCACCGTAACAGCTCACGCGCTTGTCGAGTCCGGCCGTTGCCAGCGACAGGAAACCGCCTTGGCTGCTGCCCGTCACGCCCAGGTTCTTGCCGTCCCAGTCGGTGAATTGCTCAATGTAGTCGATGGCACGCACGCAACCCACGATAACGCGCTTGTAATAACTCTTGTCACGGTCATCCATACCAAATTCCCAATAGCAGTTGAGAGCGCCATCAGCCAGGTTGTCATATACGCTCTGCGGCATGGTCACGTCGATGCCGTGGATGCCGATTTCGAGTGTGATGAAACCTTGAGAAGCTGTATAGACATCGCCTTGATAGGGACGCACACCGGCACCGGGCACACGCAGCAGTGCAGGGTATTTGCCGGGCTTGACAGGCTCGCACAAGATGCCATAGGTGCGGCTTCCCCAACGCACGTTGTGGAACGAGACTTGGTAGACGTTCACGTCTTGTGTGCAGCGCTCGGGCAGCAACGTCTTGGTGGGTTCCAGTTTGGTCCAGCGGGCCTCCTCAATGGCTTTTGACCAAAACTGGTCAAAATCTTTCGGGTCAACCGTTGTGGGCTTCAGCTTCTCGGGCGAGAAGGCTGCGGTACACCATGCCGAGTAATCCTTGCCACCCACGTGGGCGGTGACTTTCAAGCGATAGAAGCCCGGAGTCTTCATCTCGCCCGTATAACTCATAGTCCCCTTTTTCAAGGTGGTTGATTTCTTCACGTCCGGATACATCTCGGGACCAGCTTCATAGTCGATGTCCACGTTGTCGAGCAATGTGCCCGAGCGGCGCACCTCGACATTGAACTTGCATTTTTCGCCTACTTTATAGTTCCAGTCCTGATGGTCTGGCTCCACGGTGACCACGATGTTGTTACCCCTGATTTGCGCTCCAAGCGGCAACACCGCTATGAGCAGCAATAAGAACAATAGTTGACGTTTCATTTAGAAAATGTTATTAGGTTATTTAATGTGGCAAAATTAAGTATATTTCCCTAATTGGAGTGGTACTATTTTCACTAACTCTTATACTTTCTTGATATTTTGAGGCCTTTAAATTAATTAAAAGCGGGTAAAATATCATGAAAAACATGATTTTGTTATCATTTTGACTGATAATTCATGGATGAGTTATCGATATGTGCCGTTGTGACATCTCGCGCCTGGTTATATCGTCTATTTGTTTAAGAATCTTACTAAAATAGCGTTCAGCAGTACTGATAATAATAGTAATTTATTATTTTTCAGTACTTTGATTGTTCTTAAACACTCATGATACTTTAGTAAAATTGACTTTATTGTGGAATTCCGACGAGGCGGTAGCGGATAGGGCATTCTGTTTCTTGGCTTTAGCGGCCTACCCTTATTTAGCAACGATTTTCATCCAAAATGTTAAGAAAGTGTCAGTATCGAGCAACAAATAGTTTATAATGTTGGATAATTCACATTAACTTTGCAACGATTATATTATTAAAAATGTGTTAGAAGGAATAC
>JAFTEU010000030.1 GCA_017453505.1 Muribaculaceae bacterium
GATTTTATCATTTGCCATCTACAAGAATCTGGGAATTACATATCAGTGTCAAGACATCAATGAATGCCTGGAGAATATATAATGTAAGCACCTTATAAATAATATCTTAGCGGCTTGGCGGCTTAGCGTGAGATTGAGTCGGTGAATAGTTGCCAAGGATGTGTTGAATTGAAAAAATCGTTAACTTTGCGGCCATGAACATGCTAAGATTACATTTTATGAAAGATATTATTGTCACCATATCGTCATTTGTTCTCTTGACGCTGTGTTCGTGTGGGGCCAGCACCTCGCATGGCGAAATCACGGCACAGATGGCCCTGGAGGGAGTGAATAACTATTGCCACAGTGAGTATGACTGGAGCGTGGCGCAAGAGAATCCGTCCATGATGTCTGTCACGATGGGGGAGGAGACTGACTCTGATTATCAAGTGGTGTTCCGCAGCTACACGGGTACTCTGGTGTATTTCCATGTGGATAAAGCAAGCGGCTCGACCCGCATGGTCGAGTATGTCCCTGCCCTGGATGTCAAGAATGAGGCAGGCACCATCAATCTGCTGGATTACATTGATGCCCGCTAAAAACTCCTGCCGAAGCGGTAGCTGGCAGGAGTAAAAGTAGTATCAAAATAGTATTGATTGTCAATCGTCGGTGCCGAAGAGGGGATCTTCGGGCATGACCATGACGGGTTTGGCTTCGGCGGCCTTGAGGATGTTTTGCGGCACATATTTCTTGTCCACGACGAGACGGAAGGAGTACTCGTTGAACCACTCGTTGGTCATGATGATGTAACCCTTGTGACCGCTGTCGCCACCCCAAGAGTTCTCCACTTTCCACTTGACGGGATTGCCGTCGTCGTCAAGATCGACGGCGCAGAGCGTCATGGCGTGCGTTGAACCGCTGTCAAACGTGGCGATGCGCTGGGCCTTGTCCATGGGGAATGTGGTGCCGAACAGGGTGGCATAGTCAAAGTTGTCGAGGGCGAGGTAACCGTTGTCGCGGTTGAGCTGCTTGCCCACGTCGAAGCTGGCATAGAGCTTGGTGGAATCCTTTAACGAGGCGATGGCCATGGCGGCGATGTCCTCCATGGGGAGGTTGATGTAGCGCCAGTTGTGGCCGTCATAGGTGTGACGGTCCCATTCCACCTCGTAGGTCTTGTAGTACTCCCTGCGGGGATCGTTCATCGCCATGATGAAGGTGCCGTTGATGGGGCCGCCCACCGTCTCACGGTAGAATTCCAGCGGGGTGTAGGTGCGAGCCGGACCCATGGCCTTGCCGTTCTTGTCGCGGAAGGCATAGGTGAACTGTTTGAGGGGCTCGCCCAGGGTGAGCGAGAGCATGGAGTAGATGGTGCCCAGCATCTCGGTCTTGCGCTGGTTGATGGCCTTCTTGCTCTTCTTGTCGGCGACCATCTGCCGCAGTTCCAGTCCGAATTCACGCAGCTTGGACGCTACGAGCTGGCTCATGCGCGAGGTGCGCTCGGCCGAGTAGGTCTCGGGCTGTGCCTCAACGGGGACAAGGCCGTATTTCTCGGCGAGGTCGGCCACACCACAGAAGGTGCCGCCATCGTTGATGGGGTGGTGGAAGAAGAACTGCACGCGCGTGTCATCGATGGGCTTGTCGGCGCAGTCGATCACGCCTTGCAGCATGAGGTTGGCCTTCTCGAGCTGGTCGTAGAAGAAGAGGTAGTCATGAGAGAACTCCACGTTGATGGAGTCGCCGTGATGGCGTGCAAAGTTGGCGCGCAGCACGTTGAAACTGGAATACATCCAGCAGCGTCCACTCTGTCGCTGGTTGTGGATCGATTGCTTGGGTGTCTCGATGCTGAAGTGGGTGTCCGTAACCTTGTTGTTGCGGTAGTTGCGGGCAAGATCGTCGATGGCGTTTCCCGCCAAGGCATTGCCGATGGCCTTGTTCTGGTGGGTCGCCGATGTGGTGACAATCTGGCGCATCATGTCAGGGCTGATGCCGCCTTGAGAACGGTTCTGTGCTGAGCCGGCAAGGGCGAGGCCCATTGCCAGAGCGAGTGTTGTGAATTTATTCATATTCAGTTGTCAAATGGTTTAGAGCGCGGCACATGGCCTTTGCGCAGGATTAATAGCTTCTTTGCCCGCAAATTTAGTAATAATTCCTGATTCGTTGGCCAGTCGAGATGCCGAATCTGCTTTTTTGCCTGCAATAGACAGATATTTAATCATTACTGTCCGGGGAAAAATCGGAAAGGATCCATAAACACCTTGAAAACAATATCGTACAGGTGGTTTCGTGTAATGGGGCTAGCTCTGAAGCCCGTTAGGGCTGGCCAGGGCATAGGCAGGCGGTGGAGTGAGGCGAAGCCGAACGGAACCCCTGCATCGTGTCAACCCCGACCAATATTTAGCCCCATCGGGGCGACAGGCTTAGCATCAGCAACTTACTGCCGCCCCGATGGGGCTTGGGCGTCTTTTTAAACTGCTCACAGGGGTTTCACTCGGCTTCGCCTCGTTACACCCCTGCCTATGCCCTGGTCGTCCCTAACGGGACTTTCCCGGACACCTATA
>JAFTEU010000031.1 GCA_017453505.1 Muribaculaceae bacterium
GTCGGGCCAGGGATTTGCCGCCGACTTCCTTCAGACATTGCGTCACCACAATGCCCTTGTCTTGGGCTATGCGCTTCCCGCCATTAGGGCGCGCTCGGGACTTGCACCCGTTAGAACATGACCATGCCGTGCGTACAACGACAAGGGACAACGCCGAAAAAAGTGTTGCCCCTTGTTGTTGATTGTGTTATCTGGTTTGTCTGAAACCAATTAGCCGCACTGGAAATACTCGTTCACGAGCTGGGCGGTGCGCTTGGGATCGTGCTCGATGTCGTGACGCAATGTGCGGTCGTTGAACGAGCGCAGCTGGGCGATGATACCATCGATCATGTGGGCGCTGAAGACGCCCTTCTCCTCGAAGGCTCCACGCAGCTTCTCCAGGCAGTCGGCACTGGCGACGCAGCTGTCGGGCAGGCAGTCGAGCTCGTTGAGGCGGTCGGCGTTGGCGGCATCGTGGATGTTCACGTCAACATAGGTCTTCTTGGCCAGCTCGAGGGCATTCTCCATCTCGAAGCCGTGGCGGCAGGCTACGCACAGGCCGGCGAGCAGCTGATAGATGTCTGCCGAGCCATCCGGCGAACGCATCTCAACGGTCTGCTTCTGGGTGGTGTCAAAGTTGGTCGCAGGCTCCAGCGGGTTGGCGATGCGGCACATGTCGGCACCGGCGGTCCAGCCCAGAGGCACGCGCACGAGGACAGAGCGGTTGCGGTCGCCCCAGCATACGTTGGTGGGAGCCTCCTGGTGGGGAACCAGGCGGAAGTAGGACATCGGGTTCTTGTTGCCGAAGGCAGTGATCGCGGGAGCCAGCTCCATCATGCCGGCGATGGCCTTACGGGCCTCATCACTGAGCACACCCTTGTCGTTGATCATCATGTTGCGGCCGTCCTTCATCATGCGCATGTGGATGTGCAGACCGGAACCAGCCTTGCCGGTGGTAATCTTGGGAGCGAAGGTCACATTCAGGTTGGCGCGGAAGGCCAGGTTGCGGATCACCCACTTGGCAATCATAAGCTGGTCGGCTGCGTCGAGCACGGGAACGGGTAGGAACTCGATCTCGTTCTGCTCATAGACCACGCCGTCCTGCTCAAAGTTTCCCACCTCGCTGTGACCGTACTTGATCTGGCCACCAGCCTTGGCGATGTAGTCCATGCAGCGCTGGCGGAAGTCGTTGGTCTTGGCATAGGGCATCGACTCGTGGTAGCCGTGCTGGTCGCGGGCGGGGTAGAAGTCAACCGAGGGACGGATGACGTAGTACTCCAGCTCGCCCATGGCATGATACTCCATGCCGGTCACCTCGCGGAAGGCCTGGGCGGCCTTGCGCAGCGTCTGCTCGGGAGAACTCTCCAGCGGGTTGCCGTCCTTGTCAAAGAAGGAGCACAGCAGGCACAGTGTGGGAATCTCGGCAAACGGGTCGAGGAAGGCGGTGCTGAACCTGGGCAGCACATACAGGTCGCTGGAGCTGGCCTGAATGAAGCTGAACAGGCTGGAGCCGTCCACGCGCTCACCACACGAGAGGATCGTGCGCAGGTAGTCCTTGCTGCTGATGACAAAATTCAGGGTTTTCAACTTGCCGTCACCGCCGGGGTACATGAAGTTGACCATGCGGATGCCGTTCTCCTCGATGTAGCGGATGATGTCGGCCTTGGTGAACTCGTGAGGCTCTTTCTGCAGGTAGGCCACTACCTGATTGGCGTTAAGTGCCAGAATTTCGTTTTCCAATTTTTATTAAGATATTAATAGATGCCGTCTCAACCCAATCATCTGCATGACAAAGCGTTTACATCCAATCGCAATTCAAACGGCCTCTAAG
This sequence comes from Muribaculaceae bacterium, assembly GCA_017453505.1. Classification (GTDB taxonomy): domain Bacteria; phylum Bacteroidota; class Bacteroidia; order Bacteroidales; family Muribaculaceae; genus Sodaliphilus. The sequence continues at coordinate 1,811 of JAFTEU010000031.1, forward strand.
GTTAATTAATGGTTTTTTAGTTTTGGGCAAAGGTAATCATTTTTTCTCATGCAAGTCAAGTTTTCACAAAGATTTATTAAACGGTGACGACCGTTGCCGCAACCCGTCTGGCCAACAAGATTGACGCAACCGTTTCGGTTTGAACATCAATTATTGGCCCAGAATCATTGCCGAATGAAGGGAAAGATGTAATTTTGAGGCTGGAATTATCATTTTAAACCTATCAATATGAAGAGTCTCTCGACCATCCTGCTTCTCATGGTTGCCACATGGGCCACCATCATGCATGCCCAGACAATGCCTCAATTCTCCCCCATCAACTTTGAGGGATGGACTTACAACAACTCAGGCACACCCCTCTCGACTTCCAACATCGGTAACGGACGCATTGTCCTCTATGTGACATCGACAGGCAAGCAGCTCATGCTTACCTCACCCGCATTCTCCTGCCAGGGTATAGATAGTATCAATGCTACGGTTGACTGGTTCACCAAGTATTTCTCGGACAGCAACTTCGACATCAACAAGGCGTCACTGACAATGGTCATCGAGGACGAGACAGGCAGTCCTCTCGATTCGGTCACGTGCATCCCGACCACAAGAGGTGTCAGCTACCATAGTCTGCATCTCTCGATTGCAGTTCCGCAAGGGGTATCAACAGCGCAACTGCGCTTTGCCTCGTGGACAGGCAACGTGGTCAGCAACGGAGCTGTCAAGGGCATTGCCTTGCACGCCTCACAGTCGGGAGGCAGCAGTACGGTCGTCAAGGGGGATGTGAACGGTGACGGTATCATGAGTATTGACGATGTGACGGCACTAATCGACTATCTGCTGAGCAACAAGGCGGACTCCATCAGCCTGGAGGGTGCCGACATTGATGATGATGGGCGCATCAGCATCGACGATGTCTCCACATTGATTGACGCGCTGCTCAATCACTGATCAACGGCTGTAGCGCAGGCCGTAGAGCATCACGACCACAAAGCACACCACCGGCACGACAAACGAGGCATTGACAGCTGGCATGAAGGGCGCATCGCTGTCGATGATCATCGCCTGCAAGGCGGGTAGTACACTACCGCCCAGGATGGCCATAATCAGTCCCGCCGAACCCAACTCGGTATCCTCATGCACACCACCCAGGGCGATGCCATAGATGGTGGGGAACATCAGACTCATGCAGGCCGACACGCCCACCAGGCAGCACATGCCCACACGGCCACCCACCAAGATAACGCCCAGCAACAACACTATTGCCACAGCGCCGAAGCAGGCCATCAACTTGCCTGGCTTGAAGTACTTCATGAGGTAGATATTGACAAAGCGCATCAGGCAAAACAGCACCATCGCCACGATATTATAGCGCTGGGAGAGCACCTCGGCAGCTTGTTCGGTCAACCCCTGGGCCATAAAGACGCGGGTACCATACTGGATAATGAACGTCCAGCAAGTGATTTGAGCGCCCACATAGAAGAATTGTGCCAACACACCGTTGCGGTAGGCCTTGTTAGCCCACAAACGCTTCACGGCAGGCAATAAGGGCTCGTTGCGCTTGCGTGACACCTGTTGAACGGAGGGGATACGCACCAGCAACAGCACGACCAGCAACAGCAGGATGACCACACTCAGCAGGGCATAGGGCTGAACCAGCACACCCAGGTCACTCTGCTTCAGGGCCTCGAACTGGGCATCGTCAAGCGTTGCTCGCTGGGCCGTGTCGAGTGGTGAGAGCCGGGCCTGGATGAAGTTCATGGCCACAAACATGCCTGCCAGCGAACCGATGGGGTTAAACGATTGTGCAAAGTTGAGGCGGCGTGTGGCTGTCTCACGGTCGCCCATGAGCAGGATGTAGGGATTGGAGGTCGTTTCCAGAAACGACAGGCCGCAGGTGAGGATGAAGTAGGCCAACAGGAACGGGGCAAAGTTGCCCATAGCCCTTGCAGGGATAAACAGCAACACACCCAGGGCATATAGAGCCAAGCCCATCACGATACCGCTCTTGAACGAGTGGCGGCGGATGAACAGCGCTGCCGGCAACGCCATGCAAAAGTACCCCCCGTAGAAGGCCACCTGCACCAGCGTGCCGTCGGTGACGCTCATGCGGAATATCTTGGAGAAGGCCTTCACCATCGGGTTGGTGATGTCGTTGGCAAAGCCCCACAGGGCAAAACAGCAGGTCACCACGATGAAGGGCAGCACATAGCTCACGCCCTCGCGGGTCACCAACAGACGGGATTTGTTTTCTTTATCGGTTGTCATTTTGTTTCCAGTTTGAAGATACGTTCCATCAGTTGCCACTTGGCGGTCGAGGGGGCAGCAGGGTCACAGCCTTGGAAGCGGGCGACGTAGGCCTCCCACTCGGCTTGACGGGGCAGGGTTGCCAAGCGGGCATTGTCGGCCTCCCAGTCAAAGTCATCAACCGTGTCGCATATCATGAACAGGCGGTTGTCATGAATGTAGATCTGCATATCCAGGATGCCCACGCTGCGGATGCCCGCTTGGATTTCGGGCCACACATGGGCATGGGCCTCCACATATTTCTCAATCATCTCGCGGTCGTCCCGCAGTTCAAGTGTTTGACAATATCGTTTCATAGTTTTAAGTTTTAAGTAATGTTAGTATCGTCTGGAAAAACTCCTAACTCCTCACTTCTAACTCCTCACTAAAAAAGTTACATTCCTCCACGGCGGATGGTTAAGGTGATGGCTCCCTCGGGGAAATGGTCACGGTCGCTGCAGACCAGCGCTAAGTATCCACCGCCGCCGGCACCGGGCATTTTCCAAGCAAGCACACCGTCCATGGCGCTGTATCGATCAATATATTCCTGCACACCAGGCTGTATCATGGCGGGGAACATCGCCACCTGGGCCTCGAACGAAGCACGGTAGGCTGCGGCAAATTCCTCCATATCCATCATCTGTATAGCCTTCCAGCAGCGATCGGCAGCAGCAGCAAGAGCACGCACCTTAACGGGTGTGATGTCCTTGTCCTCGACCACGCTGCAACCTGGCCTGCGGGGAAACATGGGAATCATGCACAGGTGATCCTCCAGCCAGCCCAGCAGGGCGGGATCCTGAGTATATTCTATCTTCTCGGGCCAGAAGGTTCCATTATAGTAATGACGCGCCAAGCCAGGCACACAGATGCCGATCGCGTCCTGGGCACCACTGACAATGCCATCGCTGCGCTCGGGGTCGTTCTCGAGGCAGAAGACGAGGCGCGCCAGCATCTCGGGATCCATATTGGGCAGCTGGTAGGGCCACACGCGCTTGATGGTGTTGCGCGTACTGGTGGACAAGCCGCAGCGTTCCCTGATCTCAAACGTGGGTTCCAGCGAGATGGTCAGCGCCCAGCCAGGGGCATGACACGAGACATAGGGCTGGTCTATCCACGTGCCGGCCAGATCCAGCCTTGTGGGCAACTGGCTCGTGGCCTGCTTCAAGCCTGTGCTGCTACGGGCCTCCAGACCCTCACTGGGCACACGCTTGAGCACAATGTACTCCATGCCGCGCTCGCGGCACAAGGCGCGCTTGTCCTCACGGTCGCCGTCCTCATTCACCACCAGGCAGTCGGGCTGCACGATATCCAAGGTGGGCAGGAAGTCCAGAAAGCCCTCCCCAGCGTTGATAAAGGCCTCCTTGACATAGCGGATGGCACGCACCATGAACAGGCGCTCCTGCTCGCTGTACATCGTCTTGTGGCCCTTGAGGGCCGCTATGGTCTTGTCGCTGCCGATGCCCACATACAGGTCACCATACTGTGATGCCTGCTTGAAAAACTCCACATGACCCGAGTGCAACAGATCATAGCAGCCCGATACAAAAACTTTCTTCTTATTGTCCACTGTCGTCAAAGCTTATCTCTGGTTTCAACGACAAAGGTACAATATCCCGTTCACAAGAGCATCATCCAAGGTCGAAAAATCTATGACATCCCTTTCCCCTAACCAAAAACGCATCACTCAGCTGGCGCACACGTGGTCAAACGTGCTAAACGGTTTGTGGTATATTTTAGCCGATAATTTGGTTTTGTGATAAAAATGGTCTAACTTTGTGACCAGCAAATATCAACCAACAACATTACAACAACGACAAGACTATGTACACTCAAGAGAACGGATTCTACATCGCCCATGGACCCAATGGACCCATCAGCATCCTGGGCAATATGGCCAACCGTCATGGCCTGATCGCCGGTGCCACGGGCACAGGTAAGACAGTGACCCTGCAAGTGATCGCCGAGAGCTTCTGTAAGGCCGGGGTACCCTGCTTCATGGCTGACATGAAGGGTGATCTCTCAGGCGTGAGCCAGCCCGGCAAACTGTCCAGCTTCATCGAGAAACGATTGCCGGAGTTCGGTATCGAGCAGGGCAGCATCACCTTTGAGGGCTGCCCCGTGCGCTTCTATGATGTCTATGGTGAGCAGGGTATATCAATGCGCTCGACCATCGGCGAGATGGGACCCGACCTGATGGCGCGCATCATGGGACTGAACGAGACTCAGACCGGCGTTCTCAACATTCTGTACCGCATCCTTGACGAGAAGGGCATTCTGCTCGACGACCTCAAGGACCTGCGCAGCGCCCTGGACTGGCTCTCCAAGCATGCCAAAGAATATACCACCCAGTATGGCAACGTGTCCACGGCAAGCATCGGTGCTATCCAGCGCGCCCTGCTGCAACTGGAGAACCAGGGAGCTGACAAGTTCTTCGGCATCCCTTCGTTCGACATCATGGACCTGCTGGCCACACGCGATGGCAAGGGTGTCCTCAGCGTTCTCGCTGCCGACAAGCTGATGCTGCAGCCCAAGCTGTACTCCACCTTCCTGCTGTGGCTGCTCAGCGAACTCTACAGCACACTGCCCGAGGTTGGCGACCTGGAGAAGCCGCGGCTGGTATTCTTCTTTGACGAGGCCCACATGCTGTTCGAGGGCACGAGCAAGGCGCTTACCGACAAGATTGAGCAAGTGATCCGTCTCATCCGCAGCAAGGGCGTAGGCATCTTCTTCATCTCACAGCTGCCCACCGACATCCCCGACGTGATCCTTGGCCAGCTGGGCAACCGCGTGCAGCACGCCCTCAGGGCCTACACACCGCGTGACCAGAAGGCCATCAAGGCCGCCGCCGAGACCTTCCGCACCAACCCCGACTTCAAGACCGACGAAGCCATCATGAGCCTCGAGACGGGAGAAGCCCTGGTGTCATTCCTCGACGCGAAAGGTGCGCCCAGCATGGTAGAGCGGGCCAAGGTGCTCTTCCCCTTGAGCCAGATCGGTGCCATCACCGAGGGGCAACGCCTCGACATCATGAATCAGGCCAGCGATATCAATGCCAAGTACAAGCAGGCAGGGGAGCGCGAGAGCGCCTTTGAGGTGTTTGCCCGCCAGGCCGAGGCCGAAGCCAAGGCCGCCGAGGAGGCCGCCGCTGCTAAGGAAGCCGAGAAGGAAGAGAAGTCCAAGAAGAAGGAAAAAACCATCTGGAGCAAGGTGTGGAAAGCCGTTGTGACTGCCGTAACGGGCACCCTGGCAACCATCCTGGGCAAGACCGTGTCGGACACTATCACGGGCAAGAAGAGCAAGAACACGAGCGTCAAAGACGCTGCCGGACGGGCCGTCAAGAACGCTACTAGCGCAGCCGGGCGCCAGATCCTGCGAGACATCCTGGGCAACGTGATCAAGTAAACATCAAGGCCACAACAAGGGTCAGAAACGATCACACAATAAAATACTGCAACCGCCGCCTGACAACGATTCAGACGGCGGTTGTTCTTCTTGATGTGCTTAGTGGTTGATTTACTTCTTTAAGTGCTGTATTGGTTGTTTCTCGTTTCTTTGATCACTCACTCGGCTTGCCGGTTGCCCCTTCGATAGCAATGGTTTGTTGTTTCTATTAGGTATGGTTTGTTTTAATTATTATTAATGTGCGGCAAAAGTCGTTGTTTTAAGTGTGTTTGTACAACCGGCAAAGCCTAAGAGTGAATTAACATTATTATTACATCATTTATTTATCGGTCCAAATTGCTCAAATCGTCCATCACTGTAGAAGACCACGATATTCACCACGCGACGGGCATCGGGAGAAGCCGAGCCACGGGGCAGGGGGCGTCCGCCACCATTACTGCGCATGATGCTCTGGATGGCCTCACTCATCGACGCAGGCTGTGACACACGTTGTGCCTGCTTGCTAGCGGGGTGGTAGGCAGCCGAAGCGTCATCGTCGAACGATATGGCACGCTGTCCCAACTCATCAATGAGCGAACCTTGAGACCCCGTTGAGGCTGACATTTTGTCAGCGGTAGCATGGGGGGCATCCGAGCCATTGAGCAACATCTCGCCGTCACCGAACATGAGCCACATCACGTTCAACGATGGATAAGCGCGATGAATCTTGCCAATCACCTCATCGCTCACTTTCTTGTTGCGTCCATTCAGCAACTGTGATAGTGTGGGACGAGGTATCTCACAAGTATCGGCAAACTGAGAATTGGAAATTCCAGTGTCCTCAAGAAACCTTTTTAGTCGCGATACAATATCCATTTAAGAACAATTTTTATTAGGCTCGCTGTTGCGCGAGATTATCAAATTTAAGAGCCAAAAATTTTCTGACCCAAACCAGCGATCAGGGATACCCCACAAAATCGCTCAAACTCTTCCCAAAATCATAAAAACGACTATTTGCGTTTTTTAATTTTGGGATTGCAAATTTAGAATGATTTTTTGAATCGACCAAATTTAAAAACGAAAATTTTAAAATTTACAATTATTTTTTTCAAAAAACGCTGTTTTTGACCTAATTTGATTAGTAAATATATTTATTTAAAGTAATTCTATATATATCACTGCCCAATAAGCTGATTTTCTTATGTTTACATATTTATCAATTGTGCGATTTTACCGAATTTCAGCTTGCGCATCAATTCTATATAGTAAAACTAGATGTTTTTATTGTAATTTGCTGGTTTTCAGTGCGTTATAACATATGCAAATAAAAGTTAATGCCATTTTTGATGATTTTGTAAACTTTACGGGTGTAAATTCCCGTTTTTTAAGCGCCGGTCTCATTTGCAAACACCAATCCAAGACCAAAAACAGACAATTTCCACTCCCACCCTGCCGTTTGAAAACGCAAACTGGAGACTGTTTCCAAAGCAAAATCATCCGTTGGTAAATTACCAATTTTGATTTTCTGAGAGCTCAACTCGATTTCCTTGCGATATTTTTCATCGATGTCTAACATTGGCCGAAATTTCAGAATTCTACCTTCCCCAGCAGAAATAATGATTTTCCAAATTTTGACAAATTCGCTTTATTCATCGGCTCTCACAATCTATTTTCATTAATAATAATTGCTCTATTCTATCACTTCAAAAAACTAAAAAACACCCTATTTTAACCGTTTTTTCTGGATTCAATGCCTCTAAGAGCCGAAATAGGCCAAAATGCGACTTTTTGACCAAAATTTTAAGGTATTGAACAAACCTAGACAAGACCTCTTCTTCCCCACTCCACAAGCACTTAAGCCACCTCCAGGCTACCCATTGATGGGAAGATTTATCCAAATTTTATAACCCGATTGCTGGCCCATGAGCATCGTTTTTTGCACTCAGATGCGAAATTTTCTGACCCAAAAATCGTGTGATTTTTGTTTTTTGCCGCTTTTACCCCACTCCACCAGGTCCATAAATGAATGAGAAACGGCACCTCATCATCCAATAATTTGTCCATGACTGACACTAGATGTCACTCCTGAAAACATGACAAACGCACCGCGACCCATGCAGTATGACATGAATCGCGGCGCAAATGTTGCATCCAGATTTTACATGAAAATCCGTCAGCCTTGAAGCTCTTCTTTAAGGAAACGGGCGGTCACCGATGTCGTGGACTGGGCTACCTGTTCGGGGGTGCCACAGGCGACAACCTGTCCTCCACCCCGCCCTCCCTCGGGTCCCATGTCAATGATATAATCAGCACACTTGATCACGTCTAGGTTATGCTCGATGACAATGACAGTATTACCTTTTTCCACAAGACGGTTGAGCACCCCCAGTAGCACCTTGATATCTTCGAAGTGTAATCCAGTGGTGGGCTCGTCCAAGATATAGACCGTCTTACCCGTATCCTTCTTGGCCAGCTCACACGCCAACTTCACACGCTGGCACTCGCCACCCGACAGGGTGCTCGAGGGTTGCCCCAGCTTGATGTATCCAAGACCCACATCCTGCAGCACCTTGATCTTGCGCAATATCGAGGGGACTGCATCAAAGAATTCCACCGCTTGGTTGATGGTCATGTCGAGCACATCGGCAATCGACTTGCCCTTGAACTTGACTTCGAGCGTCTCTCGGTTGTAGCGCTTGCCGCCACATTCCTCACAGGGCACCAGCACATCGGGCAGGAAATTCATCTCGACGGCCTTATAGCCGTTACCGTTACACTTCTCGCAACGACCGCCACTGGTGTTGAACGAGAAGCGGCCCGGCTTATAGGCACGGATCTTGGATTCAGGCAAGTTGACAAACAGGTTGCGGATGTCGGTAAACACACCGGTATAAGTAGCGGCATTGGAGCGTGGTGTGCGTCCCAGCGGAGCTTGATCGACAGTGACCACCTTGTCCACATACTCCAGACCGGTGATCGAGTCATAGGGCATCGGAGCGGTATGGGAACGGTACAGACGTTGACTCAGGATGGGCTGCAACGTGGCATTGACAAGAGTTGACTTGCCGCTGCCACTCACGCCGGTCACACAGGTGAACGTGCCCAGGGGGAAATCCACCTCGACGCCCTTGAGGTTATTGCCCCGGCATCCTGTCAGGTGCAGGGACTTGCCATTCCCTTCACGGCGCCGCGACGGTATCTCGATGGCTCGTGTCCCATTCAGGTAGTCGGCCGTGAGCGTGTGCTGCTGTAGGAGTTCATCAGGCGTACCCGCAAACACGACATGCCCACCCTTGCGGCCTGCCAGCGGGCCAATGTCAATTACATAGTCAGCCTGCAGCATCATCTCCTTGTCGTGCTCGACAACCAGAATGGTGTTGCCGTCGTCACGCAAGGTCTTCAACGAGTCAATGAGCCGTTGGTTGTCACGCTGGTGCAACCCGATAGATGGTTCGTCGAGAATGTAGAGCACATTGACCAGACGTGAGCCGATCTGGGTGGCCAGCCTGATGCGCTGGCTCTCTCCACCCGACAATGAAGCAGAGTTGCGGTTGAGTGACATATAGTCCAGCCCCACCTCCAGCAGGAAATTGAGTCTAGAACTGATTTCCTTGACGATCTCACGGGCGATTTCCCATTGCACGGGTGTGACGTGATTGTGCAGATCGTCAACCCAGTCGCGTAGCTCGCCGATGTCCATGGCTGACAGTTCGGCAATATTCTTACCGTTAAGCTTGAAGTGCAATGCCTCCCGATTGAGGCGCGCACCACCACACTCTGGACAGACGGCACGGGAGAAGAACTGGCCGGCCCACTTCTGGGCAGCACTTGTCGCCGTGTCATCTTGCTGCATCTCGATATACTTGACCAGGCCGTCAAAGGTAAGGAAATAGTTGCTGGTGGACAAGGTCTCGGTGCGCAGGGTCAACCGTTCGTTGGTGCCATTGAGGATGTCGTTCAGTGCCTCCTCAGGCAATTCGCCCAACGGTGTGTCGAGCGTGCATCCGTATTTTTCACAGATGGCCGATATCTGCCAGAAAATCTGCGTATTCTTGTATTTTCCCAATGGCAAGATGCCCCCCCCCTTGATACTCAAGGTCATGTCGGGCATGATCTTGCTGCGGTCGATAATGTTGACATATCCCAGACCCTTGCAATGGGGGCAGGCACCCAGTGGCGAGTTGAACGAGAAGTTGTGGGGGGCGGGCTCCAGATAGGAAAGTCCCGTAGCAGGATCCATCAGCGAGCGGCTGTAGTACCCCACCTCACCAGTCTCGGCATCCAGTATCATCAACTGGCCATTGCCTTGCTTGAAGGCCAGATCGACCGTATCGGCCAGACGTTTCTGATCCTTGGCGGCCACCTTGAGGCGATCGACAACCAGCTCAACACTGTGGTTGACATAGCGGTCAAGTTTCATGCCGAAAGTGATTTCGCGCAGCGTACCGTCGACACGCACATTGATATAACCCTTCTTGCGCAGGTTCTCAAACAGGTCTTTATAATGTCCCTTGCGGTTCTTGACCAGTGGTGCCAGAATGTAGATTCTGCTGCCCTGATAGCGTTCCAGAATCAAGGACAATATTTTATCGATGGTATATTTGACCATCTTCTGTCCAGACAGGTAGGAATAAGCATCGGCAGCACGGGCATAGAGCAGTCGCAGGTAATCATAGACCTCGGTCGTCGTTCCCACCGTGCTGCGCGGATTGCGGTTCACGGTCTTCTGCCCGATAGAGATAACGGGGCATAATCCCGAAATCTTATCCACATTGGGGCGCTCCAGCATCCCCATCATGTTGCGGGCATAGGAAGAGAAGGTCTCCAGATAGCGCCGCTGCCCCTCGGCAAACACCGTATCAAATGCCAGCGACGACTTGCCACTGCCACTCAGTCCGGTGATCACACTCAGGTTATAATGAGGTATCTCCACGTCTATGTTCTTGAGGTTGTGGACCCGGGCACCTAGCACCTCAACACAGTCAACCTCTTGACCATTTATTTTCATGTTATGTTCAATTGTCTATATTAGAGCCCTTAAAGAATTAACTTTAAGGGCCTAAGAGCCTTTATTTCTAATCAATGACCCAATCCTTGTTGTAGACAGTGTAGGTGCGCTTGCTGCGGTACAGGTCGTCCTTCTTGGGAACGCGCACCTTATAGGTTTTGCCCGATGCATTGGTGAGCTTGGTGGAACGGATCCACGGATTAGCCTCACGCAACTGGGCATAAGTGATGCCTCTCGATTTCGCCCAATCAATCCAGCTGGGTACAGCACCGGTAACGTCAACAGTCATGTAAGATACAGGCTGATACAGCTGCTTGCGGGTAAAACGGTAACCATATCTCTTGGGTGACTCCATCACCAGTTTGTAAGCAATGATGCGGAAGACATAACGCGATGTCTCCTGGACGAGGTAAAGGTCAAACGAATTATCCACCTTCTGCTTGGACAGTTCGTTGCTCAGTCGCTGCATGCCCGCATTGTAGCTGGCCGCGACAGTGGGCCAATGGCCATATTTCTTGTAAGCCGCCTTGAGATACTTGCAGGCAGCTACTGTAGATTTCTCGGGATCATAGCGCTCGTCCACCTCATCGCCCACCTCCAGGCCGTAGTCACGGCCAGTGCCGGCAAGCAATTGCCACATGCCGGCGGCCTTGGCGCTTGAATAGGCATTATAATCCATCGAGCTCTCGGTCACCGCCAGGTAGAGGAAGTCCAGTGGCACACCCTGCTCTTTCAATATCTTGGCCAACACAGGAAAATACCTGTTGGCACGCTTGAAGCACAATTCGGTCGTCGTCTGACCATAGATGACACTTGTCAACTCGCGGTCAAGGCGCTCGGCCATGTCTAGACGGTCAAAGCTCACATTTTCCCCCGCAAAGGTCACACTTGTCGGGATATCGGGACTTGCTGTTGTGCTGAACACCGTTGACGATGTTGTGGAAGTCTTGCTGTATTCCCGCTTGAGCTGGCCATGCATGGTTACCGACGACATCAGCAGCAATGCGGCCATCAATAATATCTTCTTCATGTTATTCATGTTTCTCTTGAATCTCATTTATCCACAAATTGCGGCAATCGCCGCAATCCATGTCATTATCAATATCCTCCTCCCGAGCCATCGGTAGAAGTGCCTCCGGCACCTTTCTTGTAACGCAGGATTGTGATGTCGCCACGTTTCTTGTATTTCACACCGTCACTGCCCAGTGCCGTCACCACATAGTAATAGACTCCCGTGTCAACAAGCCGTCCATTGTATCTACCATCCCAGCCTTCTCCAGGGTCGGTAAATTCACACACCAGGGTACCCCAGCGGTTGAAAATCCAGCAATGGAACTCAACGAGCGACTTGTAGGACACCTTCCAGACATCATTCACATCAGGGGTCGAACCTGGCGAAAAGATGTTGGGACACTCCAGTTGGCTCTCGCTCACCATGATGGTGTAGTATTGCTCGCCGGTAACCACGTCTTCGCCATAGTTACGACAGGTTCCCGCAGCGTTATCCACCACATAGCGCATATAATAGGTACCCCACTCATCAAACGTGTAATCCACCACGTCTTGATTATACTGGAGGATAATGTTCTCAAACTCGGGGTCGGTTGCCATTTCCCACACACGATAGACAACCCCGTCGGTCGGATAGCCGGTAAAGATGATGTGTCGTGGAGCCGAGCCGCTCAACTGATCACTATTGGCATCTCTCTCGTTGCCATTGGTGCGAACATCCTGAAGGATGGCGGTTGTCTTGGCTCCCACAGCCTGGGTAACAAAGAGGTCGGAACAGTCGATTTCCTCCTCTTCAATGTTCCACTGCTTCAAGAACCAGTCGCCCTTGAGCTTGAACAGAGTGTTGCACAATGGGGGTGTGATTTCCATGCCCTGGTCGAGAGCCGCAAAAGAATCAATCGCCTCTACCTGCACCCAGCTGGTGGTGACGGTGTCCCACTCCAGCGTGTTATAAATCAACTCAATCTTGCGGTCAAGCACCTGGCGGTGACCATTGATTTCATAATAAGGAATGGCGTCTCCACGACCGTCAACATTGAATGTGAGCAGGTTACACGGCTCCTCGTTGTTGATAAACATATCGTTCAGCTCCAGGTAGTAGTCGGCATAGTTTACCACCCAGCAATAAAAGGGGGTAGTGCCTTCGGTGATGACATAACCCTTGTTGGGAACAATCTTATCCAGCGTAGTTGCCATACCATTCCAGCGGACACCGGAAACAGGCTCGTCAACGCGGTTGCCGTTGACGTAGTCATAGTTTTCCCATTTCGCCGGCTCGCTGGTCGCAGAGTTGAAGGCCATACTCACCCCTTCAATATCATACACGACATAGATCTTGTTCAGGCTGGTATGGTTATTTGATAAGGTGATCTCAATGGGAGGATAGTTTCCATAACCGGTAAACTCCACCTGGCCGCTCACCGACAACAAGGCCAGCGCGGCAGCCATGAGCGAAATCATTCTCTTGTTCATTGTGCGCACTTGATATTTCTTTATTTAAATATATAACGTGTAGCCCCGCTGGTTATTGCCCCGACCGGGAAACAATTCCATAACAACAGGCCAACTGCGGCACCTGTTATGGGACCCATCACAGCCTATCAGATGAAGGCAAGGACTGCATTGATGTCAGCAATAGTCACCTCACCATCACTGTTCACGTCGGCACGGCCATCGTAGGTGTCAGGGTCTCCCTGTATGACGCTGACGACACAATTCACATCGGCGATGTTCACCTCGCCGTCACTGTTCACGTCACCAGGCAGTGAATAATTCTTCCCCGTGAGATAACCGGGATTGCTCGGGCCACCATCGATACGGGCACGGGCGGCATCCACATGCTTCTCATCATAGGCAGTGCCTTGACCACCGACAAGGCTGGTGCAGCCATTAAACATGTTGCTGGATTCGGTCACAGCACCAGTACTCCAGCCATTGCCGGCATAGATTGTTTCCAAATTTTTGCAGCCAGTGAACATGGCCTCCATGCTATGAACATTCCTGGTATTGAAGCGACTCAAGTCAAGCGATGTCAATTTTCCACAGCCAGCGAACATGGCTGCCATGTCTGTCAAACGTGAGGTGTTGAAGCTGCTCAAGTCAATGCTAGCCAACGAATTGCAGTCCTGGAACATATATTCCATCTCAGTCACACTAGAGGTATTGAAACCACTCAAGTCAATATCGGTCAAGGATTTGCAGCCTGAGAATACATATCCCATGTACTTCACACGCGAGGTGTTGAAACCACTCAGGTCAAGAGCTGTCAGTGATCTGCAGCCAGCAAACATGCCTGCCATGTCTGTCAAACTATCTGCCTTGAAGCCACTCAGGTTTAGAGAAGTCAAGGTGTCGCAGTCGGCAAACATTCGTGCCATGTTTGTCACATTCGAGGTGTTGAAGCCACCCAGGTCAAGGGATTTCAATGAATCGCAGTCATAGAACATGGCCCACATGTTTGTCACACCCGAGGTATTGAACCCGCTAAGGTCAAGCGAGGTCAATGATTTACAGCCAGCAAACATGCGTCTCATGTCGGTCACAGAGTCGGTGTTTAAATAGTTGATTCCAGTAATGGAATCGAGTTTATTCATTCCATAAAACCAACCGTAAGTGGACGTTGGACGGGCCGCGACAAATGTGGAGTCTAACTGCACGTGTGTAACATTCTCGGCATATTCAGACCAGCCGGGATTGACTGCGCCCGTATTCAGCAAATAGGGAGTGTTCGGACGGAGGGAACGCTCGTCATCGTAGTAGAACGACAACGTCTTTTGGTCGTCGGAAAGCAGTGCATAGGCAATTCTTTTTCTGGAGAGATAGCCCGGATTGGTGGGGCCTTCGTCAATGTGGGCATAACCGAGATCTATATGGCTCTCATCATAAACTGTACCTTGTTCACCGACAAGGCTGATGCAGCCATAAAACATTCCGTAGGAAGAAGTCACTGAATCTGTTGTCCACCCTTTGCTGGCATAGATTGTTTCCAAATTGTTGCAGCCGTCAAACATGTATGCCATGCCTTTTACATTCGTGGTGTTGAAACCACTCAAATCAAGAACAGTCAAGGATTTGCAGCCCATAAACATGCCGTCCAGACCCTGTACATTAGAGGTATTAAAACCACTCAGGTCAAAAGTTGCCAACGCATCGCAGTTAGCGAACATCCCACTCATGTCTGTCACATTCGAGGTGTTGAAGCCACTCAGGTCGATAGAATCCAAAGACTGACAGATATTGAACATGTCTGCCATGTCGGTCACATTCGAGGTGTTGAAACTGCTCAAGTTAATAGATTTCAGCGATTTACAAGCATAAAACATCCTTCTCATTTTTGTCACATTCCTGGTATTGAAACTACTCAGGTCAAGAGATGTCAAGGATCTACAGTTTTGGAACATTTCTAGCATATCTGTCACGTTCGAGGTATTGAAACTGCTCAAGTCAAGGGAATCTAAAGATACACATTCCTCAAACATCATTTGCATGTTTGTCACTTTCGCAGTGTTGAAACCTCTCAGGTCAAGAGTTGTCAACGCATGGCAACCGCCGAACATGTTGGCCATAATCGTGACATTAGCTGTATTGAAACCACTTACGTCAAGAGTTGTCAATAATTGGCAGTCAGCAAACATCCCCCCCATTGTTTTCACATTCGAGGTATTGAAACCGCTCACATCAAGGGAAGTCAAGGATTCGCAGCCAGCGAATAGGAATTGCATGTCGGTCACATTCGCTGTATTGAAGCCACTCACGTCAAGGGAGGCCAATGAGTTACAGGCAGCAAACATGCCTTCCATGTTTGTCACTGAATCGGTATTTAAATAGGTGATTCCAGTAATGGAATTAAGTTTATTCATTCCGCGAAACCATCCTTGAGTGGAAGCGAGACGGGCAGCGACAAATGTCGTGTCAAACACCACTTGCCTTACCTTGAGCCGATCCATATACCATTCGGGAGAAGAAATAGAATCAATTATATCCAACGAATAGGTCGTGCCCGTGCGGGAACTGCGCTGGTCATCATAGAAGAACGTCAGCGTGCTGTCGTCCTCAGTGAGCACAGTGTAGGCCTCTTGTGCCCAAGTGGTAATTGATGCTAGCAACGCCAGCATCAACAACAAGCATCGACGCAGGGATATTTTGGGATTAAACTCTCTTTTCATTGTCTAAAGTCTAAAGCGGGTTAAAATGCCATTGATTAACACCGCAAATTTAGTAAAATTCTCTTAAGAATAGCAAAACTCGACTTGTATTTTGATTGGGTGGTTCAGCCTGCTAATTGCTTCAACTTATCACCACAACTTCTCATGCTACAGCCAGCCAGGCCTCAAAAACATGCGTTTATTCGTCCACGAAAAGGGTAAAACCACCGTTCGTGGACAAATAAAACCACTTTTTGATGTTAGAATCACTTATTCAAACAAGTCATCAAGCACTACAACCTGCTGGAAATCTCCGGAATACTCATTATAAGCAAGTCCAAAGGTTGTTATCAGTGTCATGTGGACGGTAACTCGCTTGGGCAAATGCTCCTGTAACAAGGACAAACGATTGCGCAAAACACGGTCATAGGCTTTGTCCACGGCAAAATCATTCTTGTAGAATTTCATTTCACACAAGTTCACCACGTTATCCATCCGTTGAATGAGCAAATCGATTTGTGTGCCCTCAGTCTCGGCATCCCCCCGCACAGTCCAGGACGATTGCTGTGAAGATACACCATAGATGCCAAGGGCCGCCTTGATCTGGTCAATATGCATCAAACATATATCCTCAAACGCTATTCCCTGCCAGCTGAGGATAGAAGGAGAGGACTGATTCTGCTGCCAAAAGCCATCGGGGCGATTGCGGTTGTAAACATGACGAAGGTAGAACAGGCAAAAAGGATCCACCAACTTATAATGAACAGACCTTCTGCTCTGGCCAAAGGGCACATAAGAATGAACGAAATCACTGACAATCAACGCCTCAAGCATCTTGCTCAACCCACCGCCCTGCTGGATACCCGTTTTACGTGCGATCTCTGCTCGTGTGAAACCAGCATGGCGCTCGCTCAAGACTTTCACAATGCTTTTCACTTCCTCGGGTCGCGAGAACACCGAAGCAAATAATCGGTCAAACTCACCACGCAAGGGAGCACCCTTAGAGAAAAACAAGCGATCAACATTTTGAACCATGCTCAAACTCGGCTCAATGTAGCCTAAATAATAGGGCACTCCACCCAAGACCATATACCCTCTCACAATTTCATAACGTGACAACTTGACACCACGGCTGCGATAGAAGGCTTCACATTCACGCAAGCTAAACGGTGATAACTTGATCTCACAAGTGAGACGCCCATACAGTCCTCCATGATTGTTAATCAAGCGATTCTGAATCCATGACGAGGCCGAGCCACACACCACCAGCATGATATTGTCACGATGACAAGCCCACCCGTTCCAGAAGGCTTCAAGAGCGGTGATAAACCCTGATCGCGGCGTGTCCATCCAGGGCAACTCGTCAAGAAAAATCAACTGTCGGCTACCGTCATCCACGGCTTTGAGATACTGCTCAAGCATGAAAAAGGCTTCTAACCACGACGAGGGAGCCTTGGATTTCTTCATTCCTTGGCTAGTTAAAGAAAAATAGAAATTCTTCAACTGGTCCTTGAGTACATTTTTTCCTGTACCGCCATCAACAGGTGACAATCCTGCATGATGAAAGGTGATGCGGCCCTTGAATGTTTCATCCACCAGAAAGGTTTTACCCACTCGACGACGACCATATATCGCCACAAATTGAGGCATATCGCTGTCATACAGCCGATTTAATTCCTTCACTTCCTGTTCACGTCCTATCAGTTTCATCTCAAAATAGCGTTTTATCGTGCCACGAAGATACTAAAAATGCCGTTCGTGGACAAATAAAACCACTTTTTTGATGATTTTATTATCGATATCGATAGTGCTTGAGGGTATTTTTTGAACCAAAAACATGCGTTTATTCGTCCACGAAAGGGGTAAAACCACCGTTCGTGGACAAATAAAGCCACTTTTAGAGGGTTTACAATGACCCATGAAATACCCTACCCTTTCCAAAAAGGTGGCTACTGTCAATGGCTATGTCACAAGATTCAACTAAATTTGCAGCGCAATCAATACACATTATTATATATAATATAGAGATGGAACAGAATGACATGATGAACGGGATGCCCCGCCGTGAGCGCGCTGTGCTGTTTAAGCGCAACTATAACTGCTGCCAGGCGGTGCTGCTGGCCTTCGCTCCCGAGTTGGGATTGCCTGAGGATCGGTTGCTGGCGATGGGAGCCTGCTTCGGAAGCGGCATGGGCTGCATGGAAGAGACGTGCGGAGCCTTGTGTGGCGCGCAAATGGCACAGGGGTTGCTCCGGTTTGACAACCGCCGCATGAATCCTCAAGCCAGCCAGTTGAGGACACACTTTGAACAACGGTGCGGGGCGACCCGCTGCAGGGACCTGAAGGGTGTCGGTACCGACAGTGGTGTGCTGTGTTCTTGCGAGGACTGCGTGCGCAACGCCGTGGAGGCGCTGGAGGAAATGCTCTGATCATGCTCCAGCCCTCAGCGCTGATCTACCCCTCATCAAAAAACCGAAAAAACTACACTAAAACATAGCGGTAAATTGGCGAGAATTCAGTAATTTTGCAGTCCGATTAACGGGACATCTTTTTACTAGATTATTATAAATAACTATCAAACATATAGATAACAATCATGGGATGGTTTTCATTCACTCAAGAAATCGCTGTCGATTTAGGAACAGCCAACACCATTATCATCCATAACGACCGCATCGTCATTGACGAGCCGTCGGTAGTGGCTCTCGACTCCAAGACCAACAAGCCCATCGCCGTCGGCGAGCGCGCCCGCGAGATGCACGGCAAGGTGCATGAGGGCATCCGCACCGTGCGCCCCTTGAGCGATGGTGTCATTGCCGACTTTAATGCCGCCGAGCACATGATCCGCGGCATGATCAAGAAGGTCAGCGCCAAGAATCACTGGTTCTCCCCTTCACTGCGCATGGTGGTTTGCGTCCCCTCGGGTTCGACCGAGGTCGAGATCCGCGCCGTCCGCGACTCTAGCGAACATGCCGGTGGCCGCGACGTTTATATGATCTACGAGCCCATGGCAGCTGCCCTGGGTATCGGTCTGGACGTGCTTGCTCCTGAGGGCAACATGATTGTTGACATCGGCGGCGGTACGACCGAGATCGCTGTCATCTCGCTGGGCGGTATTGTCAGCAACAAGAGCATCCGCACCGCCGGTGATGACCTCACCGAGGACATCCAGGAGCACATGCGCCGCGCCCACAACGTCCGCGTCGGCGAGCGCACTGCCGAGGCCATCAAGATCAACGTCGGCTCAGCATTGACCGACCTGGGTCCCGATGCCCCCGAGGACTTCATCATCCATGGTCCCAACCAGGTCAACTCGCTGCCCCTCGAGGTGCCCGTGACCTACCAGGAGGTGTGCCACTGCATCGAGAAGTCCATTTCCAAGATTGAGGCCGCAGTGCTGAGCGCACTGGAGCAGACACCTCCCGAGCTGTATCAGGACATCGTTCACAATGGTATCTTCCTGACCGGTGGCGGTGCCTTGCTGCGTGGTCTGGACCGTCGCTTGACCGACAAGATCGGTATCGAGTTCCACGTTGCCGAGGATCCCTTGCACGCTGTTGCCAAGGGTACCGGCATCGCCCTGAAGAACATCAAGCACTTCAAGTTCCTCATGCGCTAAGCCGCAATGAGGTAGAGCGGGCACGATGAATAATCTGCTCAACTTTTTCGTCAAGCACAGTGCGTGGTTCATTTTCGCTATCTATGTGATATTGAGCCTCGTGCTGCTGTTTAAGGATAACCCCTACCAGCAGAGCGTCTATCTGACCTCGGCCAACTCGGTGAGCGCCGCTGTCTATAAGGCGTTCAGTAATGTCACGTCCTATTTTCACCTGCGTGACATCAACGAGAGCCTGCAGGAACGCAATGCCTCGCTGGAGATGGAACTGATTGAGCTTCGCAACCAGATGACCGACCTCTCGCTCAACTCACCCGACTCGCTCCACCAGCCTGCATTGAAGCAATACACCTTTGTCATGGCTCAAGTCATCGGCAACAGTATTGCACAGCCCAACAACTACATCACCATCAACCGCGGTTACCGCGACGGTGTCAAGCCTGAGATGGGTGTCATCGACCAGAACGGCGTGGTGGGAATCGTCAATGTCGTCGGCCCTCATGCGGCACGAGTCATCTCGCTGCTCAACCCTCACATCAGGCTATCATGCAAGTTGCGCGACACGGGCTTCTTCGGCAGCATGGTATGGGACGGCAAGGATCCGCGCTATGCCGTGCTCGAAGAGTTGCCCAAGCATCTCACCTATCACAAGGGTGACACCGTCGTCACCAGTGGCTACTCGGCAGTGTTCCCCGAGGGAATCATCGTGGGCACCGTCGAGGGACTGGCACGTGGCATGAGCGACAGCTTTGTCTCGCTACGCATCAAGTTAACGACCAACTTCAGCCAGCTGAGCAGTGTGCGCATCATCACCAACTCCATGAAGGAGCAGGTAGATGCCCTGCGCCGGGCCGAGCAGGGAATCGACACGCTGGCCAACATCCAGACCCGCCCTGAACTCAAGCCCGAAATCGTTGACGTTATACCACAATCCACCGAGGACAAGCACAAGAAGCGGCCGCAGGAGCCCTTGCAGGAGCCCGTACAGCCCAGCCAGCCCTCACAGCCGCTCCAGCAGCCAGAACCCGAAGCAACAGAACAGCCATGACCAAGACCGTGATCCAATTCATATTGCTCTTCCTGGCCCTAGTGGTGCTGCAGCTGGTGTGCAACAAGATTGTGCTCTTCAACGTGGCCATGCCCGTGGTGTTTATCTACCTCATCCTCAGGTTGCCGGTCAATCTGCATGGCGGCTGGGTGTTGACGATTGCCTTCTTCACCGGGCTGCTGATAGACATCTTCGACAACACGCCGGGAATGAACGCGCTTGCCTGCACCATGATGGCTGCCATGCGGCGCCCCGTGTTCAATGCCTTTGTCTCACGAGAGAACGACATGAATATCCCCATCCCCTCGGTGGACTCGATGGGCGTGGGCGATTACTTCAAGTACATGGCGACACTGGTGATCGTCTATTGCACCCTCATCTTCTTGATTCAGGCCTTCTCGCTGCACAACATCGTGCTCACGATAGCGCGCATCGCTGCCAGCAGCGTGCTCTCGATTATCATCATCTTTGGGTTAGACAGTTTAGTGAGCACTCGCCGTGAGAAAAGATTATAATCTCGAGAAGCGCAAGTTTGTCATCAGCGGCTTCATCGTGGCCATCGTGCTCGTCTATATCCTGCGGCTGGTGCAGTTGCAGGTGCTGGACACGACCTACAAGGCCCATGCCGACAATAATGCCTTTACCGAGAAGGTCATCTACCCTTCTCGCGGCCTCATCTATGACCGTAACGACTCGCTCGTGGTCTATAACGTGCCTGAGTATGACCTGGTGATGATTCCCAAGGACGTGACCCCGTTTGACACGACCGACTTCTGCAACACGGTACAGATTACCCGCGAGGACTTTGACCAGCGGCTTGAGGAGATGAAGAAGGGCCGCAGCTACTCGGCCTTCACGCAGCAGGTGTTCATGAACCACCTCACCCCCGAGGACTATGGCCGCCTGCAGGAAAAGCTGTACCGTTTCCCGGGTTTCTATGTTGTGCAACGCATCCTCAGGCAATATAACTACCATGTTGCAGCCAATGTGCTGGGCGACATCCGCGAGGTCAACGCCAAGGATATCGATAACGACGACTACTACCGACCCGGCGACTATACCGGCGACCTGGGCATTGAGAAGAGCTATGAGAAGTGGCTGCGCGGCATCAAGGGCAAGGAAATCCTCATCCGTGACGCAACAGGCAAGATCAAGGGGCGTTACAATGACGGGGCCAATGATGTAGCTCCTGTTGCGGGCAATAATCTGAAGCTGAGCATCGACATCGGGTTGCAGGCTTATGGCGAAATGCTCATGCAGGGCAAGGTGGGTGCCATCGTGTGCATCGAGCCCAAGACAGGCGAAATCCTCGCGCTGGTTTCCAGTCCCACCTATGACCCGGCGCTGCTCATGGGCAAGGAGCGCGGCAAGAACTACCGTGACCTGGTCAACAACAGGCTCAAGCCGCTCTACGACCGCTCCATCATGGCGGCCTACCCTCCCGGCTCCACATTCAAGCCCACACAGGGCCTCATTTTCCTTGACGAGGGCATCATCACCACAAGCACGGTGTTCCCGTGTCACCGTGGCTACGTTAACGCGGGCCTGCGTGTGGGTTGCCACGGTCACGGCTCCCCCATCCCACTCAAGCCCGCATTGCAGACGTCATGTAACGCCTACTTCTGCTGGGGTTTCAAGTACATGATGGACAAGCGCAGCAAGTATGGCTCAACAGGCAAGGCCTTTGAGGTGTGGAAGAACCACATGGTGTCGATGGGCTACGGCTACAAGCTGGGTGTTGACATGCCAGGTGAGAGCCGCGGCTTCATCCCCAACACGGCCTTCTATGACAAGATCTACGGGGAGGGGCAATGGGTCGGTCAGACCATCATCAGCGATGCCATCGGACAGGGCGAAATCCTGGCCACACCACTACAGATAGCCAATCTGAGCGCCACCATCGCCAACCGAGGCTACTACATCACGCCCCACGTGGTCAAGAACATCGAGGGTGTCGGTGTGCTCAAGAGGAGCCTTGAGCGCCATGACACCGACATCGATAAGCGCTACTATGCCGACATTGTCGAGGGCATGCGCATGGCGGTGCTGGGGGGTACCTGTACTGGAGCCAACATTCCTGGCCTGGACGTGTGCGGCAAGACGGGCACGGCCCAGAACCCTCATGGCCGTGACCATTCGGTATTCATGGGATTTGCACCCATGAACGACCCCAAGATCGCTGTATGTGTCTATGTCGAGAACGCAGGCTTCGGTGCAACATACGGTGTTCCCATCGGGGCGCTGATGATCCAGCGCTACCTGCAGGGCAATTCCCCGGGATTACAGGCCCGTGGCCATGCAATGGCCAGCCGTCACACCATCACCTACCCCAAGGCAAAGAAAACCACCACTACCGGCAACAAGGCCGACAACAATAAGAAATCAACCCCTCAATCCGTGTCAAGCAACAATGGAAGTAAGGAATGAAGATGAGAATACCAACCTATTGAGGTCGGTGGACTGGTTCACGATTATCCTCTACCTCATCATGGTCGTTGCCGGTGCAGTGAGCATCTATGCCGCCACCTACGACTATGACAAGGCGAGCATGTTTGACCTGAGCGAATTCTCAGGCAAGCAGTTCCTGTGGGCTGGCCTTTCCATCCTCATCGGCTTCTCGCTGTTGCTGATCGACAGGCGCATCTATGAGGCCTATGCCTATCCGCTCTACGGATTCATGATACTGCTGCTGATTGTCACCATCTTTGTCGCGCCCGACATCAAGGGCTCCCGCTCATGGCTGGTCTTTGGCCCCGTGAGCCTGCAGCCTGCCGAGTTTGCCAAGACGGCCACGGCACTGGCCCTGGCCAAACTCTTCAGCACCTATGGTTTCCAGCTCAACGGCTGGCGCAACTATGCCATTGCCCTGGGAATCATCCTGTTGCCCATCCTGTGCATCATTCTGGAGCGGGAGACAGGGTCGGCTCTGGTCTATACCTCACTCATCTTTGTCCTCTATCGTGAGGGCATGTCGGGGTTTGTGCTGTTTGCCGCACTCATGGCCGTGGTCTATTTTGTCGTGGTGCTCAAGTTTGCCGCCATCACCTTCATGGGGATTCCGCTGGGCATGGTCATCGCCTTTATCATGGTAATGGCGCTCATTGTGGCCATGCTGCTCATCTATTGCCGCTCATGGATACTGGGGCGCAACGTGCTACTGGGCTATCTGACCGCCGGAGCCATCGCCGGGGGATTGGAATGGGCTGGCGTTCACGTCAATGGCTACGCTTTCTTCTTGACGGTCATTATCCTGTCACTGCTCTACCTGCTCTATGGCATGTTGCACGAGATCAACCTCAAGAAGGTGCTCATCACCGCCTGTTTTGCCACAGTATCGCTCATTTTCCTTTTCTCGGTCAGCTTTGCGTTCAATCATGTGCTCGAGCCCCATCAGCAGAAGCGCATCATGGTCACTCTGGGCATCGAGGAGGACCTGCGTGGCGCGGGCTATAACGTCAACCAGAGCAAAATCGCCATCGGCAGCGGCGGCGTTACCGGCAAGGGATTCCTTAACGGCACTCAGACCAAACTCAAGTATGTCCCCGAGCAGCACACTGACTTCATCTACTGCACCATCGGCGAGGAGCAGGGCTTTGTGGGCAGTGTGGCGGTACTCCTGCTATTCCTAGCACTGATCTTGCGCATCATCACTCTAGCCGAGCGCAACCACTCCACCTTTGCACGCGTGTATGCCTACTGCGTGGCATCCATACTGATATTCCACTTGTGTATCAACATTGGCATGGTGATCGGGCTGTGCCCCGTCATCGGCATTCCCCTACCCTTCTTTAGTTACGGCGGCTCCTCGCTGTGGGGGTTCACCTTCCTGCTGTTCATCCTGCTGCGCATCGACGCCGACCGCGGCAACTACGGCACCTGGTAGCCCACGACGCCCCACTCCGCCACAATGCCCCCACGCCAAGACGCAAAGGTTTTTGGAAAACAAGAAATACAACAAGGACAATTATATTATAAAAATTGAACTAGGCCAATATGTGTCGTTTCCGCAAAATGTTTAGTCTTTGCTGCCAGCCATGAGCAGGGCTACGCAGATGAAGAAATGAATGACCAGACACAAGGCAGTGAACAGGACATTGGGGCGCGCATCTGCACCGAGTCCCAAATCGTGAATTTCCTCAATGATGGGTGGAAGCGACTCGACTTGATAGAGGGGGTCATTTATATATTGAGACGAGTTCTCGACAGCATTGACATACTTGTCATATTTCGCGCGATTGTAGGCAAAGATGCGGCGATAGGTGTGGACTTGGTTGTCATAGAGGTGAGCGAAAACCCTTTCTCGCAGTCTTGCCCTGGCATCGCCATCGGCCTCTTCAATCTCTTCGCTACTTTTCCATCGAGTCTTATAGTACTCCCTCTCCTTGAAGGCCAAATAAACGCCATGGCTATCCCTGATCGGGGCAACAACGTAAGCTGTTAAGGCAACACCCCCTCTCCTCCTGCGCTGGCTACTCACATCATAGCCACGGCAATTATCCATCACATCGATTTCCTGCTCACTCATGATATACTCGGCATCGCCGATGCTCTCGCGGGTGATGGTCTGACAGTGAAGATAGGACGAGGTGGCCCGGTGTACATATTGATCAATAACCACAAGCCCGCAGCCAATACTCAGGCCGAAAAATAGATAAGCCACAAAGCGATAGTTGTCTTTCTTAGGTATTGTACTGAGCTGTTTCCTCAAGAGGAAAATCGTCATCACCACCCATGCGACACCGACATAGAAACCCATCAAGTTCCTCTGATACTTCAGGTCGGTACCATTCACGACCCAACACAGCAATGCGAACAACGCAACCGACAACAGCGAGCCCACCGTGACTGCAAACACGCGTTGCCACCCCTGTGTTCTTTTGTTTGACATCATCTCTTTCATTTGCCTTCCATCGCGAAGATATCGCAACGATAATTGTTTTATTATTATAGGCAAAGGTAAACATTATTTCTCATCCCCAGACCGACACCACTGGATTTTTGTCGAAAACATACACTTTAAATGAGGGCACCCAGTAAAGATTGATCACCCGATAATATAGTGGGGGATGATCCGTGATTTTTTCCCTGGACACCAATAGTTATTTTTCCATTTTGGTGCGGTTGCCCTGTTGCGGGGATTGTCACAGTGAGTGGCCCTCTGCGAGGCCCGTCAGGTTGGAGCCCTCGGTCCCCAGGCCACACTGACCTACGGCCAGTGCGCCCTGGGGTTGCGAATAGTCAAGGCCGCTGGCCTTGTCGAGGTCTTCGACCTGATTATTCGCCACTAATTTTCTGCTGGCCTGACTGTTCCTCACTAATTTTTCTGGTGAGTTGTTATATCACCAAATCTTTGGATAAAAAAAGAAAAAAGTCCGGCTCTCACGAGTGGGACTTTAAATTTTATGAATAGAATCTGTATAGAAAAGTGCAATTCTCCTTAATGCGACTGCAAAGAACGGAATTATTTTTTTCCTACCAAAATATTTAACAGAAAAAATGACTTCAAAAAGTGTAAAAAATGAATATTTTACCACTTTAAGCCAGATGTGACTATTGTTTTCAATAAATCACAACACCTAAAAACAAGAATTAATCCTCCCTGGTTCCCACAAATCACCTCGAGCCACCATTCTATTGTTTCCATGCCAGAATATACTATTAAGACAGAATTTCACGTTAATTGATTGTGAGTTGGCATTGTTCTTGCCACATTACAACATTGATGCAACGGCTGTTGAGGACATATTGCTTGACGATGTTGTGTGCCCTGTGTGCAACGGGTACACTCAATGCCGCACCTCAACTGCCCCCACCGCCCGAGCCTGCTGATGTTCAAGAACAGCAAGAGGACTCGGTGAGTGTGAGCCTTGTCACATTCTACCCTGGCAGTGAGCCGCATAACATCTGGGGGCACAGTGAGATACGTGTTCAGCAAGGGCCTGTTGACCTGTACTTTAACTACGGTGTGTTTGATTTTCAAGCACCGGCGTTCATGTGGCGCTTCATGCTGGGCGAGACCGATTACATTTGTGCCCCAGTGCCACGAGCCTATGCCACACTGGGCATGGAGGAACGTCGAATGGTGGAGCAGGAACTCAACCTGCCCCAGGATAGAGCCATTGCCGTGAGGGACTTCCTGTGGAACAATGCCCAGCCTGAGAACCGCACCTACCGTTATAAATTCTTGAGCGACAACTGCTCTACCCGCCCCCGTGACATTATTGAGATGGCGGCGGGCGTGAGTCTGCAATATCCTGCGATGGGCGACACGGCTGTCACCTATCGTGACATTTTGGCACACTACTGCCGCAATTACGCATGGGAGCGCTTTGGCATCGACTTGATACTGGGTTGGGATGTGGATACCGTCCTTGACCAACGCGCCACCATGTTCATACCCATGCTGCTGATGGATGCTGTGGCGGGAGCCACCATCACAACCGACAGCGTGACGATGCCGCTGGTCAAGGCCACCACCGTGCCCATCGACAAGAGCACCGAGGGCAACGTCAGGCCTCCCACGCCGTGGTACTTTTCACCGCTCACCGTGGCCATCCTTGTGCTGGCATTGACATTGCTTGTGAGCTGCCGTGACTGGCATCGCCGTGATGTGTCACGATGGTTTGACTCCCTGCTGTTCACCACGGGTGGGCTGGCTGGTTGCATCCTCTTTTTCCTCATCTTCTTCTCTACACATGAGGCGACCTCGCTCAACATCAACATCGCGTGGATTCACCCGCTGTTGCTGTTGCTCGCTGTGTTGCCCTGGTTCAAGAAAACCCGCAACGCTGCCCGATGGCTCCACGCCCTCAATGCCCTGGTCGTGACCCTGCTCATGCTGGCATGGCCCTGGCAGCCGCAAGTGGGCAACATCGCCTTCTTCCCCTTGATGGCTGCGCTGGTGATGCGCTCGTCCATCAATGTGCTGCTGGGTGCACAGACCACCCGTGGCCCCACCTCCTCCCGTCATTAACACCTCCACAATCCGCCTATTTTTAGCTTGGCGGGTGATTTATCCTTATATAATAGGTGATTATCAGCCAAAAAATTGTATCTTTGCGGGTTAGATTAAACTATCACTGAAAGAAAAAACTAAACAAAACATAAATACAACAACAAACCAAAAATGGGACTTAGTGACATTTTGAAATCAATGTTTGGCAATAAGTCAACACGTGACCTCAAGAAGATCACACCTATTGTCAACCAAATCAAAGCAATTTATCCCGAGATCGACGCGCTCGACATTGATGCCCTGCGCCAGCGCACGGCTGACATACGCCAGTCGCTCAACGACTCGGTACAGGACAAGCGCGATGAGATCGACCGCATCAAGGCCGAAATCGAGACCCTCGACTACGAGGAGCGCGAACCGCTGTGGAAGAAAGTCGATGATATCCAGAAGGAGATTCTCGACGTACTCGAAGAAAAGCTCAACGAGGTGCTTCCCACCGTGTTTGCCATCGTGAAATCCACGGCTCGCCGCTTTGCCGAGAATGAGACTATCGTTGTTAACGCCACGCAGCTCGACCGCGACCTGGCGGCACAGGGCAAGGACTTCGTCAGCATCGACGGCGACAAGGCCATCTGGCACAATCACTGGATTGCCGGTGGTAATGAAATCACCTGGGACATGGTACACTATGACGTGCAGCTCATCGGTGGTATCGTTCTGCATCAGGGCAAGATTGCCGAGATGGCCACTGGTGAAGGTAAAACCCTTGTGGCTACCCTGCCTGTGTTCCTGAACGGCTTGACCGGTAATGGTGTACACGTGGTAACCGTCAACGACTATCTGGCCAAGCGTGATAGCGAGTGGATGGGACCGCTCTATATGTTCCATGGCATGACCGTGGCCTGCATCGACAAGACCGAGCCCAACTCACCCCAGCGCCGTGCCGCCTACAACTGCGATATCACCTTCGGTACTAACAGTGAGTTCGGCTTTGACTACCTGCGCGACAACATGGCCATGCGCCCCGAGGACATGGTTCAGCGCCCCCACAACTACGCCATCGTCGATGAGGTCGATAGCGTCTTGATTGATGATGCCCGTACCCCGTTGATCATCTCAGGTCCCGTGCCCAAGGGCGAGGACCAGATGTTTAACGACTTCAAGCCCAACGTCGAGCGTGTTTACAACGCCCAGCGTCAGCTGGTTACCGGCCTGCTCGCCGATGCCAAGAAGATGATGGCCAGTGACGACCAGGACACCGTCAAGGAGGGAACCCTGCGACTCTTCCGCGCCTTCAAGGGTCTGCCCAAGTACAAGCCCTTGATTAAGTACCTGAGCGAGGAGGGTGTCAAGAACGCCATGCTCAAGACCGAGGCCTTCTACATGCAGGACAACAACCGCGAGATGCCCACCGTCACCGATCCCCTGTACTTCATCATCGATGAGAAGAACAACACTGTCGAGATGACCGATAAGGGTATCGACGTGCTCACCAAGGGCACCGATGATCCCGAATTCTTCATCCTGCCTGATATCGCCGCACAACTGTCGGCTGTGACCAACGAGCCCTTGAGTGATGAGGAAAAGACCAACAAGAAGGATGAACTGCTTGCCAACTATTCGGTTAAGGCCGAGCGTGTGCACACCGTCACCCAATTGTTGAAGGCCTATACCCTGTTTAACCGCGATGACGAGTATATCGTCGATGCCGAGGGCAAGGTCAAGATCGTCGATGAGCAGACGGGCCGCGTCATGGAGGGCCGCCGCTACAGCGATGGCCTGCACCAGGCTATCGAGGCCAAGGAGGGCGTGAACGTCGAGGCTGCGACCCAGACATTTGCTACTATCACGTTGCAGAACTACTTCCGCATGTATCACAAGCTCTCGGGTATGACCGGTACTGCCGAGACCGAGGCTGGTGAGTTCTGGGACATCTACAAGCTGGATGTCGTCACCATCCCCACCAACCGTCCTGTGATCCGCAAGGATATGGCTGACCGCGTTTACAAGACGCAAAAGGAGAAATTCAATGCCGTAATCGCCGAGATTGAAGCCATGCGTAACTCGGGCCGACCCACGCTGGTGGGTACCACAAGCGTCGAGATCAGTGAGATGCTGAGCCGCATGTTGAACCTGCGCCACATTCCGCACAACGTCCTGAACGCCAAGCTGCACCAGAAGGAGGCCGACATCGTTGCCCAGGCCGGACAATCAATCGACGGCAAGGGTGTCGTTACCATCGCCACCAACATGGCCGGTCGTGGTACCGATATCAAGCTGTCGCCAGCCGTTAAGGAGGCCGGCGGTCTTGCCATCATCGGTACCGAGCGCCATGAGTCACGCCGAGTTGACCGCCAGCTGCGCGGTCGTGCCGGTCGTCAGGGAGACCCTGGTTCCTCGGTATTCTTCGTGTCGTTCGAGGACAAGCTGATGCGTCTGTTCGCCAGTGAGAGTGTTGTCAAGACACTCGACCGTCTGGGGCTCAAGGACGGAGAGGCCATCGAGAGCAACATGGTGACCAAGAGCATCGAGAATGCCCAGAAGCGCGTCGAGGAGAACAACTTCGGTATCCGTAAGCACCTGCTCGAGTATGACGACGTGATGAATGCACAACGCAAGGTGATTTACACCCGCCGCCACCATGCACTCATCGGTGAGCGCATCGGTCTGGACCTGATCAATACCCTCTATGACAGCGTGGAGGATGTTGTGGACAAGCATGGAGCCGACGACTTTGAGGACTTCAAGATGCAAGTACTCAAGACCTATGCTATCGAGGTACCCTTCACCGAGGAGGAATATCGCCGCATGGACGACGGCAAGAAACAGGATATCCTGTATGATGCCGTGCTCAAGGCATTCAACCGCAAGATGGAGCGCCTCAGCGAGGTTGCCGATCCCATCATCCAACAGATTGTGGCCGACCAGATCGCTAACGGCATGGAGCCTCAGGGTCTCATCCGCGTGCCCATCACCGACGGCAAGCGCACCTTCGGTATCGTCATCGACATCAAGGAGGCTGCCGATACCCACTGCAAGTCTCTCACTAAGGCCTGGCAGAAGGCTGTCATGCTCCTCACCATCGATGAGAACTGGAAGGAACACCTGCGCGAGATGGACCAGTTGAGGCAGAGTGTGCAGAACGCCAGCTATGAGCAGAAGGACCCGCTCGTGATCTACAAGACCGAGGCCTTCAACATGTTCAAGCAGATGGTAGGCATCATGAACGGCAAGTCTATCGCCGTGCTCATGCGTGGCCAGATTCCCGAGGCACCGCCCCAACAGAACGTGCAGGAGCGCGAGATGCCACAGCAGCGCCAGCGCTACAGCGAGAACCGTGGAGGCAGTGCGCCCGACCCCAGCCGCCCCAATGCGGCTCCCGTCGGCCCGCGCCCCCAAGGTCCCGTCGGTCCCATCCGCAACGAGGGTCCCAAGATCGGCCGCAACGATCCTTGCCCCTGCGGCAGCGGCAAGAAGTATAAGAACTGTCACGGGCGCGGACTGGCATAAAACAGCCTGCAACCACTCGATACGACAAGAACACGCCAGCCTCTAACGGTCAGCGTGTTCTTGTCTTTATTGTTCTATGATCCCGATGTGTTAGTTAATGCGGCAACTCATCGTCCACAATCAACCTGAGCCACTGGGCGGTAGTCAATGGTATGGGGCCGGCAGGCTCGGTGGACATCAAGTGCTCGTTGAGTTCGAGCAAGAGTGGGCGTGCGTCACGCTCTCCTGCCTGGACAATGATGGCATGAGCCCTGGGGGTCGCACGCTCCATCACGGCCTGGGACGACGGGCGCAACAGGAAGCTGCGCCAGTACAACCAGTAGGCATAGTCATAGATGCGCTGGGCATCAAGCGGGCTGTCGAGGTCGACCTGACTGGCTATGCAGAACTGCCGTGGCACGGGCGCTTCCTCATACTCCCCATCGAGCAAGGCATGAAACGCAATGGCCAGCGCTTCAAGTTCAGCGTCGCCGGGGTCTAGCGCGGCACTACCCTCCTCGCCAGTAATGGTCCACCAGATGACAAACCGCACATCATCACGGTTGAGCTCATAGTCCACATAGTCCTCGCTGCGGCCATAGTGAGGCATGGGAAATCCATGCCGCTCATTGTGCAGCCGCGTGAACGAGCGCCACAGGCCACCATCGGCCACCACGTCCTGGAAATAGCCAGTAACGGCAAGCACCACGTCGCGACGCACCGCATCATCGAGCCCACGCAGCCATGGCGACTCGTCCCACAACTTGGCCAGCCGGAGGGCTATCCACAGGTAGTACTGGTCGGTCTCAGCTACCTTGGGGCTGCCTGGCTGACGTTCCATATAATCCTTTACAGTAATCTCCATTTCAAAAAAACATATTTAAAAAGACGGGGAAACAATGTCGTTTCCCCGTCCTTGAGCCGCGAGCGGGACTCGAACCCGCGACCTTTTCGTTACGAATGAAATGCTCTACCGACTGAGCTATTGCGGCTTGGTGCACTGCGATATTTTGCAATGCGGGTGCAAAGGTAACACTATTTTTCTAATCTCGCAAACTTTAATCCACAATTTGTTTGCTGTAAGTCATCTTTATCTTGGCCTTATCGAGCAGAAGCCGCACAATGGCAGGACGGGATACCATCGGCGAAATCTTCGTCACAGTCGATGTCGTTCCTCCACCATAATAATAGGACTGCGTGTAGGTATAGTTCGTCACATCAACGGGCGTGATCGTGAAGTTGATATCGTCCTCGCTGGCGATGCCACCCTGGTTGTTGATGATGTTCAAGACATAGTTGCGCAGACCTGAGAACGTGTAGCTGTGGTCCGTAGAGCTATAGATGGCATAGAACGAGTCCTTGTTGTTCGCCAGGCTGTCACCATTGATGAACTGGTCCTTCTTGGAGGTCTTGACCATGAGCAGGTAGGTCGGTGGCTCAATGTTATACTCGGTAGCAGGCACACTCACGGGCAGCTCCAGCGTCAAGGTATTGATAAGCGCCTGATTATTGCCCACGTTGGCTTGATACTTGTCAATGATATCCTGAATGGGGAAACGCACCTCAACCTCATAGCCTGCAGGAGCCACAATCATCGCCTCACCACTGTTGACCATCGAGGTAATCTCATCATCGATATCAAAGCGGATGATGTTGTTGGAAACGACCTCGGGGGTCGAGGCAAGATAGGTCTGGGTCTTGGCAGAGTCCACCTCAGCGGTATCCAGCACCACATGCTTGTGATAATACACATTAATTTCGGTTGATTTAATATTCATCACATGGCCGCTACCGTAACTGTTAGAGATATAGATGCCCGGGAAAACGTCGGCAAATGCCTTGGGACTGGCAAATTTACCGGGATCTTCACGATAGGCATTGAACAGTTCGCGTCCCAATTCAACGGGCATGGGAACCGAGATGACACGCAGGGTGTCCTCGGTCAGCGTTCCCGTCTGATAGGAATAGGACTGCTGCGTCTTGACCCAACCCGAGGTCGGGGAATAGGAATCGCTGGCCAGCAGGTCTTCTTCGTCAAAGTAATCCGCCGGATCAAAGTCGCTGTAGATGGGACTGGGCAACGGCTTGTTGAGACGGTAGACATTCAGGCGCATGGGAGCAAGAGGATCGCCGGTATAACCATTGCGGTAAGGCAGATTCAGCATCAATCGGCACGAGTCGATCCACTCGGGCTTGATGCCCGTGGTGTCGATATGCATCGACGGCATCCACATTGTTACCGCCTCGGCGCTCAAGCTGCCATAGCCATCGGCATGCAGCGAACCCAGCATCTTGCTGGTCGTGCGCATCTGCACACGGTCGTTGCGCACCGAGTGGCCGGTAATAACAAATGATGAATCCTCAATAATCGACGACACGCTATCGGTGATGCTCACACCGATGGTCTCGTCAGTGCATGCGTACAGGCCAAGCAGCACGGCCACTGCCAGTATCACATTGAAGAATTGTTTCATATTCTCGAAATGATATAAACGATTTAAGAATATCGAAGAAAAAGATGTATCTGTCCGCGCGCCGCGCATTATAACGAGGCATAGAACTCCTTTACCTTGTTGACATCATCGTCATCAATGAATTGGAGCCTGGGCAATGACGAAGCCGCCTCAAGGACTTTCTCGCTCACGCCTGCTTCACACTCGATAACGGCATCGGTATACTTCAACGAGTAAGCCATCAACTCATCATAATCCAGTGATTTGCCCATAATGGGCTTGAGGGCACTCTTGGGGATACCATCCTGATGCATCTTCTCGCCCAGGCGGGCATCCAGCGGACTGGGAATCTGCTCATTGAACAGAGCCGTCACAATCTTGGCATCACGGAACGACGGATCATCGCCATACTTGGTACGGATGTAAACCGGAGCCAGGGCCGAAATCCAGCCTGTGCACTGAATGATGTCGGGCACCCAACGCATCTTGCGTATCGACTCGATGATGGCACGGACAAAGAACATGCTGCGCTCGTCATTATCATCGGGGGAGCAGTTCATCTCCAGCTCATCAATACGGTTGCTGGCAAAGTAATCCTCGTTATAAATGAAATACACCTGGAAATGAGCCTGCTGCAGGGTTGCGACCTTGATAATCAACGGGTGGTCGGTGTCATCAATGATGACATTCATTCCCGAGAGTCTGATCATCTCATGCAACTGGTTGCTACGCTCGGCAATCATGCCATACTTCGGCATAAATGTCCGCTCCTCAGCACCCTGCTCCTTGATGCCCTGGGGAAAAATCCTGCCAATCTGCGACAATCGGCGTTCTGGAACATAAGGAGCAATCTCCTGTGATATGAATAAGACTTTCTTTACATCCATGTTCGTTTCTTGCTTAATTTAAATGCAAAGATAGCAATTTTTTTCTTTTTCACCTTATTATAACCGACTTTAAGAGCCTTTTTTAAATAAAAATCACTGCTTTTTAACATCTTCTAATCATTTTCGACGGCTTTGCAGAGGCTCACCACGGGACAGCCTCGACCCATAAAAAAGGAGAGCACTTCCTTCCATCAGGAAATACCCTCCACTTTCAAAACACACACACGATTAAGTCATCTCAATAATAACTGATGTCACTTCTCTGCACAATCACACTTGCAGTCGCCTTGACGGTCATGCTGGCGTGGCCTTTTTCCATCGTGCGGACGGCCATGCCTCATGCCCTGGCCTTTGTGCCCTCGGCGGTCCTTGAACTGAGCAAATTTTTCGGCCTGTTCGGGAGTGAGCAGTGCCTCAATCCTTGCATTCACAGCTTGACGCCGTGCTTCCATTTGCTCATGACGGGCCTTCATTGCCGTTTCATCACCAGATGCTTCCTGGGTGGGCTTGTTCTGGCGCATCGTCTCCATCTCTTCGGTATAGATCTTGGTGATCTCAACCTTCTGCGCCTCGGTGAGGCTTAATGCTTTGTCCAGACGCTCTACACGTTGCTGAACCATCTGCCCGTGATCCGCTCCAGCATGGCGGGGCGGCTGTGCATTCATCATCATTGCGCCCAACAGGGCGATAGCTAATGCTAAAACAATCTTTTTCATCTCTTTAAGCGGTGTTTTGAATTAATAATGAACTAACTAATACGTCTCTTTGATTCGCTTACAAAGGAATAAATAATTTTCTAATAAAAAAAACGGTCAACTTCCACTTCGTGACCAATCGTCTAATCATGTTGACAAACAGCAAAAAAATAAAGACAAAAACTCGCAACTTGAAATCAGGCCCGACAAGAATTAATCAAAATATTTGTCAAGAAATCAAAAAAAACGTAATCGCTTCATACAACCTAACGAAAAACAATGTAATTTTGCACCTAGAAGGATAACGACGAACCGCGAATGTTGACTCAGATTTACAACGGTCATGTACTCACTCCCGAGGGGTGGATCAATGGTGGCTCGGTAGTCATCGAGGACACGCGCATCAAGGAGGTGAGCAAGAGCAGCAGGCAGCTGGACGGCATGGACAAGACCATCGACGCCCACGGCATGCACGTTGTGCCCGGCGGAATCGACCTGCATTGCCATGGCGGTGGAGGCAGCGATTTTCAGGAATGCAGCCAAGAAGCGTTTGAAACAGTCGCCGCAACCCACCTGCGCCATGGTACAACGGCCATCTACGCCACGTTATCATCTTCCCCCATCGACATGATGGAACAAGCCTGCCAGACCTGTGATGACCTGATGAAGCAACCGCGCTCCACCATCATGGGCATGCACATGGAGGGGCCCTATTTCAACCCGAGCAAGGCCGGAGCCCAATTACCTGAAGTCATCCGCATTCCTGATAAGGACGAGTATATCCACATCGTCGAGGACTTTGACTGCATGCGCCGCTGGGACACCGCCCCCGAGTTACCCGGTGCCGTGGAGATGGGCAAGTACATCACCAGCAAGGGCATAGTGGCCGCCATCGGCCACACCGCCGCCGAGTATCCCCACGTTAAAGCTGCATGGGATGCCGGCTACACGCTGGCCACCCATTTCTATAACGGCATGCCAGGATTCCACAACGTCAGGGAATTCAAGCATGCTGGCACGGTCGAGAGCATCTACCTGCTCGAGGACATGGCTGTCGAGGTCATCGCCGATGGCATCCACGTCCCCTCCACCCTACTCAACCTGGTGTATCACATCAAGGGTGTCGAGCGCACCGCCTTGTGCACCGACGCCCTGGCTGTAACCGACAGCGACTCGGAGCATGCTTTTGACCCGCGCGTCATCATCGAGGACGGCGTGTGCAAGCTCTCGGACCGTAGTGCACTGGCTGGCAGCATCGCCACGATGGACCGCCTGATCAAGACGATGGTACGGGTTGTCAATGTTCCATTGCAGGATGCCGTGCGCATGGCCAGCGAGACCCCAGCGAGAATCATGGGCATCTATGACCGCAAGGGCTCAATCCAGCGTGGCAAGGATGCCGATATCCTGCTGCTAGACAGCGACATCAACCTACGCAGCGTCTACTCGTTAGGCGAGTTTGTGAAAGGTAGCGACCGTATTGCTCCCGCGGCCACCGTCGAGATGTGACCAGCACAACCAGGAGCCCTCTAAAATCGCGGCAGATAAAATAAAAATCAAGTTTTTTTGACAATAAATTTGCACGGTAACAAAATTGGTATTATCTTTGCACCCGCGTTTGAGAGAAAATGCGATATATGGTGGACGTAGCTCAGCTGGTTAGAGCGTCGGATTGTGGTTCCGAAGGTCGTGGGTTCGAGCCCCATCTTCCACCCCACTTAATTAAAAGACCTGCATCGATTGATGCAGGTCTTTTAATTTGTTACCAGTCCTTGCCACGTCAATCACAGGCCCAGGATGGCCTTGACCAGCGGAGTAATGTCAACGGTTGCAGGGCCAGTATAGGCCACAGGCGTTACGGCAGTATCCAGCACCAGGTCAAAGTTGCCCTGTTCACCGGCAGCGCGGATAGCAGACTGGATCTTGTCGGTTATCGGACGCGTCAACGCGGCACGGCGTGCGGCGATGTCGTCGGCAGCACGGTGCTCAAACTCACGCATCTTCCTGTCACTCTCCTGCAGTTCCTGCACACGGCGTTCCTTGATCGTCTCGGGCATCGACGCATCGGCAGCCACCGTCTGATAGTCGGCATATTTCTTGTCAAACTCACTCTTCAACAACTCGTACTCGGCATGGTACTGGTCGCTCAATGACTTGAGCTGAGCCTCGGCAGCAGCCTTCTCGGGCATCAGGTCAAACAGTTGTTGTGAATTGACAACACCTATACGCGCCTGTGCCATGAGCATGAGCGGCAACAGCGCCACGGCAATCATGAGAATTCGTTTCATCATTTCTATCAGTTTACACATTATTAATTATGTGGGCAAAGTTAGTCACTTTTTTTCAAACACAATCATCCTTGCAGCAAAAACTAGAGATCCCCGGTCGGCAGGAATGCCGACAAGGGACCTCGCATCTTAGCATTATCGTGTTATGTGTTGAGTGTATTCTTTATTACTTGATGCCCAACTTGGCCTTTACCTTGGCACTCACGTCCTCGGCATTGGTACCAGTGTAGATGATGGCACCGGCAGCCTGGTCAAAGATGAAGGTGTAACCACCCTCAGCACCGACAGCCTGAATGGCGTTCTGGAGCTTCTGGGTAATCGGGGCAAGCAGAGTCTCCTGCTGACGCTGCAGATCCTGTGATGCAGTCTGCTGGAAGTTCTGAATCTTCATGTAATCATCCTGCAGTTCCTGGTTGTGGCGATCCTTGATAGCCTGAGGTGTGCTGGCATCATTGTCGGCAGCCTCGTAGTCAGCCATTTTCTTCTGGAAAGCATCCTGCAAGTTCTTGAATTCGGTCTCATACTTGTCGCTTACCGACTTGAGCGTATTCTCGGCGGTAGCCTTCTCAGGCATCACGTTGAAGATCTCGGTGGTGTTGACGTAACCGAATTTCTGAGCTTGTGCTGCAAAGCACATCATAGTAGCCGCAACGGCTAAGAGCATAAATCTTTTAAACATGTCTAAAAATTGTTTTCTGTTGTTAGTATACTAATGTTTTTTATTTCGTCTTCAATGCCGGGGATGAATTACTTGTAACCCATCTTCTCCAGCACCTCATTGCTCACGTCGATGCGCGGCGAGGCAAAGATGATACTCTGGCTGCTAGCACGATCCATGATCAACTGGAAACCACGCTCCTCACACACCTTCTTGCAGGCATTGTAGATGTCATCCTGGATGGGCTTGATGAGCGACTCGCGCTTCTTAAACAACTCGCCCTGGGGACCGAAGTACTTGTACTGAAGCTGCTGGGCCTCTTTCTCCTTCTCGGTGATCTCGGCCTCTTTCTTCTTCTTCTGGTCATCGGTCAGGAAGACCATGTCACTCTGGTAGTTCTTGTACATGGTATCGGCTTCCTTCTTGAGCTCATCCACCTCGCGCTGCCAGCGTTGTGACACCTGGTTCAACTGCTCGTTGGCCATCTCATAGGCGGGAATGTTCTTGAGTATATACTCCATGTCCACAAGGGCAAACTTCTGCGCGTTGGCGGCCATGAAGCCGGCAACAAGCGCCACTGCGATTAAAGCTATACGTTTCATTTCTTTCTCTTTATTTATTATTAGTTGTTAATTTTCGACTTTTAGACTGCGGTTAGGCCAATTCGTTTATCCTTACTGTTAAAAAATTAACTTAACCGCGTTAATTCTACTAGAATTCCTGACCCAGGACAAAGTGGAAGTTGCTGCCACCCTTCTCGCCATAGACCGTGTCAAAGCCATAGCCCCAGTCAATACCCATCATACCGATCATCGGCAGGAAGATGCGGGCACCGACACCAGCCGATCGCTTGATGTTGAACGGGTTGAAGTCCTTCACATTGGTCCATGCGTTACCGCCCTCGATAAACACGAGCGGATAAATCGTGGCGCTCTGAGACAGCATCAACGGGAAGTGCAACTCCAGCGCGAAGCGGTCATAGGCGTAACCCTCACTACCATAGGGTGTGAACGCTCCGTTCTCGTATCCGCGCAGGGCGATAGTCTCGGTGGCATAGGTGTAAGAACCCGTCATGCCATCACCACCGACATAGAAGGTCTCGAACGGTGACTTCAACCACTTGTTCCAGCTGCCCAGCAGACCGAAGTCGGCACGGGTCATCAGCACCAGCGTCCAGCGGCCATCGGGATCGGTGAGCGGTGTGTAGGTGCGGGCCTGGAACTTGAGTTTCCAGTATTCAATCCATTTATACAGTTCCTTCTTGGACTGCTCGGTAGTGCTCTGGCTCAGGGCTTGCCAATTCTTCTTGCCGAACAGGCTGGCAGGAGGCGTGGCATTGAACGACAGGGTGAAGGAACTACCCTTGCGGGTGTAGAGGGGGTTGTCAATACTATTGCGCGACAGGGTCAGGCCCAGGACAATAGAGTTAGACACACCGTTCTTCATATAATAAAGGTACTCCCAGTTCTTGAGGCTGTACCACTGATAGCTCAATGATGCCATGAAGGTGAAGTAGTCATCGGGCCACTTCAAGCGCTTACCGAAGCCCACAGTCACACCCGCCATCTGCAGATACTTGTTGGGATCGTAGGCATTCTCGTAGTAGTTGTAACCGTTATAGCCACCATAGCCATATCCATAGCCGTAGCCGCCATAACCATAGCCATACATCGAGTTGGCATAGTTGTACATGGCATTTTGATACAACTGGTTATAGTAGGACGAGTTAATACCCGTCTGACGGCTGTAGAAGGCCGACACCGACAACGAGTTGGGGCGCTTGCCGCCGAACCACGGGTCGAGGAACGACACGCTATAGGCCTGGTAGTACTTGGCATTGGTCTGGGCGCTGATGGTAAACGTCTGGCCCTCGCCTTGTGGAATGAGTCCCTTGTAGGACGAAGGATGCAGCAAGTTCTGCATCGAGAAGTTGGTAAACTTGAGCGATGCCTTGAGGATGACACCCGTCTGTCCCCAACCGGCACTCAGCTCAACTTGGTCATTGGCCTTGCTCTCGAGGTTGAGGATGATGTCGACGGTACCGTTATCAGGATTGGACTCAGGGCGGATGTCCATCTTCTCGGGATTGAAGTGTCCCGTCTGGGCGATCTCACGGGCCGAGCGCATGAGGTCATCCTTGGAGAACAGGTAGCCAGGACGCACGCGCAACTCACGGCGCACCACCTTCTCATACAGGCGGTCATTACCATTGATGACCACCCTGTTGATGCGGGCCTGCTTGCCCTCATACATGCGCATCTCAAGTTCGATGCTGTCGCCCTCGATCTTGCTCTCAATGGGAATGAGCTGATAGAAGAGGTAGCCGTTGTTGAGGTACAGGTTGGACACGGCATCATCATCCTCCTGGGTGCGCTTGGAGAGCAACTTCTGGTTATACACATCCCCCTTCTTGATGCCCAGCACCTCATTGAGGACAACCGACGGATAGACCGTATTGCCCACCCAGTTGATATCCGAGATGTAGTAGCGCTTGCCCTCGCTGATGGTGAGATAAACGTCAACTGTCTTCTCGTCATAGGGGACCACGCTGTCCTTCACGATGACGGCATCTCGATAGCCCTTCTCATTATACTTGTCGATGATGAGCTGCTTATCGGCCTCATAGTCGCTCTGGACGAACTTCTTCTGGGAGAAGATCTTCCACAGGTTGCTTTTCTCGTTGGTCTTCTTCATCGTGCGCTTGATCTTGGAGTCGCTCAGCACCTCGTTGCCGTCGATATAGATCTTGTGCACCTTGATTTTCTCATGCTTGTCGACGTTGATGTTGACGATGACCTCGTTCTGCTTGCTCAGGTCAGGCACCTGAACGACCTCACAGGTCGCTTGGCCGAAGCCCTTGTTGGCATAGTAGCGCTCAACGATGATCTTGATACGGTCGGCGATGTTAGGCGTCATCTGACTACCCACCTGAAATCCCAGACGGTCGATGATGTCCTTCTTCTCACCGCTCTTCATGCCATTATAATTAATCTGTGACACACGCGGCTGCTGGCGTAGGTTGAACACCAGCCATGCCTGGTCGTGATAGATCTTCTCGACCTGGATCTGGACCTTGGAGAACAATCCCTGGCGCCAGAAGCGCTTGGCGGCAGCCTTGATGTCGTCACCGGGGATGTCTACGCGCTGCCCCACGGCCAGACCAGAGTAGCCGATGATGATGTTCTCGTCATAGTTGTCCACACCCTGGACGCGTATGCCGGCAATCTCATATTGATTCGGCGATGCGGTGAACACAATCTTGGGATTGTAGATGGTATCTCCCACGCTGTAGCTTTCCTGAGCCCGTGTCGTCATGGGCGAGACAGCGGCAACAGCCAGCAGGGCTAACCATGTATGCTTGATGATATGCTTCATTGAAAAGTTAATCTTCATTTTCATTTTTTACCTGTTCGCTCGTTTTACCGTAACGGCGCTCACGCGCCTGGAAGTCGATAATCGCCTCGACAAAGTCCTCCTTGGTGAAATCGGGCCAATATTTTGAAGTGAAGTAAAGTTCGCTGTAGGCTATCTGCCACAACAGATAGTTGCTCACACGCAGGTCACCACCGGTGCGTATCAGCAGATCCGGGTCAGGCATGTCGCACGTTGACAAGTGTGCCGACATTGCCGCATCATCGATGTCATCAGGATTCAAGGTGCCGTTGACGGCTTCACGAGCCATCTGGCGGCATGCCTCGACGATTTCCCAGCGCGACGAGTAGCTCAATGCCAGGCACAGCACCAGTCCCGTGCAGTGACCGGTATCCAGCATGCACTTGCGCAGCCGGTTAGCGGCAAACTCGGGCATCCGCCCCATGTCACCGATGGTCGTCAAGCGCACGTTGTTCTTGATCAGGTCGGGCGTTTGCTGCTCGATGCTCACCACGATAAGGTTCATCAAGGCATCCACCTCGTCCTGTGGACGGTTCCAGTTCTCGGTCGAGAAGGTATAAAGTGTCAAGTACTTAACTCCCACTTCACTGGCAATCTCGGTGGCCTGACGCACGGTGGCGACACCGTTCTCGTGACCGAAGCTACGCTCGTGACCATGCTGCTTGGCCCAGCGGCCGTTACCATCCATGATGATAGCGACATGACGCGGGATGCGTGTCGGATCCAATTGCTGTATTTTATCGTTAAGTGATGACATGATTGTTATTCTATATGGTTACACTTGATGCAGCGCTTACCGAACTCATAGCTCACCGTGAACACCGCAAATGAATACCAGTCGGTATTCTTGGCGAACGAGTGCTTGATGTCAAACAGATCGCTATAGCCGTCGATGCGGTCGCTGAACTCCTTGCGCATAGTAAATTCAAAGTTCAGGTTGAGGCGGTCTTTGAACTTGTATTTCACACCGATGCCCAGGGGGATGGTGAACGATGCCTGATTGTGCCCGTCGCAGATGGCGAACACGAAGCCCACACCGGCCACCATGTAGGGTGAAATCGGTTTATATTTCTTGTAAGCCGGGCCACGGCCGTAGTTCAGAAAATTGAACTCGGCGGTCAGACCCAGATCGATGAGACTCGACGAGAACTTGTAGTTGGCACCGTCAGGATACCATGACTCGTCATACATGCTGTCACCCTTGATGTTGGCATAGTTCAGGTTGGCCTTGAAGGCCCAGCGGCTATTGTGGACGTAGCGGAACAAACCGCCGACTGTGAAGCTCGGATGCTTGAACAGATTGCCGTTGTTGGCCTCGCCCAGGTAGCCGGTCATTCCCAGCGTGGGACCTGCCTCATACTTGTATTGCTGCGCCTCAAGGGGCAGCACGGCAAGCAGCGTCAGCAACGTTATGAACAGTATCTTCTTCATCAAGGGCAAACTATTATTAATACACGGGATAATTGGTCAAGCGGTTATACACGCCACGCCACATGTAACGGATCAGCGCGCCGTCCTCATCAAAACCGCCGAACAAGTAGATATAAGGGCACTCCCACGTGGTGGTTATTGACTGAACACGTCGCGGCATGTTGCTGGCACCACCAGTAGCGGTGAGGATTTCATAGTTCACAAACGCCTGGGCTCCGTAGAACTTGGTCATGTAGGAGGGTTGAGCGATTATCGAGTCGGCCTTGAACCAGGTGACGCCCTGAGTGTTAGACAGGTAAATCGTCTTGTTCAAGGTGCCGTCGGCCAGTTTGCCACCCATCAGATACCATGTCTCCTGGGGTGCATAGCGGCGTGTTCCGGGCAGCGTCTTGTAAGTATAGTAAGAAAACAGTGTGGCATCGGCCAGCGCGGGCAATGCGCTGGAATGGGCATTGTTGATCTTGCCCCAGCGGGTACCGTCATAGCCCCACACGTTGTTCAGCAGATCGCCATTGCTGTCAATACCACCCACGAGGATGGATTGCTGCGACACGGTCCACTCGTTATCGGTCTCAATCATACCCGACGAGTGGCTCAACGGGAAGCCCGGCTCAACGGCTGTTACGGTATACCCATCGGACTGGGGGAACTCGTCATGGTAGTAACCATCGGCTCCCGACAGGATGCCCAGCACACGGCCGTTATAAGCGCCCAAGAGGCTATGCCACTTCACACCACATGATATCCACTCCAGGCCATCAGGCGAGGTGAAGAGCGTGCCATCGTCAGCAAGCACATACAGCGCGTCATCGGTAGCAGTCAGCGACATCACTTGGGGAGTGAATGGCAACGTAAACCGCTGCTTGTCCCACGTCTCCTGATTAGGCTCTGTTGCGGTCAAGATATCACATTCCCGGCCATTATAGACCATCATCCGGTACAAGTCGCCTTGCTTGACGGCCTTGAAG
The DNA here is from genome assembly GCA_017453505.1 of Muribaculaceae bacterium. Lineage (GTDB taxonomy): Bacteria > Bacteroidota > Bacteroidia > Bacteroidales > Muribaculaceae > Sodaliphilus. The sequence goes on from JAFTEU010000031.1 coordinate 45,514, forward strand.
GCCGTCGCACTGCCACGAATGCCGGTCAATGAGCGGCGCCATGACTTGTCCCAGATCAACGAATCAGGATTCTGCTTGTGTACCAGCACCTTGACTTCATAGTCCTTGACTTGAGTCTCGTCAGCCGAAGTCACCGTCAAGACGGTCCGACCGGTAAAATCCAGTTTCTGAGTCATTGATGTCGTGTACTGGATGGTGGTATCGACCTGCTCAGTAGCTCCTGTGATGGTAAACTTGGCCGACGATACGGTATTCAAGAATTCAACAATCACCTTCAAGCCCGTGATATTGGTACCCACGGGAAGAGAGTCGGCATTATAGATCAGGCCCCTGTCATAATCAACCGTAAAATGCACTGAATCCAGATTAGTAAGCACCTCAGAGTCGGCCTGGAGACCGAATGCCCTGATCAGGGTGGCCTGGGTGCTCGCGCTGTAGGAGAAGACCTCCTCTTCAGTATCTTTCTTATCGTTGCATGATGTCAGCAATGGAAGCGACGACGACATCGTGGCCATCGTCAGCATGAGATATAGCAGTGTCTTTTTTGTCATTCTTGTTCTTCTAATACTTCTGCATTATTACAAACGGCAAAATTACAAAAAAATTCGGTCCGATACCAGTTTTTTCTTTATAATAATGATACAGGCCGCCATTTTTGCGGGGTAAAGATACTATTTCACGGGCATACCGAATATACCCGTTAAAGATAATAAACGGTTAATTCAAGTTTTTACACCTTTTTAACGTGAAGGATTCCCTTGGCGAGGTACTTTGCACCTGGGATTTGGATTGTCAGCTCCTCACCGCTGCTGCAAAGCGCACCTTGCCATAGCTGTCCTCGATGATGCGCACCTCGTCCATGCCGTTGTCTTGCAGCAAGCGCTTCACTTCATTACCAAAGCGTTGGTTGATTTCAAGATACAGGCGGCCGCCGCGTTCGAGTGACTCGCTGGCATAATGGGCGATGGCCTTATAGAACAGCAACGGGTCGTTATCGGGGACGAACAGAGCCTGTCCGGGCTCATAGTCCTTTACATTACGCTCCATGGACTCGCGCTCACTCCAGCAGATGTAGGGAGGGTTGCTCACGATGATATCATAGTGGGCTGCGGGCTGCGGGGAGAGCATGTCACTTTCAAAGAAGCGCACCTTGACCTTGAGCTCTGCGGCATTATCACGGGCCACCGCCAGGGCATCGCGCGAGACATCGAGTGCATCGACCTGGGCGAACTTCAAGGCTCGGGCCAGCGAGATGGCGATGCAACCGCTACCGGTGCCCATGTCCAGGACGCGCAGGTCGCTACATGGGTTCTCGTCGATGATGAGGTCAACAAGCTGCTCGGTTTCGGGGCGCGGAATGAGTACGGCAGGGGTCACCTTGAACTGGTGTCCATGGAAACGGGCATGCCCCACGATGTACTGCAATGGCTCGTGACGGCGCAGCCGCGAGATGATCTCAACCAGGCGCTGCGGAGCGAAATCGGGCAGCTCACTCTCCTGACGCAGAGCCACATCCACCTGGTCATAATTGAATACGTCCTCACAGATGATGCGTATCATCGCCTGTGCCTCCTGTGGCTCAACCACACCGTCGAGCCCACTCTTGAGTTGTTCTATAGCTTCCTTGAGTATCATATTCTTACATCTTGATAAGGCAAAGGTACATATTTTCTAGATATCGGTCAAAAAATGGGCATTTGTTTTGGAAATTTGTTTTTTTTCACTAATTTTGTCATTTGTTTAACCTCTTTAATTCACTTTTTCAACCATGAGCGAGAATCAACAAGCCAGACAGGGATTCTGGACTCGGGTCTTCCATCTCTACTATGATGGATTCCGCAGCATGACTGTGGGCAAGACCCTGTGGCTGATTATCGGCATCAAGTTGTTTATTTTCTTTGTGGTCATCAGGCTGATATTCTTCCCCAACTTCTTGAATTCCAAGTGTGACACCGAGGAGGAAAAGACCGAATACGTGCGCCATCAACTCGTTGACCGCTAACCCCGCATCAATCATTATCAACCAATAAAAACGTCTATTTGATTATGGAAGAATTAACTAATGTCGTTGACTGGTCGCGAGCGCAATTTGCTCTCACGGCAATCTACCATTGGCTGTTCGTGCCGTTGACGCTCGGTCTAGGCATCATTGTCGCTGTGATGGAGACAATCTACCTGAAGACCAAGAGCGAGAAATGGCTGGCGACAACCAAGTTCTGGATGACCATCTTCGGCGTGAACTTCGCCATTGGCGTGGCCACGGGTATCATCCTGGAGTTTGAGTTCGGCACCAACTGGTCCAATTACAGTTGGTTCGTGGGCGACATCTTCGGCGCCCCGTTGGCCGTCGAAGGCATTCTCGCCTTCTTCATGGAATCGACGTTCATCGCGGTGATGTTCTTCGGCTGGAACAAGGTCAGTCCCAAGTTCCACTTGGCCGCTACCTGGCTGACCGCCATCGGTGCCAGCCTGTCGGCGCTATGGATCCTTGTGGCCAACGCGTGGATGCAGTATCCCACGGGCTGCGAGTTCAACCCCGCCACCATGCGCAACGAGATGACAAGCTTTGCCGCCGTGGCACTCTCTCCCATGGCCGTGAGCAAGTTTTTCCACACCGTGCTCAGTGCATGGACTCTGGGCGGTGTCTTTGTCTGCGGCGTGTGCGGCTGGATGCTGCTCAAGAAGCGCAACTATGAACACTGCCAGCGCAGCCTCAAGGTGGGTGCCTGGGTAGGTGTCATCGGCATCGTGCTGACATCCATCACGGGTGACTCGAGCGCCGTTACCGTAGCCAAGTACCAGCCCATGAAGCTGGCGGCGATGGAGGGTCTCTACAAGGGCAGCCACGATCAGGCGATTGTGGCCTTCGGCATCCTGAACCCCAGCAAGCAGGCCTTTGACGACCAGGATCCCTACTTGTTCAACATCAGCATCCCCTATGGCTTGTCATTCCTGGCCACTCACGATTTCCATGCCTTTGTACCTGGCATCGAGGACATCATCAACGGCAAGAGCTATGACAATGACGGCAACGAGGTGAACACCATCTCCTATGCCGAGCGCATGGAACGCGGCCGCCAGTTGCAGGAGATGATGGCCCAGTATGATCAAGCTAACCGTGCAGGGAACCCGGTCGTGACCGACAGCCTCAAGAGTGTGATTAATGCCGATTTCAAGAACTTCGGTTACGGCTATCTGGACAAGCCCGAGGAGGCGATACCCAACGTGCCCTTGACGTTCTACACGTTCCACTTCATGGTCACCGTCGGTGGCTACTTGATGCTCTTCTTGCTGCTGGCCCTGTTCTTTGTTTACAGACCCAACATCCTTAAAAAGGCCAAGTGGGCCAAGTGGTGGCACATCCTGGCCATCATCACGATCCCGTTGACCTACCTGTGCAGTGCCAGTGGCTGGATTGTCGCCGAGGTGGGCCGCCAACCGTGGACCATCCAGGACCTGATGCCCAACAAGGTGGCCATCAGCGACCTGAGCGCCAGCTATGTGCAGATCACCTTCTGGATCTTTGCCGTGGTATTCACCGCACTGTTGATTGCCGACATCGGCATCATCTGCAAGCAGATTTCCAAGAAGTCGCAGACCGATTTAGACACCGTTAACGATTAATCAAGGAAGGAGGAACCAAATCATGACAACATACAATTTATTACAGAATTACTGGTGGCTCATCATGTCGGTGCTGGGCGCGTTGCTGGTGTTCCTGCTCATGGTTCAGGGCGGCCAGTCCATGCTCATCCATTACAGTAAGCCCGACAAGCGCGCGTTGCTCATCAACTCGATGGGCCGCAAGTGGGAGTTGACCTACACGACGCTGGTGACCTTTGGCGGTGCCTTCTTTGCCTCGTTCCCGCTGTTCTACAGCACGAGCTTTGGCGGTGCCTACTGGCTGTGGATGCTCATCTTGTTCAGCTTTGTCATCCAGGCCATCAGCTATGAGTACCGTTCCAAGCCCGGAAACATCTACGGCTCGCGCTTCTACGACACGCTACTGTTGATCAACGGCATCGTGGGCCCCGTCCTGCTGGGTGTAGCTGTGGCCACGATGTTCTTTGGCGCAGAGTTCACTGTCACCAAGAGCAACATCCTCAACGTGCAGAGCTCGACCATATCACAATGGGTTCCCAACCATGGCTTGGAAGCCATCGTCAATTGGAAGAACCTGCTCTTCGGTGTGATGGTGTTCTTCCTGGCACGCACGCTGGCATCGCTCTACTTCATCAACAACATCGACGATGATGAGGTGGGTGCCAGCCAGCGCCACCATCTGCTTGTCAATGCTGGTGTGTTTGTACCCTTGTTCCTTGCCGTGGTGGTAGTTATTCTGACCTCGCCTGGCGTGGGCTATGACGACGGCGGCAACATGCAGTGGGTGTCCTATAAATACCTGCATAACTATCTAACCATGTGGTGGGCACTGGTGATCCTGCTGCTGGGCGTGGTGATGGTTTTGTTCGGCATCGGCAAGACGCTGATGAAGGGCGACTACCGCAGCGGCATCTGGCCCGCTGGCATCGGCACCGTGCTGGTGGTGCTCACGCTCTTCTGGGTCATGGGATATAACAACACGGCCTACCTGCCCTCGTTGCTCGACGTGCAGAGCTCGCTCACGCTGCGCAACAGCTCGTCCAGCGAGTTCACCCTCACCGTGATGAGTGTGGTGAGCGTCCTCGTGCCCTTTGTGCTGGCCTATATCGCCTACTGCTGGTACAAAATGGACCACAAGAAACTGACCAGTGACGAGCTCGACAGCACCGACCACAAGTACTAAGGGGGGGCAGCAGTACGTTAGAGTATAAGAACGACAAGAAGGGCAACATTCATTGTCCTTCTTGTCGTTCTTGTGTTCTTTTCCTTATGATGGGTTTAGTTATTGCGTTGCTGGCGCTTGGTGGTGAAGCCTTCTGTGATCTGGCTGTAGTCATCCACATCCTTATAGAGAATCCAGTAGGTTGTGCCACCAACTGACATACTATCCTTATCACCACTACCGGTGGGGACAACGTAGGCCTGAGCGAAACGCCACCCGAACTGCGTCAGATAGTTTAACGCGTCAATCATTGAGTTGAACTTGATTTCCTTACCATTGCGGTCAACTAAGCGCGAATCGCTCATCGAGGTCAGCCATGATGTGCTCTGCCCGAAATCAATCGACACCTTCACCTTGGTGCTAAACAACTGTCCCTCACATGACAACTGGGCATAAACCCGTTTGGCGGCAGGGTTAAAACCTTCAACCTCAGTAATCTGCGCAGGGGCCACCTCAAGGGCATCCTGGGCGAAAGCCATGAATGCTGATACAAGTAATACAAATAATAAAGTCGTTTTCTTCATTGTGTTAATATCAGTTTAGTTCTCGATTGAAACGTGAAGAGCGTTCTCATTATTTCATCATGTGGCGGATTTTTTGTATCTTCTCAGCCTAAAAAAATAGAGATCATCATGAATGTTTGAGCCCATGATATCGCGAGCGTCCTCAATGATGTGAACGGCATGACATACAAAATAGCAAAAAACAGAGTTATCGCCAACTAAAATTGAAAAATAGTCGGCGATAACTCGTTTTTTTTACAAAAATTGGTCATAACATGCGCTATCATTCCCTCGTTGCTAACATTGTTGTGATAGTTGTTTTTTATTGATGTCCGGGGAAAATTCGCCAAGATTGCATAAACACCTCGTTATCAATACTATCATGGCGACATGGCATGAAGGGGCTTGATTTTTCAGGCAAGCAGGTCGAAGGCCTGCACA
>JAFTEU010000032.1 GCA_017453505.1 Muribaculaceae bacterium
TATTATATAAAAATACGTTAAATACAAATAAATATCCGCAATTAGAAGAGAAAATGCAAAAATAGGCTGCCGAATGGCAGCACAAAACTTATCATTAACTTAACAGCCTAGAACCGTCCCCGTGTCCCACTTTTAGAAGCGGATGCCGACGAGGGCGGTGAAGTCGAGGATTGATCCCACGAAATAGTAATGGTCGGTGTGGTATCGGTGGATGTCGGCATAGCTCTGGATGCCCACAAAGTATTGCTTGTGGTTATAGACGGCTCCCATGCGTGCCCGCATATTGATCGAGACGGTGCTGATTCTATTCTCGAGCTGCGTGGCAAGTACATGGCGGTAACCCACATAGGGGGCCATCGTGATGTTGAAGAGCCAGCTCTTGCTGATGACCCAGTTGTAGCCGTATCCCACCATGAGGCAGTAGTCATTATAGAGGAAGCGAGGCATCTCCACACCCTCAGGAAGCTGGTCCTGGACGACTTGAGGGAACTCCTCGGTATTAAACTGCAGGTCACGGTGCTGCAGGTTGAAGCCCGCAATCAACGAGCCCGCACTGCGTTTCTGGTACTTGGAGAAACAGTAGGCGGCCGCCTGGGCATAGCGTCGGTTGTTGAAAAAGTAGTAGGCATCCATGCCATAGGACTTGCGCTTCAATCCATTAAAGTTGCGGATGGTGCCCTTGTATTTCTCATCATCGGCATTATGCCTGTAGTCCATGGTGGTGGCACCGACATTCTCCATATAATAGGCCTCGGCGGCAAATCGCGCACAAGTGAACGAGAAGTCCACTTTCTTGGACTTGCCCTTGCCATGAATCAGGTCGGTCACTCCCATCGTGAAGCCCACGCTCACTGCCATGAACGACAGCTGCAAACCGATATTGGAAGTCAGGTTACTGCGGACAAAGATGTGTGAATTAGGCACAGGCTCGCCCGAATAGGTGTCGGCCCAGTTCATCGACTTGAGCATCAGTTTCCAGTTTTTGCCTGTTCCGACGACATAGGCTGAATCATAGCTGTTGAAGGCCTTGTCGCCCCACTTGTAAGTTTTCCAGGCAAAGCGCAGGAACTTGGGATAATTGATGGTCTTGCCCGTCAAGTCCACAACACCGTGCTTCATCGCACGCCACCAGTAGCCGCCGTCACGGATGGTGTCATAGGGCTCGTTCATCTTCTTCTCGACGCGGTCACGGATGCGCTCCTTGAACTGCTGGAACTTGTTCAGGTGCACGGTAGTGTCGGCCACAGCGGCCGTGTCGGCAGGCACGTCCTGACCTAGCGCCGACAGCGAGACCAGCGCGATGATTAACAAGAGTATGTGACGAAGGCATCTCATTCAGGCGACAAAGGTACAAAAAATCCTCCATTCACCATCTAAGGGCTTCATGCAAGTTGATAACAATGTGCCGCCGAGCCATGAATCACAAGGCGGTTTAAAAAAAATCAGGGTCAGTGTTGCACAATATTGAGAATTGGTGTATTTTTGTGCCACATTTAACGAGACATAAACCTGAACTTAATTTTATACAGATACTACAATGAAAAATATCTTGATCATCGGCTCGACGGGACAAATCGGTTCCGAGCTGACAATGAAACTGAGAGGCATCTACAGTGGCAATGTTGTGGCTGGTTACATCCCTGGTGCCGAGCCCAAGGGCGAACTGCTGGAGAGCGGTCCCTCGGAAATCGTTGACATCACCAATGCCCAGCAGATTGGCGCCGTGGTGGACAAGTACAACATCGACACCATCTATAACCTGGCTGCCCTGCTGAGCGCCGTTGCCGAGAACAAGCCCCAGCTGGCATGGCACATCGGCATCGATGGCCTGATGAACGTGCTCGAGGTGTCACGCGAGAAGCACTGCGCCGTGTTCACCCCCAGCAGCATCGGCTCGTTCGGCCCCAATGCGCCCAAGGACGGCACTCCCCAGGACACCATCCAGCAACCGCGCACGATGTACGGCGTGACCAAGGTCACCGGTGAGTTGCTAAGTAACTACTACGCCCTCAAATTCGGCGTGGACACCCGCTCGGTGCGCTTCCCTGGCTTGATCAGCTATGTCACTCCTCCGGGCGGTGGCACCACCGACTACGCCGTGGATATCTATTACAGCGCCGTACAAGGCAAGAAGTTCATCTGCCCCATCGCTGCCGGCACCTTGATGGACATGATGTACATGCCCGATGCCCTGCGTGCCGCCATCGAGATCATGGAGGCAGACCCGACCCGTCTGGAGCACCGCAACTCGTTCAACATCGCCTCGATGAGTTTTGATCCTGAGTGCATCTACCAGAAGATCAAGGAATACATTCCTGAGTTCGAAATGGAATACCAGGTTGACCCGTTGCGTCAAGGTATCGCCGACAGCTGGCCTAACAAGCTGGACGACACCTGCGCCCGTGTCGAGTGGGACTGGAAGCCCGAGTATGACCTGGATGCCATGACCCAGGATATGATCGAGAAGCTGCGCATCAAGTTCGGTATCAATAAGTAAGCAAGAACTACCTGATGAAACGGTCCATCCATGTCCTGTGCTGCCTGCTGTGCCTGTTGCTGAGTTCCTGCTCGGGCAACAGCTACAAGCTGGCCAAGGAATACCAGACCCGGGACACCTTCGGCTACCTCGTGTTTGTGAGCGAGTCAGGTCGGCAATACGACGACCTGTGGGTCAATATTTCGGGACTGGACAAGACATTCCTGGCCTCGACGGCCCATGTTGTTGACGGAGAAGTCAAGGGCATGAAATATGGTGCGCAGCAAGGCACCCGCAAGGTCATGATTCGCCAGCAGAACGAGCGACTGCTCTATCAAGACATTGTCACCATCCGCGCCGGCGAGGACACCATCATCAAGTTCAAGGACTGATATTCATCCATCATCAATAAATACAAGGGACAACTTCAATTAGAGCTGTTCCTTGTTTATTTTTAAAGGCATTGGTCATTAACTATATGACCGAATTGATTGTCTGCTGTAAATCATTCAGGAAACGAGCCGCGTGCGCACCATCCATCTGCGTGTGGTGAAACTGGAAGGAAAGCTTGAGCGTCGTTTTTATCCAGTGCTTCTTGTACCTGCCCCATATCAGGAAAGGGTTATTGAAGATGCCACTATACATCCCAATAGCCCCATCAATATCACAATCTACTAAGGCCGAAGTGCCAATGACCATGCTATCTGGCAGGTCATGATTGATGCAGCTCTCGGCCACCTGACGTGTCAGGCACTGATAATTGTGATTGAACTCCTGCAAGTCATGTGAGAACGGGATGTCGCATGAACTGACTTCACCTTGACTATTGATGACGATGGTATTCACTGCAAGCGTGTTATATTGCATCAGTTTGCCATCAACGGGCAACAAATAAAACTCTTTGATCCCGCTTGCGGCCTTGCCGATGCACCAACACATGAGCATGTTGAACTTTAATCCATGCTTGCGACTGGTTTTCACCAATCGTGACACGTCAAGCGTCTTGAGCAGAGTCACCATGGGCATCGGTGCCTTTATCCACATGTCGAAGGCATAGGCCCGACTGGTCTCGCTGGGATTGACTTCGGTTTTCATCAAAACTCACTTTCAATTGCTTGTTTTTACCGCCAACGCTTGAGACCGGGAAAATACTGGCGCAGCACCTCTTTATATTCCTCGGGCGTGAGGTTTTGGCCGGTGTTCTCATTGAAATGGTCAACAAACTGGGCGCAATGATCTATCATCCCGTCCATTGTGAGGTCTTGAAGAAAAGCGCCCTCATGATAACAGTAACGGCAATAGTCAAAATTGGTACTGCCGTCGGCATTGGTGCTAAAATCCTCGACGTGTGCCAAAGGCATGCCGCAACTCTGGCAGAATTGGGGTAACTGGCCGTCGTTGAAGGCTTTTTCCATCTCGGGAAATGTCGCCTCGTAGGCTTCAAAGGCATCGGGGTGCTCATCGGCAACAAAGTAGCCCCGAGGCGGCTGGTAGGTAGCCTCGGTCACTCCGTTATCATGTAGCCACCCGGGGATGAGTTCCTGGGCAAGGAAATAGGGCACCACTGCATCGCGCGGTTCGGTATGATAATGGATGCCAAACTTGCTGGCCAAGTCAAAGCCCGCATGGCGGTAGAAATTGATATTTCCCTCCATGCACAAGAAGCCGATACCCAGTTCACGGGCCTTCGCCAACGCAAAATTCAGCAATTTCAAGCCAAAGCCCTGACGCTTGAGGTCGGGGAGGATGCTGATGGGGCCAAAGGTCCAAGACGGGAGATGCGTGCCATCGTCAAGGACGAGTTCTGCCCTCGAGAACATCACATGGCCAATGATGCGTCCGTCCTGCTCCATCACCCAGTCAAGCTCGGGTATGAAGTCAGGATTATTCCTGTACTGATTGAGAACAAAGTGTTCAGCACATCCCGGCCGATACACATTCCAAAAGGCCTCGCGGGTGAGGTTTTCCACCTCACGGTAATCATTGGATTGTTCTAATCTGATTGTCATAGCGCATTAAATTGAGGTTAAGGTTTTGCCTAGAACACATCGGGGGCGGTTGTCGCTTCGCAATGCTGGCTTGCGCTGACGTAACCAACAGGGACAAGCTGGATGTCATCCTTGGGGTCCTGGTCACGATACATGCTCTCGGCATTTTAGCGGTTCACCTTTTTGCACACAAAGTAATAAATATTGCATCTTTCACTTTATTGGTTTTCAAATTCCTTTAACTCTTCTAATCCCTGTTCAATCTCCAGCAATTGATGGGTATGGTGACGACGCACCCACAGCGCCAGTATATAACCGAGGCCAAAAGTCAGCACCGATAGTCCTAATGGCAGTAACATCTTCATGCCCAACTGATAATTCACCTGATCATTAAAGGCAAGTTCCGAGATGTAAAAAACAATCATGGCAAATGCAACCTCGCCAATGCCCCAAATCACCTCTTGATGGCAAATCTTCTTGTAGCGTAACACCAAGCCCATGAGCTCGTTGCAACATTTACCCTCAAGATTGAACCGCAACAACAGGGATAATTTCATGATCTGGGGAATGAGACCTATCACCATAGCAGCCTCGACAACCACAAATGAAAACATCCTGATGGGCGTATTCATGTACACATAGGGGAATATCCCAATAATGAGGACGATGCACACGACCAGGTTGAAGTAGTTGTGCCTGCACACGCCGTCAAATGCCGAGCGGGTCTTACGGGTAATCATTTCCCGCACGGCGCGCAGGCTGACAACCTCACTATCACTCAAGCGGTTGTCAAGCGTGCTCCAACTGGCTTTTAATTCGTCAAGTTCCATATCGAGATGTTTTTTTTAACTGTTAGACATTTTTTTAAGTTTCTCCTTGACACGAGTGAGTTTCACGGCGACATTGCCCCTGGAGAGGCCCAAGATATCGGCCATTTCCTGGTAACTGCGCTCTTCAAGCCAGAGGAGAATCAGCGCGCGTTCCAATTTTCCCAGTTGGTTGATGAGACGATACAGTTGCCGCAGTTGACCTGTTTTGCCTTCTTCATCGATCAAACTCCCCGCCACATCGGCTGTGATAGGGACGGTGGAGGGGCGGGTGCCAGATCGACGCAGGAAGGTGATACAGGTATTCATGGCGATGCGGTAAACCCATGTCGAGAGTTTGCTATCCCCGCGATAACGCGGAAATCCTTTCCACAGGTTAAGCACCACCTCTTGGAATAGGTCGTTCAAGTCATCCTGATCTTTGGCATAGACATAACACACCTTGTAGATGGTGCGCTTCTGCCCAGCAATCAGTTCCAGGAAATCATTCTCTAGGTTCTTTGTCTCCATTGTTGAAAATCATTCGTTCTCTACATTAGTCGCACTGGTCGCTAAAAAGTTACACGCACGATGCGACAAAATGCACATCCCGACATTAGATAGACGCACACACGCCTCAAAAAGTTGCGCGTGCAAAGCCATAATCACTTATATCAGTAGTGGAAAGCAAGGAGGCGTCTTGAGGGGTAAAGTGTGTTCCGGTCCTGTATCACTTGGCTTGAAAGTTCTTGTATCGTGACCACTCATCCCGCACCCCGGCTCCATAGTCGCCCAGGAAGAAGTCGGCTTGCAGATTATCCTTAAACGGGGTCCAGTTGCCACAGATGACACCGTCACGGGCTATCACGGGCTGGAAGATGCCGGTGCTGTTGTGCGCCCTGTGGCGATGGTCGGGCGAGAGCACGATGTCACGGCTCTTGTAACTGATGAGGTACTCGTCATACGGGGGAATCAGCAGATAACGTCCCCTGCGCATGCCGCGCGTGCGCACGTCGTCGGTCACATACCAGTCACGCCCTTGCCATTTCTCCTGATGAATCGCGTTGCCCATGAGGGCAATGCCGCGGCGGCAGTCGCCGATGTTGAGCCCCGACCACCACACGAAGTCCTCGAGTGTCGCGGGCTGCCGGCTCTGGAAATACTTGCGGGTCAGGGTCAGCAAGGCCTCGTCATGGTCAACCACAACGCGAGAGCCTACCTTTTGGCTCACGAGTGAATAGGTGGCCTTCATGGGCAGCAATTCACCACTGCACAGGATGCCCGACAGTTCGGCCATGCGCAGGTGATAGGACAAGCGGTGTTCATCCATGACAACACCTTTATCCTTCAAGGCTTGAACGAAATCCTCCTTGACGGCACTGCCCTTGTCGGCAGCAGTCTGGACAAGGACTTCGCGGACACGCGCCAACTCTTCCTCGCCGATGGCGACGTGGTTACTGCGCATCCAGCCATGTATCACGGCAATCGCCTTTGGGGCACACAATTGGAGCAAGAGCCAGTAGTCCTGGGCCGCCACCAGTTGCCAGGTGCCACGCATCAGGTGCAGTCTGACGATCTGCCCGCTGTCAAAGGCCTGCTTGAAAGCCCGGGAAGACGGCTTGCGAGTGCGCATCGCCACGGCCCAGCGCATCATGCGATACTCCTGGGCCTGGATGGCACCCATGTAACGGACCACATCGGCAGGGTCGCTGTATTGAGGGCTGATGAGCTGCTGGTTGAGCAGCCGTGTAGCTATCGGATTCATCAGTCGCCACGCACGGGGTTAGCCGCGCAGAATGTCAATCAGTTCGGCAACGCCCTGGGTAGCAGGTTTCTGAATGACGGTTACCCAGTCGGGCACTGAAGCTGGCTTGGGGTCAATGTAGTAGATGGGCACACCGCGCCTGACATACTGGATGAGTGCCGCAGCAGGATAGACAACCAGCGAGGTGCCAATGACGACAAAGATGTCGGCATCATGCGCCAGCTGAGCCGCAGCCTCCATGTTGGGCACCGCCTCGCCAAAGAACACGATGTGAGGACGCACCGGGTCATCATAGGGGTCACGCGTGTCCACACTGGTTTCCAAGCCCTTGTCGGTCAACTCGTCGCATGGCAAAGTGTACAATCGGTCCTCACGGCGCAATGAGCGCACCTTCATCAACTCGCCGTGCAGGTGTAGCACACTGCTGCTGCCCGCACGCTCATGCAGGTCATCCACATTCTGGGTGATGACACGCACGTCAAAGTCCTTCTCAAGATCCACGAGGCCCAGGTGGGCGGCATTGGGCTGCGCATCCTGCAATTGCAGGCGACGCTCATTGTAGAACTTGTGGATGAGCGACGGATTGCGCAGGAATCCTTCATGACTTGCCACATCCATCACGGGGTAATTCTCCCACAGGCCATCAGCGTCACGGAAGGTCTTGATACCACTCTCGGCGCTGATGCCGGCACCCGACGAGATCACTAATTTCTTCTTGCTCATAGTCATTTGTCCTGATTAAGTTGTGATTGTAGAGATTCGATTAATAATGTGATAGCAAAAATAGTAAAAATTTTCTAAAAATGTACACCCAATCACATAAATCACTATCTTTGCACCGTTTTTTTAAAATATAGATAACTATTCAATGGATAAACTGAGTTACGCATTAGGCCTGAGCATGGGTGGAAACTTCATCGGTTCGGGTATCAAGAAACTGGATATCAACGATTTTGCCGATGGTTTGAGAGCCATCTTTGAAGGCGCTGAGCAGAAGATGACCTTTGACGAGGCCAAGCAGATTGTCACCGAATTCTTTACCAACCTCGAGAAAGAGGGCGCAGAGCAGAACGAGCGCCTGGGTCGTGAGTTCCTTGAGCAGAACAAGAACGCCGAGGGCGTCAAGGTGACCGCTAGCGGCCTGCAGTATCAGGTTGTGAAAGAGGGCGACGGCCTTCAGCCTGGCCCTAACGACGTGGTTACCGTTCACTATACCGGCAAGCTAATTGACGGCACCGTGTTTGACAGCAGCGTGGAGCGCGGCGAACCCGCCACCTTTGCTGTCGGACAGGTCATCCCCGGTTGGGTAGAAGGTCTGCAATTGATGCGTGAGGGTGCAGCCTACAGGCTGTTCATCCCCAGCAACCTGGCCTACGGCCCCCACGGCACGGGTCCCATCCAGCCCAACTCAACGCTCATCTTTGATGTCCAGCTCATCAAGGTCGAGAAGAAGTAAAGGCGAGTATTCATCCCACAAGATATATTTTCTAACTTTTACATTGACACGATGAAAAAGGTATTGTTTATGGCAACGGCGGCCATGCTTCTCACAGGCATGACCAGCTGTGGCAACAACAGCGAGACGAGCAATGAGAGCACGGCCAACACCGAGCAGGTTGTCACCGGCGATGACGAGATCAAGGATAACCTGACCCTGGGACGCGAATTCCTCGAGCAGAACGCCAAGAACGACAGTGTCATCCAGACCGAGAGCGGTCTGCAGTACATGGTGCTGAAAGAGGGAACAGGTGCCAAGCCCGATTCCACCGACAAAGTGACGGTTCACTATACTGGCAAGCTGATTGACGGCACGGTGTTTGACAGCAGCGAGGAGCGCGGTGAGCCCGCCACCTTCCCCCTGAATAGAGTCATTGCCGGCTGGACCGAGGGTCTGCAACTCATGAGCGAAGGCTCAGAGTACCGCCTATTCATTCCCAGCGAACTTGCCTATGGAGCTGAAGGCGCTCCCGGCGGACAGATTCTGCCGAACTCAACGCTCATCTTTGATGTCAAGTTGATTAAGGTTGAGAAACAGTAAAAACATTTTATATAACAACATTCAAAAATCATTTAAACAGTTTTATTATTATGAAGAAGATTTTAGCAATTGCAGTTGCCGGTCTGTTGACCGCAGGTTTTGTAGGCTGCAATAGCAAGTCAGGTGCCAGCAGCGAGGCTATGGATTCGCTGAGCATGGCATTTGGTGACCTGTATGGTGCCGGTATGGGCCAGCAGTTGCGCGGCATGGATTCCACCATCAACATGGAGGAGGCCCTCAAGGGTATGGAGTATATCGCTAATGCCGACACCAGCAAGAACTTCATGGCTGGTCTGCAGATGGGTATGCAGATTGCACAACTTTATCAGGGCATCGAGCAGCAGTGCGGTATGCCCATCAACAAGAGCCTCTTCATGAAGCACCTGCGCGATGCCATCATGAAGACCACCCCCATGGGACAGGAAGAGATGATGGCCATGCAGAGCAAGATTGAGCCTCTGCTGAACAAGGCTATGGAGCAGTCCCCCAAGGCCATCGCCAACAAGAAGGCCGGTGAGGAATATATGGCAAAGCTCAAGGGCGACAAGAGCTACACCTTTACCAAGAGCGGTATCGCCTACAAGGTGATCAATGCTGGTGAGGGCAAGAACTTCGCTGACAGCGATGTCGTTAAGGTGAACTACGTTGGTCGTCACCTCAATGGTGAGGAGTTTGACAAGAGCGGTGAGAACCCTGTGCCCTTCAACCTCAAGCAAGTCATCCCCGGCTTCGCCGAGATGATCCAGCTGATGAAGCCCGGCAGCAAGGTGACCGTTGTCATCCCCGGTGAGCTGGCTTACGGTCCCCAGGGTAACCGCGGCATCGAGCCCAACGAGACCCTGATTTTTGACATCGAGACCCTGGGTGTTCAGGAGAAGAGCGAGCAGCCCATGCGTCCTCAGATGCCCCGTCCCGCTAGCAGGTAATTCCTAAGCAGGATATTTATCCTACGATACAGAAAACCGCTTGTGCCTCCGATGTGTGGCTCAAGCGGTTTTGTTATATCTCCTTAACGGGTCGCTGAAACGGCTACAGCCACAGCGAGAAATCTTCCCGCTGCAACTTGGGGTTGGGTAACAACAGGGCGATTTTGCCGTTAGTGTAGGTTTGCCCCATGGACATGTATTCACTGCACATCTCGAACAGCCGCCGCATCGACTCGTCTCTGCTCAGATTGCGCATCACGAGCACGACGTGGGCAGCCAGCAGGCGCTCAAGCACAGCTTCATCGACTGGCACGTTGATCAAGGCCACAGCCGACGGTTCATCGGTTGACGCTCCGTCAAGAAACTCACTTGCCGCCACCATCATGTCGTCATAGCACTCTACCCTATCCAGCTGAGATTGCAGCACACGCACGGCGAGCGGTTTCATCTCCAGCCGCGGGTCATAGAGGTAGAGGCGGCTTGCCCGATTCACCTCGAGCATCGCCACACTCTCTATACCCGTGGCGGCTCCCACCTGCAGCAAGCGGTCAGGATTGAAAAAGTTGGTCACCCTGAACAACAGCCTTGCTTCCTTCCCGTCAATAAGATCCAGTTCACGGCGCTGAGCTCGTGAAGTGCCGCCCTTGACGGTAGCGATGAGCTGATGGAGCCCCTCATAGGCATAGTAGGGCAACGGCTGCCGCCACACGTGGCGCACAAACTGGTAGGCAAAGGGGGAATGAATGCCGAAGCCGCCACTACGGTGGTGGCGGCTCCAGGCAGTCAGATATCGTTTTAATCGGGTCAAGTGTATCGCCCTTAATCGTTATCGACCGCAGCCTTCTCCTCTTGCTTCTTGAACAGCTTGTCGCCAAACAAAGCGTAATTCAATGCCAACAAGAGCAACACGTAGATGGCAATGACAGCGATGCTGGCCCACGTCTGGGTCTTGTTCACCGAGTCGGGATCAAACTTGAAGTCAATCTCATGGTCACCAGCAGGCAACTGCAGGGCACGCAGCACATAGTTCACACGGCCCATCTCGACGGGCTTGCCATCGACCGTCACCTTCCAGCCCCAGGGGAAGTAAATCTCGCTGAAGACCGCCAGGCCGCCAGCGGCGCTGTGGCTCTTGTAGGTCAGGTGATCGGGGGCATAGGAAGTCTCATAGATGGTATCTCCAGGCTGCACGGCACGGGCCTGGCCCAACTGCTGCTGGAACTTGACATCGGCCACTGCACTCACGGCGGGATTGAAGTCATCCATGAAGGCCATCTCCTCGTCGGCAGTCTTGACATAGGTCAACGAATCGACAAACCAGGCGTTGCCCAGTGCATCGGGATTGCGTTGAACGGTCTGGTCATCGACAATGACATAACGCGTGTTGAGCATATTGAGCACCTGGATATTATTCTTTGCGATCTGGTTGTTGATCAAATCGTTGTACCGGGTCAACTTGGCAGCATGATATCCGCCGATGGTCTTGTGGAAATAGCTGGGCATGGCTTCACCGAAGTGCTGCACATCCATCACACGGTAGTTCAAATCCTTGTCTTGCATGATCTGCTGGTCGGCAGGACGCGGTGTGAAGGTCTGCTCACCCACTTCATAACGTGAGGTAAAAGTCTCGGAGTCGATATAGCGCTTGTTGATGGCATACATGTCCACCAGCACGATACTAGCCACAATGAGGGTGGCGGCCATCTCGTTGAGTTTGCCCTTGAGATAAGCAAAAATCACGGCAAAGCCCAGCACAATGATCAGCAGGCTGCGCCATGCATCACCACTCACCAGAGCACCTCGCACGGTTGCGATAGCGGCATCCACACTGGGGAATTGCTGTATCTGACCGGTAGCAACAAGCTGCTCGTTCTCTTGAGCAGAGAAGTGACCGAACATGCCAGGGAACACCGCCAGCAACAGGCAGATGAACGCGCAAAGGCCGAAGGAAATAATCAACGGCAAGCGGTAACGGCGCCAGCCATCGGCATCCTTGAACAGTTCGCGCAAGCCCAGCACAGCCAGAATGGGCATCGTAATCTCGGCAATGACAAGTATGGAGGCCACCGTGCGGAACTTGTTATACATGGGGCAATGGTCAATCATCCAGTCGGTGAGCCACATCATGTTGTGTCCCCACGAGAGCAGGATGCTGATGATGGTGACGATGAGTAACGCCCACTTCACCGGGCCCTTGACAATGAAGCAGCCCAGCAGGAACAGAGCGCAGATGAGCGCGCCGACATAGACGGGGCCATTGGTCATCGGCTGGTCACCGAAGTATTGCGGGAACTGACTCAGAATCTGGACATCCTGCTGGTTCATCTGGCCCGTGTTGGCCAGTTTTTCGGCCTTCGGGGTCTCGTTCAGCACCAGCACCCGGTTATCGCCATGCTCGGGCTTGATGGTGGCACCACCCTTGACATTAGGGATCAACAGGGTGAGAGTCTCGTCCTTGCCATAGCTCCACTGGGTGATGTAATCCTTGTCCAGACCACCCTTGGAGGGGTTGGCGCTAACGGCATCCTCGCCCTTGGTGGTGAGTTCACTGTGGCCGCCGCGCATGGTCTCCTTGGAGTACTGATAGGTCAAGTAGAGGTTAGGCGAGTTGGCCAGCAAGGCCAGCCCAGCGGCAACGGCCAGAGCACCAGTGGCGATGCACCAGCGCCCCACCTGCTTGTCGATAATGGCCTTGACCAGGAAGGCAATGACCAGGGCCACGATGATAAACATCGAGTAATAGGTCATCTGCACATGGTTACTGGCCAGCTGCAAGGCAGCGAAGAACGCAGCCAGTGCCATACCACTCAAGTACTTACCGCGGTAGCACCACACGATACCGGCCATCGTGGGCGGGATATAGGCGAGCACCATCAGTTTCCAGATGTGGCCGGCACCCATGAGGATGAAAAAGTAGCTCGAGAAAGCATAGCCGATGGCTCCCAGCACGGCATAGTACCACTTGACCTTGAACGCCAGCATCAACAGGAAGAAGCCCAGCATCAGGACGAACAGCCAGCTCACCGGCGTGGGGAAATACAGGCGGTAGAGTGCCGAGGCCGGAGTCAGATAGGTCGTGCCCTTGTAGGAGGGCGCGATCTGGAACGTGGGCATGCCGCCGAAGAGGGCATCGGTCCACAATGGCTTCTCGCCGGTCTGTGTCTCAACCAGGTTGGTCTCATGAGAGTTGGCAATACCCTGCATGACATCATTCTGCTGCAGCACGTCACCGTTCACGTCATTGGGATAAAAATAAATCCATGAGATAAAGGCAAAGGCCAGTACAGCTATCACAAAATGGATCACGTCGGCAAGCGACAATGACCCAATCAATTTCTTTTCAAATTTGCTTTTCATTATCTATCAAACTAATAGTAGTTGCTTGAACAGGCATCGAAATGTCAAAATTCGGTAAAGGACAGCGGCATGGTGTCGCTGAAGCTGTCGAGTATATAAATCTTCTCTTTTCCAGCCAAGATAAGCTCGATGGGATGACCATTCTTCTCAAACTCCAGGAAAGCCTGTCGGCACACGCCACAGGGTGCGGTGGGTTCCTCGACAAACTCTTCGCGGGTATAGGAAGTGATGGCGACCGACTTGACAGGCACGCCGGGATACTTGGCCCCTGCGGCATAGAGTGCCGAGCGCTCTCCACAGATGCCTGCAAATGCCGCATTTTCCTGATTAGCACCGATAAACACCTCGCCATTATCCAGCATCAATGCCGCTCCCACCTTGAAGTGACTATAGGGGGAATAGGAGTGTGAAGTGGCCTCTCTAGCCATGTCCACTAATTTTTTTTGCTCTTCGGTTAGTTCATTATAAGAATAAACCCTTACCTTTGTGGTGATTTTTTTTTCGGTCATAGAAAAATTATGAGTTTTAACTTGGAACGCAAAATTAAAGATTTTTTCTCGATAAACAAGCAAATATCGCTTTTTTGCTTGATTTTTATGGCATTTTCGGCCATTTCAGCATCAGCACAGACCAAACATCAACGATATCTTGACTATATCGAGCGCTACAAGCATGTGGCGCTCCAGTCCGAGCGTGAATACGGCATTCCCGCCAGCATCACCCTGGCACAGGGGTTGCTCGAGAGCTACGTGGGCCAGAGCAAAATGGCCAAGGAGGCAAATAACCACTTCGGCATCAAGGCCTATCACTGGAAGGGTGAGGTCTATGGTGCCTGCGACTCCCTCAAGCAGGTGGGCTACCGCAAGTATGGCGCACCCGAGGACTCATTCCTTGATCATGCCAAGTTCCTCAAGGGGCCACGTTACAGTATCCTCTATGAGTTTGACGTGACCGATTACCGCAGCTGGGCCCAAGGGCTCAGGGACTGCGGCTATGCCGAGGACGAGAATTATCCCACCAAACTCATCAACATTATCGAGCAATACGAACTTTATGCCCTGGATGGCGGCAAGCGGATGGACGGCAGCAAGGCCTCAGAAACCGCTATCGAGGAAGACGCCGAGACCACCGATAACGGCCGCTGGTACCACCGCAAGCGCCGCAACCACGGCCAGCAGGAAGCCAGCATCGCACAAGACCAGGAACACCCTGCGGCCAACCCGCCCGCGCGCCCTGGCCGTGTGCTCGCAAGTGCCGATAATGATTAAGCCTGAATGATAAAACTATTCACTGTTAACTGTTCATTGTTAACTAAAAAAATACTACCTTTGTGGTCATAAATAAGAACCTAACATTAATGTCAAACCTTTAAATAATTGTATTATCATGTTTGGAAAATTTCAGGAACATCTCCAGAAGGAGCTCGCCGACATCCAGGCTGCCGGTTTGTACAAGAACGAACGTATCATCACCACGCCGCAGCGCGCCGACATCAAGGTGCAGCCCAATGACGAGGTGCTGAACTTCTGTGCCAACAACTATCTGGGTCTGAGCGACAACAGCCGCCTGATCAAGGCCGCTACCGAGACCATGTCTCACCACGGCTACGGCATGTCGTCGGTTCGCTTCATCTGCGGTACCAGCGATATCCACAAGGAACTTGAGGCCGCTATCGCCGACTATTTCCACACCGAGGATGCCATCCTCTACGGCTCATGCTTTGACGCTAACGGTGGTCTGTTCGAGGCCCTGTTGACCGACGAGGATGCTATCATCAGCGACTCGTTGAACCACGCTTCGATCATCGACGGTGTGCGCCTGTGCAAGGCTAAACGCTACCGCTATGCCAACGCCGACATGGCCGAGCTTGAGGAGTGTCTGAAGCAGGCTCAGGAGCAGCGCTTCCGCATCATTGCCACCGACGGTGTGTTCTCGATGGACGGCAACGTAGCTCCCATGGACAAGATCTGTGACCTGGCTGAGAAATATGACGCTATGGTGATGGTCGATGAGTCGCACTCGGCAGGTGTCGTTGGCCCCACTGGCCACGGTGTAGCCGAGCAGTACAACATCTATGGCCGCATCGATGTCTTCACCGGTACGCTGGGTAAGGCATTCGGCGGCGCTATGGGCGGTTTCACCACTGGCCGCAAGGAGATTATCGACATGCTGCGTCAGCGCTCACGTCCCTACTTGTTCAGCAACAGCATCGCTCCCGGCATCGTGGGTGCCAGCATCGAGATGTTCAAGATGCTCAAGGAGAGCAATGCCCTGCACGACAAGCTGGTCGATAACGTGAACTACTTCCGCGACAAGATGCTGGCTGCAGGCTTTGACATCAAGCCGACTCAGAGCGCTATCTGCGCCGTGATGCTCTATGATGCCAAGCTGTCACAGGACTTCGCTGCCGAGTTGCAGAAGGAAGGCATCTACGTTACCGGTTTCTACTATCCCGTTGTGCCCAAGGGCCAGGCTCGCATCCGCGTGCAGGTTTCGGCTGGTCACGAGCGTGAGCACCTCGACAAGTGCATCAACGCCTTCATCAAGATCGGCAAGCAGATGGGAATCATCAAGTGAGTTAGGAGTTAGGAATTAGGAATCAGGAATTAGGAATTGGCATCCGCCAACTGACAACTGACAACTAAAAACTGACAACTGACAACTGACAACTAAAAACTACAATCATTTTAACACCCAGAGAAAAAACCTCATGATGAGGGTGTGCTATCATTCATTAATAGCCCACCCTCATTGATTAAAATGCCAGCTGAAGTATGCAATGCAACGGCGGCATCAGCATCTTACCAATAGTTTCCTTTGGATTAAGACGGGCAATAACTGATTAGCATTATATTTTTTATTATCAACACTAACAAATCATCTTTATTGTTATGAACAGAATCAACAAGTTTTTATTAGCCTCCGCCATCTTTGTTTTGTGTGGCACGATGACGGTCTTTGCAGCCCAAGACGAGAAAAACGGACATGCCTATTTCACCCAGGCGGAGTTGCCTGACATGACAAACTTCCTGCCGGCACCTCCTGATTTTGAAACGGCGCGCTTTGTTGCCGATGAGACCCAGTACCTGTGGGGCATTCGTCAACGCCAAGACCCTGAACGCACCGCGATGGCCATTCGTGACGCTGATTATGGTATGCAAACTATCATTCAGGAGTACTGCCCCATCTTGGGCCTCGAAATCACCAAGGAAGGTACGCCCGAGTTATACACCCTCATGCAGGACGTTGGCGCCACGTGCGACAGCATCAGCGACCGCGCAAAAAAGTTCTATAAACGCACTCGCCCCTTTGTGTACTACAATCAGCCGACCCTCGTGCCCGAACAAGAGGAGTCTCACCGCACCAACGGCTCGTACCCCTCGGGACACACCGTTCTGGGCTGGACGATGGCCCTGTTGTTATCGGACATCAACCCTGCCGTTGCCGAAGAACTGCTGGCTCGCGGCTATGAGTATGGCCAGAGTCGCGTCATTGCCGGATACCACTGGCAGAGCGACGTGGATGCCGGACGACTGGCAGCGTCAGTGCTTTATGCAAAACTGCAAGGCAATGAGCGCTTCCGCGAGCAGCTGGCAAAAGCCCAGCAGGAGTTCAAGGAGCAGACTGGCGGCGCAAGCCATGTGAAAGAGAACACAATCGTCGCACCCGTCGGCACCTCAAGGGCTTACACCATCACCGGCGTTCCTGCCACGAGCGAGACCAGGGGCATCATCATCCAGAACGGCCAAAAGATCTACAGGCCATAAGCCTAGTTATCACTAAAGTCAGAGAAAGAAACTCATTTTTTTGACGGTCGCAGGTGCATCCACCCGCGACCGTCATTCTTATCAAATTGATTTGGAATTTAATATCTGTTGTGCTTTACTATTTGACGAATATTGAAAGTATAATGTCACATAAATAGATTACAAGTATATATTAGAAACTAATGGTGTCCGGGAAAGACTTCGAAGATGTCAGCGGTTCGAAGAACCGATTTCTATGAAAAAGACCATGCAAGAACCTCGCAGAGGTTTGCAGCTTGGTCATAGAGCTGAATGCCATAAGTGCCTCGAAGAGGAACTTTGTGATTGACCGTCGTTTGAACTACGTGGAAGTTCGTCTTCGACGCACCCCATAGTCATCAGTTGTCCACCAAGCTTCGGGCCTTCGACCCACTCGCATGGTGTTTTCCATTGAAATCGGGTCATCGACCCGATCAGCCTCTTTCGAGGCAAAACCAAGCCCCATTTTGGAGAGCTACAGCTAATCACCTAATTTACAATACATTGACGGGGAACGCACAAATTTTACCGGACAGTAATGATTAGAAACTGCCTGTGTCAGAGTCCTTATTTCGCAGTTTACGATCTATCTTAATATTCTTTCCTGTAGAGAAGTCGTAACTGAAACCGAGGACAAACATCGACTTGTTGTCGTCAATCCAGGTTTTATAGGTACTTTGCAGAATGCTGGTCGGCAAGCTGTAGCCTGAATAACGGGAGCGGGTGAAGAGCCAATAGTCAGCGGCAAAGATGCGCAAACCCTTCTTTTGCCAGTAAACCTGCAAGTAAGACTGATTCTCTCCGGCATCCAGTGTCGATCCGTCAAGGCGTTTTGACACGATGTTCCCTACATAGGAGGCACCCCAGTTGCCCTTCCGGAACTGAATGGCATAGTAGAGCGGTGCCCACGTGTGATGGTAGTGTCCAATAATGGGGCTACTGACCGTTTGACGAGAGACGTAGCCCTGAATGGCAACCGTCAGCACCTGACTCTTAAAGGGGCTAACGACCAACAGGTATGACCCACCCAGATCACTGCTATAGTTGGCATTTTCGTTTGTGCCCACAATAAATTGCAGGCCGTTAATCTCTTGCTGTGTATAGTAGCGGTTGATGGGAGAATCGGAATATGAATAGTATAGTCCAACTTGGGTCTGAAGCCAGCCGAGGTTCCACTTGTGGATAAGTTCCGACCGATAGGTGTTATAACTCTTCAGATACGGGTTGCCAATGCTCAGCACACCAGGAATGACAAGGCTGGCATTGTTGCTGAGTTGTGAGATGGGTGGTGTGTTCGATTGTGACGAGGTAATCCATTGTAGGCTCATCGTCTTTGATAGATTTGTACTCAGGATGAGTTTTGGTGTGAAGAGCCAGTGAGAGTCGTGGGCATCAGTATTGTCTTGGGTCACTTGTGTGGCTCCGGCACCAATACGGTACATCAGTTTGCCGAGATTACCACTATACTCGGCATACATATAGTGCTGATAACTGGCTGACGAGTATTCATAGTCCTTATAATCTGAGAGCACGTTGCTGATGGTGGCGTTCGAGCGTCCGAACGATCCACGATAGCCCAGGCTCAGGTTGCTCTTTTCCCATTTCTTCGTATAAGCCAGCTCTCCGATAAAGGAGTACTTGTTGTTCTGCTGCTCTTGGTTGTCTGACAGCCATACCTCACCGTCGCTGACTGCCGTCTCCTCAGCCCAGTTCTTGCTGTTGTTGTGATAATAGGTGCCCACGAGGTCGATCGACAGTTCCTGATTCTTCGGCAGTGTTTTCTGGACATATACGTTCAGCTCTGGACCAAATGTGCTCATGCGACTGCCAAATTCACCTTTCCCTGCAACGGTGGGGTTAAGTGTTGATGTGTTTTGGATATCACTCTGTCCATCGCTATGGCTATGATTGAAATGAGGTGTTGCCACTATCTGTACCGCTATGTCGTCAGATTTGTTGTAGGTGTACTTAATGACGGGATCGTTCAAAGTATAGCCGAATTTGTCGTGGGTCTTTTTTTGATAGTTGTAATGAACAGGAGATGCGGGTGCTGCGCCGTCGGTAAGGTACCTTTGCAGTGTATAGTCGTAAGTCCGTTCGCCAAAGCGCTTCGTATAGTTGCGCAAGCTGAACGAATAAGAGAGTGAAAGCTGATGGTTGCCCGAAGTCAGGTTCAGGTAGGCCTCATCGTCTGTAAAACCCGTCGTGAATGCTGTCCTCGCCTCGATGCCTGCATTGATGCCCGTCTCCATCCGCTTGGTAATCACGTTGATGAGTGTGCCGGCATCGGCATAGCGGGCAGGAGGAATGTTGTAATATTCTACCTTTGAGATTTTATTGGCAGGAATGCCCTTCAGGTCAATGTCTGAGGCTGCCAGGCCATTGATGAGTATCTTCACGCTGCCGCCGTCCATGCGCTGAATCTTATTGCTCACCGGATCGATCTTCAAGTCTTCAACGTGCTCCAGCAGGTCACGGACATTACGGGCTTGCCTTATTTGCTCAATAGTAAAGGTGTGGACTGACTTATCCACATAGTTCATGATACGGGTACCCTCTACTGTTACACCGTTGATGATATACTCAGCAGGTCGCATCTGGATAGTCCCTACATCGCCTGCTTCGCAATGACGATAGTAGGTGCGATAGCCGACAAAACTGCACTATACGATGACACGGTAGGCCTCAGTAGGAATCACAAAGCGACCGCTCTCATTACTGACGCCTCCCGTGAGCAGCGTTGAGTCGGCAGGGTTAAGAAGAGCAATGGTTGCATAGGGTAAGGGATGGCCTGTCTCGTCAATGACGGTGCCCTTGCAGCGCGTGGAGGTCTTTTGCGGGCATTCGACGGCGATGTCCTTGCCCTGCACGGTCATCTTGATGGGATAGAAACCGATCAACTGCTGGATGGCATCGGGCACCGACTTGTTCTTGACACTGGTCGTCACCCTGAAGTCCTCCAGATCGTTATAAAGGAAACTGATGTTGTATTCCCCGCCCTGCTCATTGAGCCACTTGAGCGCCTCGCTCATCGACACGTCATTGAACGACCGCGTCACCCGCTGCCCATGTAACGGGGTAGCCACAACGAGCATCAGAAATAGATATAGTATTAACTTTTTCATTCTTATTTTATTGATAATATGTTTGTTGATACCAAAATAGTTTGTAATTTTGCGACAAGAATAATAGTTTTAATTATGGCCGAAGGAATAAACATACCCAATGGAGCATTTTCTCCATTCCAGATGCAGATGCTGGAATTGGTATCACACGTGCAGTCACAGGAGGAGATGGACGACATTCGTCGTATGCTGGCAGAATACTTTGCTAAACGTGCCGAAGACGAAATCGACCGCCTGTGGGACAAAGGCATTCTCAATGATGAGGTCATGGAAGAGTGGAAACACGAACACATGCGTACACCATATCGCCAATAATGAATGTAGTCCTTGACACGAACTGCTTGCTGATGTCGCTCTCGCGCCGCAGTCAATACTATCCCGTATGGCGTAGTCTTGTCCGTGGTGAATATGTGTTGTGCTACTCCAATGAGATACTCACTGAGTATGAGGAAATCTTGACTCAGAAAATGGGTCCAAGAATTGCAAGCAACATCATTTCGGCCATCCTCAACCTTCCCAATACATTGCAAGTCCAGGTTTATTTTCACCTGAAGCTGATCCATCAAGATCCAGACGATGATAAATTTGTGGATTGCGCCTTCAAGTCCAATGCTCGTTTCATCGTCACACAAGATCATCATTATGATATACTGCGAACTATTAGTTTCCCTAAAATCAATGTGATCGACATTGATAGTTTTATAAAAGAATTGAGTAAATAAGCCATCTATCGCAATACCCACCTTCCACCCTCTCGCTGTCGCTGGTGAGAGGGTGGATTGCATTGGGCGATATGTTGAATCCATTACCTGCATGTCGTTGATTAGAGGCGGTTGATTTCTATCAACTGCTGGATGGCATCGGGCACCGACTTGTTCTTGACACTGGTCGTCACCCTGAAATCCTCCAGGTCGTTATACAGGAAACTGATGCTATATTCCCCACCCTGCTCATTGAGCCACTTGAGCGCCTCGCTCATCGACACGTCATTGAACGACCGCGTCACCCGCTGGGCATATACAGGTATTGCAAGAGAAAAAACGATTAGAAGATATATGAGTTTAAAACGATTCATTATCATAATATTCTATGAGATTAACATGAAATATTAGGCAATCTTTAGAAATTTCCAATTTAATTTGGCATTTCAATCTATTGGCACTAATTTTGCAAAAAGAAAACACAAAACACAATTTGATGATATGGACGGAAATGAACCCATAAGGAAATTCACACGTGAGGACTTCCTTGCGTTGCTGGCTCGCGGCCGTGAAATCAAAGCAAGGCGGCAGAAAGAAGCCGAAGAATGGTACGCAGAACGTCAACGCCGCAAAAAAGAAGCGGCAGAATCTGGTTATTATGATATTGAGTGGAATTAAGTCATGAATTCCCTTAATATCAATAACATTAATCTGCTGTCGCCATATACTGTAGCAGATATTTCGGGTCGCCTGCATTTTAGGACTGATCATGATGTAGAATATATCGTAACTTTTGACCAAGAGGATAATCCATTCTTCTCGGTATTCTGGTTCAATCTCACCAATCCCAGTCATATCAAATCTCCTAATGATCCCAAGATACCTAAGACCATCATCTGCATCATTGAAGAGTTTTTCAGAGAGAATCCTGACATACTTCTTTACTTTTGCAGTTCTGAAGGAGGGAAACAAGCCCAACGTGCAAGGCTTTTCCTGAGATGGTTTAATGGTGCAGAACAACAGAAGCACTACATCATACGAACAGCAGAGGTCAACGGAGAAGAAGGTCAAAGTGAATATATTGCATTGATTGCTCAACGTTCCAATCCTCATATAACTGAAATACTCGATCTGTTTGACAGCGACATTGCAATGTTCAACGAGATGAAGCCTTGATAAGAGTGGTACATCAGATTGATGCGCAAATGAACAGCCCATATTCCACCCTCTTGCCGTTGCTGGTGAGAGGGTGGATTGCATTGGGCGATATGTTGACTCCATTACCTGCATGCCGTTGACTAGAGGCGGTTGCGCTCGCTCTGTCCGGCATGGCTGCCTTTGTAGCGGCTCTTGGTGGCATTGAACTTCCAGGAGAGGTCGATGCCAACGAGGCGGGCATCTTTATACTCGTGGTATTGGGTGCGGAAGTTGATGCCGCCATAGGCAATGCGTTCCATTGATTGCGTGTGCAGGATATCCTTGGCAACAAGGGCGACATTCAGACTCTTGTCTTTCAGGAATTGTTTACCCACACGCAGGTTGAGGCTTCCACTGGCCTCGGTCTTGCAAGGGCCAGACTCGTTGTAAGGCAAGATGCGTCCATTCACATTCAGGATCCAATCATGGGGAAATGTGAATGTGTTATCAAGCGAGAACTGGGTAATTAGCCCGTTCCACTTGTGAGTGATGCCTAACGGATAAACATCATCGTTGCAAAAGTAGAGTTCTGCCGAATAGTTCATCTGCCAGATGCCCATCTTGGGCGAAAAGTTCAACACAATGCCATAATACTCCTGCTTGGGCGTATTGCGATAGTCCATGATGACAACGCCGGGATGGTTCACGTCGTCATAGGCCGTCTGGAAAGAACGTATACTGTTCTTGTGGTACTCGTAGAAGACCTCGGCATAGATCCACTTCCATGTGGAAGTCCAGGTAAAGAAATGGTTAGTCTGTGGCTTCAAAAACGGATTACCTGTGTCATACTCATACTTGCTGCGGTAGTTGACCATGGTGGATAACAGTTGGTAGTGCGGATTCAATCGGGTAGATCTATAAGCCAACCGATGCTGCCAATTTTCGGTAGTATAGGTGACCGAGAGGAGCGGAATCAGTACGGAATAATCAGGACTCATTTCAGCATTATGTTGCTCGTTACTTTCATACTGGTTATACTCGTTCTGCCAGCGCAGGCCAGCATTGATTGAAAATTTGCCCAGTTTTAAGGCGTAGTTGGCAAAAAGTGACCAAATGTAAGTCTGCTGGCAAACATGGCCATCTGCCGAGAAACCGCTCTGAACGAAGTCCTGGGTGGGATGGACAGAGGAGGCCTCTTCGCCAAAGGTCAATTCGCCCTTGGGAACAGGTGCCGTGAGGATCAGTTTCTCGGCCAACAGACGATCATTGGAGTTGGTTTGGCTACTGACGGTGGTCGAGCCCTCGGTGCCGCCTTCCATCTCTTTAAGAGAGGCTGACTGATAGAAATCTGCACTGAAGTCGATGTTCCACTTGCCGACATTCCCAACGTAGTAAGCATTCAGCGTGTGGCTCATGCGTGGCTTATCTACCGTATTGGTCATGCTGTGGCCTCCATCAACGAGGATGCCGTCACGCCATGTCTGCTCGTCCATCTCGCGACGGGTGAGACTGTTACCGATGTAATTGAAGGCTGTATAGGTAAGACCCACCGAATGGTGTTCATTAATTTCCCAGTTCCAGCCAAGGTCGGCAAAGTAGTACTTCACCTTGAAAAGCCACGAGGGTTCTTTCTGGTAATCCCATGTGGAGGAGGCCTGCAATTGATCCTGGGATGTTGCATCAATCCTCGTATTGTTCTGGGTCAAGTAACCACGGGCAAAGAAATCCATGCCGCTATGGGTGCGGTAGTTGATTGCAGCATTGACGTTGGTATAGTTTTCTTTGCTCCTGCGGTAGGCTGCCGAGAAATTGCCACTCCATCCATCTCCCACCTTGCGCACGGTCTTCAGGCGGATGACAGAAGTCACATCGGCACCGTATTCGGGGCCTGGATTGGTGATGATCTCTGCCAACAGGATTTCATCGGCACGATAGCGGTCGAGTTCGGCCTTGTTGCGCACTTTCTTGCTATTGATGTAGATTTCGGGGGTGCCATGACCAGCAATCTTGCCGTCACTCATCATTAACGGAAGGTGAGTCAGCATCTCGGTGACCGAGCCGAATTGTTCCAATACAGTGCCTTGAACATTGGCCAGCAGGCCACGATCGGTGGGGCGGACAAGTTGCTTGGAACCCTTGACGGTGACACTCCCCAGGGCATATTGGTCGGGCTGCATCTTGATGGTGCCCAGGTGGGGCGACTTGCAGTGGCGATAGACGGGGCGGTAGCCCACGTAGGTGATACGGGCCAGCACACCGCTCTGCTCACAGGGGATGACAAACAGGCCACTCTCGTTGGTCACGCCACCAGTAATCACCGTTGAGTCGCGCGGCGAGAGCAACGCGACGTTGGCGTAGGGCAACGGCTGGCCCGTCTCGTCGATGACGGTGCCTTTGTAACGAGTCGCTTCACGCAGGGGGCATTCCACGGCGATTTCCTTGCCCTGAACCGTCATCTTGATGGGATAGAAACCTATCAACTGCTGGATAGCATCGGGCACCGACTTGTTCTTGACACTGGTCGTCACCCTGAAGTCCTCCAGGTCATTATACAGGAAACTGATGCTATATTCCCCACCCTGCTCATTGAGCCACTTGAGCGCCTCACTCATCGACACATCATTAAAATTGTGCGACACCCGCTGGCCAAAGGCAGCCGTGGCGATGCACAGGCATGCCACGAGATAAATCAAACGCCTCGCCATCATTCCACCACGATTGTATTGCCCTCGATGCTGACGGACACACGGTCGAACATATTCAAGCGCTCAACGACACTGTTCAAGTCCTCGCCTGGATGTAACTCGAAGTAGAAACGCAGGTCACGAGCCTCCTCGTTGCGGAACTCGACGCTCTTACCATAGCGGGAAGCAATATTGTCCAGCATTTGTTCAAGCGGCTGGTTGTCATACACGACGGGGGCTACCACTTCTTCTACGGTATCGGCCACGCCAAGGCGAGGCCCTACTGCCGACTCAGCCTGCGTTGTTGTAACAATACTCTGGGCAGTTTCTTCGGCTTTATCAATGGGATTGTTGCGAACAGCCTGGATAGCGGCGTAGGTGAAAGCCGAGAGCATGAGCACACCAATAAACATGGCGGCGACCTTGAGCCAGCGGCGGTTTTTCACTGGAGCGAAATGTTCTCTCTCGAAGCGTTGCCACTCGGCATCGACATCGGGCTCGGGAATGTCGGTCATGGCTCGCTTGGCTGTGGCCAATTGTTCTTGCATTTCGTCATCGAGCATGGTGGCCAGCTGCTCGTCGGCATAATTCTCGGGATGCTCGTGCATGTCGAGCAGACGGTTGATGTTATCGTTCTGTTCCATAACGTCTATTGTTTTGTGTTGTTGAAGTAAGCGTTGATTTTCTCCAATGACTGTGACAAGTGGTGATGGACCGTCACGCGGCTCACGCCCACGACATCGGCAACCTGCTGGCAGGTCATGTCGTGCAGGTAGCGCAGGGTGAAGATGCGACGCGACAGCGGCGGCAGACCTTTGTTGATGTAATCCCGCAACTCATTGAGCATGAGGGAATCGTCAGGGCCATCGGAAAGCGGCTCGGCCTTGTTCGAATAGAGCCTGATGAAGCGTTCCCGCATGTGCTTGTGGCGGATCACATTGATACAACTGTTGCGCACACACGTCAGCAGGAAGCCGCGTGCATTGTCGCTGCGGATGGCCATTCCGCCGTCGAGCAGCGAGGCAAAGACATCGCTCACGACATCCTTGCTCTCGTCCTCGTCGTAGAGTAACGACATCGCCAGACGGAACATCGCCGCGTAATGCGTCTTGAACAGTATTTCCAATTCACTTGTTGTCATAGTCATGGGTCAATTACACTTGATAGACGTTTCAGGACGTGGAAATGTAAACCCGTTTTCACAGTTTTCTTACAAAGGTAGCTTGTTTTCTTCACATACGAGCCAATGGCTCGCACTACTTAACAACACGGACGAAGGGCGGAGCCGAGAGAAATGGCAAGAAAAAGGTGTTTTTCTTGCCATTTCTCTCGGCTTGCACTACCTTTGCGGTTATGAAAGGCTTTTGGCAACTGTTGAGGCGGTTCGTTCCGCCTTATAAGAAATATATTGTGTTGAACATCCTGTTCAACCTGTTGACGGCGTTCTTGACACTGTTCTCGTTTGCGCTCATCATCCCAATACTGGAGATGCTATTCGGGCTTAATACACAGACCTATAGCTACATGGAGATGGGCAGCGGCAAGATCGATGCGGTGCTGACCAACAACTTCTATTACTATGTGCAGTGCATCATCGAGCGCTACGGGCAATCGACCGCACTGGCCTGCATCGCTGCGGCACTGGTGGTGATGACGGCTTTCAAGACGGGCTGCGCCTACCTGAGCGCTTTCTTCATGATCCCGATACGCACCGGCGTGGTGCGCGACATCCGTAACCAGATTTACAGCAAAATCGTTTCCTTGCCCATCGGCTTCTTTTCCAACGAGCGCAAGGGCGATGTAATGGCCCGCATGAGCGGCGACGTGACCGAGGTCGAGAACTCTGTCATGTCCTCGCTCGACATGATGTTCAAGAATCCCATCATGATCATCGCCTGCCTGACGATGATGATTGCCTTGAGCTGGCAACTGACCCTGTTTGTGCTCGTGCTGTTGCCCGTTGCAGGCTTGATCATGGGCGGTGTGGGCAAGCGCTTGAAGCGCGTGTCACTTGAGGGACAAACCCAGTGGGGCGTGATGCTTAGCAACATCGAGGAAACCATTGGCGGCCTACGCATCATCAAGGCCTTTAACGCCGAGGGCAAGGTAAAAAAACGCTTTGAGGGCGAGAACGAGAAGTACCGCAACATCGTCACCCGCATGAGCCGCCGCTACGAGCTGGCCCACCCCATGAGTGAATTCCTGGGCACCCTCACCATCGCCATCGTGCTATGGTTTGGCGGCACGCTCATCCTGGGCGGTCACAGCAGCATCACCGCGCCCAAGTTCATCTACTACATGGTGATCTTCTACAGCATCATTAACCCCGCCAAGGATCTGTCCAAGGCAAGCTACGCCATCCAGCGCGGCCTGGCCTCGATGCAGCGCATCGACAAGATATTGAGTGCCGACAACCCCATCAAGAGCCCTGAGCATCCCACTCCGCTGCCCCAGATGACCGATGGCATCCAGTACAAGGACGTGCGGTTCCGCTACGGCGACGCATGGGTCATCGACGGGGTCACACTCGACATCAAGCGAGGTCAGACGGTGGCCCTCGTGGGCCAGAGCGGTAGTGGCAAGACCACGCTGGCCGACCTGCTACCGCGCTTCTATGACGTGCAGGAGGGCAGCATCAGCATCGATGGCACCGACATCCGCCAGTTCAGCATCACCGAGTTGCGTGGCCTGATGGGCAACGTCAATCAAGAGGCCATCCTGTTCAACGACTCGTTCTACAACAACATCACCTTTGGTGTAGAGAACGCCACCCGTGAACAGGTTGAGGAAGCCGCTCGCATCGCCAATGCCTATGACTTTATCATGGCCAGTGAAGAAGGCTTCGACACCAATATCGGCGACCGCGGCTGCAAACTCTCGGGCGGCCAGCGGCAGCGCATCAGCATCGCCCGCGCTATCTTGAAGAATCCGCCCATCCTCATCCTTGACGAGGCCACCAGCGCCCTCGACACCGAGAGCGAGCACCTGGTACAGGATGCCCTTGACAAGCTCATGCATGGCCGCACCACGCTGGTCATCGCCCACCGCTTGAGCACCATTAAGGGGGCCGACCTGATCTGCGTCATGCAGGATGGCCACATCATCGAGCGCGGCACCCACGAGGAGCTCATCGCCAAGCAGGGAGCCTACAAGCACCTGGTAGATATGCAGACTTTCTAGATATTCTAGATTATCTAGATTAACTAGATTAACTAGAGTGTCTAGAAAAAAATATTATTTGTGTAGTTTTTCAGTTCCCACCTGCGTCTAACGGGCAAATAATAACTGATTCAGTAAGGACAATGGAACTTAACGAAGCCAACTTTGCGCGCATCATCCGCGAGAACAAGGGCACAATTTACACCGTGTGCTACATGTTCTCCAAGGACAAGGAGGAGGTCGATGACCTCTTCCAGGAGGCGCTCATCAAGTTGTGGCAGGGCTTTGCCTCCTTTCAGGGCAAGAGTGACTTGAAGACATGGATTTACAAGGTGACCCTGAACTCCTGTATCTCCATCGACCGCAAGAAGAAGAGCCGTAAGACTCAACCGCTCATGGAAGGCATCGACCTGTTTGACAAGAATGATGCCGACAACCGCCAGACCGACATGCTGCATGAGCGCATCCAGCGGCTTCAACCCTTCGACCGCGCCATTGTGCTGCTGTGGCTCGAGAACATGAGCTATGACGAGATTGCCCAGATCGTGGGCATCAACGTCAAGAATGTGTCGGTGCGCCTCTACCGCATCAAGGAACAACTCAAACAGATGAACTAAAACTACACAACCAATATGGAAGACAACATTAACAACTTCAACGAGATTGAACTCGATGACCTGCGCCGCCAAATCAATGATCTCAAACAAAAAGTTGATCAGCAGGGCCGGCTCAACGAGGATCTGGTAAAAAAGGCTATTCAGGGCAAGATGAGGGGGCTGCATCACAGCCTGCTCATCTACTGCTTGGTCGTTGGTCTTTTTGTGCCATTTATGATTTGGGACTTCATTGAATCAGGATTTTCTTGGGCATTCATCATCTTCACAATCCTGATATTTGCGTGCTCATTCATCGCGGAGTATTTTATTAACCAGATGAAAATCAGCAATATGGGGGAGGACCTTGTAGAGACTGCCCGCAAACTGTTGCAGATGAAGAAAAACCGCAAGACCCAATTGGCTGTCGGCTTCTGTGCCATCGCCATCTGGATTCCATGGTACATCTATGAGATTTACAAGAACATCGTTTCTCAGGTTGCCCCAGAGTCAGTCACCTTCTTCTTGACGTGCGTCATCATTGGCATGGTCATCGGTGGAGCCATCGGGCTTGCCATCGGCTTGACATTCTACCGCCGGCTGCAACGCACCAACGACGAGATGATCGACCAGATTAACGAGCTAACCCGCGAGCAATAATCACACCACGCGCCATTGTTACACTTTTTTGACAAAAGAGTCATTAATTGTCCTATCAAAGAGATATTTTGCAGAAAATAGTATATCTTTGCAGGTTAGTTTGTTTGAATTCCCCATCGTTTGCAACCAAATGGTGATTTAAAGAGTCTGATAATAACAAAGAACAACTGTATAACTAACTATTTTATAAAACATTTTTTATCACATGAAGATGAAGAAAATCTTTGCTGCAATGTTCATGATGCTCATGGCATTCAGCGTAAACGTGACCAAGGCACAATCGATGGGCCCAATGCCCGTTGACGATGCGGTACGCGTCGGCAAGTTGGATTGCGGATTGACCTACTACATCCGCCACAACGACTATCCCGAGCACCGTGTGAACTTCTACATCGCCCAGCGCGTGGGCTCCATCCAGGAGGAAGAGAGCCAGCGCGGTCTTGCCCACTTCCTGGAGCACATGGCCTTCAACGGCAGTGAGCACTTCAACGGCGAGGGAAAGAGCATTATCGACTATACCCGTTCGCTGGGTGTAGCCTTCGGTAAGGACTTGAATGCCTATACCAGCATTGCCGAGACCGTCTATAACATCAACGACGTGCCCAGCACCCGCCAGAGCGCTATCGACTCCTGTCTGCTCATCCTCAAGGACTGGAGCAACGGACTGCTGCTCACCGACGAGGAGATCGACAAGGAGCGTGGCGTCATCCACGAGGAGTGGCGTCTGCGCCGCAGCGCCCAGCAGCGCATGCTCGAGAACCAGCTCGAGACACTGTACCCGGGTTCGAAGTATGGCAAGCGCATGCCCATCGGTCTGATGGAAATCGTGGACAACTTCCCCTATCAGGTGCTGCGCGACTACTACCACAAGTGGTATCGTCCCGACAACCAGGCTCTGGTCATCGTGGGTGACGTAGATGTGGATCACATCGAGGCCCAGATCAAAGAGCTCTTCAAGGACATGCCCGCCCCCGACCCCAATGCAGCCCAGGTGGTTGACGAGCCCGTGCCCGACAACGAGCAACCCATCATCGTCATCGACAAGGACAAGGAGCAGCAGTACAGCCAGGTAACCGTGATGTTCAAGCACCCGACCATGCCCAAGGAGATGAAGAGCGACATGTCTTATCTCGTGCTGGACTATGCCAAGGATATGATGAGCAGCATGCTCAACGAGCGCCTGTCCGAGAAAGCTCAGGAGGCCGACTGCCCCTACCTGCAGGCTTATGCCTACGACGGCAACTACCTGTTTGCCAACACCGTTGATGCCTTCACCCTGGGCATCATGCCCAAGGAGGGTCAGACCGAGGCTGCCACTCAAGCTGTTGTCACTGAGGCCATGCGTGCTGCCAAGCACGGCTTCACCGCTACCGAGTATGAGCGCGCCAAGGAAGAGTATATCAGCCGCCTCGAGAAGCAGTACAACGAGCGCAACAAGATCCCCAACGCACGTCTTGCTGCCCAGTACTACCGCAACTACCTCGACAACGAGCCCATGCCCTCGATCGAGCAGGAGTACCAGATCATGAACATGATTGCCCCCCAGCTGCCCGTTGACATCATCAACCAGATGTTGCCCGGTCTCATCAGCACCGATGGCAAGAACCTCGTTGTGATGAACTTCAACCAGGAGAAGGACGGTGCCGTTTATCCCACCCCCGAGGGTCTGAAGGCCGCCGTTGATAACGGCTTGAACGCCCAGGTCGAGGCATTTGTTGACAACGTGAAGCAGGAGCCCCTCATCACCAAGCTGCCCAAGAAGGGTAAAATCAAGAAAGAGAGCTACAACAGCCAGTTTGACTACAAGGAACTCGAACTGAGCAATGGCGCACGCGTCATCCTCAAGAAGACCGACTTCAAGGAGAACGAGATCCGCATGACCGCACGTGCCCGCGGTGGTCAGTCGCTCTATGATGAGAAGGATTGGGCCAACACCGGACTGCTGTCCTATATCACCATGATGAGCGGTAAGGGCAACTTCTCATTCACCGAACTGCAGAAGGCTACCGCTGGCAAGCAGGCTAGCGCAGCTCTGAGCATGAATCCATATACCGATGTCGTTAGCGGCCAATCGACCGTAAAGGATCTGGAGACCATGTTCCAGCTCACTTACCTCACCTTCACCGACATCCGCAAGGACGAGAAGAGCTACGGCCAGTTGATGAGCCAGCTCGAGACCATGCTCAAGAACCAGGGCCTCACCCCCGAGTCGGCCTTCAGTGACTCGGTAGAGTACACCCTCAACAACCATGACTGGCGCAGC
Source organism: Muribaculaceae bacterium (assembly GCA_017453505.1). Lineage (GTDB taxonomy): Bacteria > Bacteroidota > Bacteroidia > Bacteroidales > Muribaculaceae > Sodaliphilus. The sequence goes on from JAFTEU010000032.1 coordinate 31,464, forward strand.
AAGCCCTTCCATGTAGAAGACCTGCAGAACGTGAACTATGACCGCGTGCTCCAGATTGCCAAGGAGCGCACGGCCAATGCCGCCAACTACACCTTCTTCTTTGTGGGCAACTTTGACGAGGCTGTGATCCGTCCGCTCATCGAGCAATACATCGCCAGCCTGCCCGGCAAGAAGGGTAAACTGAGCAACTGGGTGAACAACGACACCCACCCCGAGGGCGAGGTACTCAACCACTTCACCCGCAAGATGGAGACTCCCAAGGCTAATGCCCAGATCTACTGGTATGACACCAAGACTCCTTATAGTCTCGAGAACGACATCAAGGCCAGCATGCTGGGTCAGGTACTGAGCAAGATCTACCTGCAGAAGATCCGTGAGGATGCCAGCGCCGCCTACTCGGCTGGTGCCCATGGCTACTCCACCATCAACGGTGACCGTCCCTTCACTGTAGTGATGGCCAATTGCCCGATGAAGCCCGAGATGAGCGACGTTGCCCTCAAGATCATGAACGAGGAGATCGTTGAGGCCTGCAAGAACATCGACGCTACCACCCTCAAGGAGATCAAGGAGCTCATGATCAAGGACCACAACACCGAGATCAAGGAGAATGGTTACTGGATGCAGACGCTGATCTCCTACGTTGGCCGTGGCCTCGACGACCACACCGGCTATGAGCAGATCGTCAATGCCCAGACTCCCGAGACCATCGCTGCCTTTGCCCGCCAGATGTTGGCCGCAGGCAACAAGGTAGAGGTTGTCATGCTCCCCGAGGAGTAATCCAGACCCAAAGTGCCACCAGGCACTAGCTACCACAGTAACCGAGGGTTTGCAACCGCAATCCTCGGTTACCTTTTTATCTACAGTGCACTCTAGATGCACTAGAGCATCTAGATCGTCTAGAATATCTGGAATTTCTAGAAAAAGTTGTACCTTTGCAGCCGCAAAACAATAGATAATCAATAAATAATGGATACTACAAGACAACAGAAAATCAGCCGCCTGGTGCAGAAGGAACTCAGCGAGATCTTCCGCCGCGAGACCGCCAAGACACGAGGCACCCTGGTCACCGTGAGCAGCGTTCGCGTGTCGCCCGACCTGAGTGTGGCTAACGTGCGCTTGAGCATCTTCCCCAGCGAGAATGCCCAGGCCATCATGGACAACATCAACCAGAACGAACGCGGCATCCGCCACCAGCTCGCCCAGCAGACGCGTTACCAGCTGCGCCGCTGCCCCGAGCTCAAGTTCCACATCGACGACTCCCTGGACTACATCGACCACATCGATGAACTCCTCGCCAAGGACAAGAAATCCGAGAGCTCCGAGAACTCTGAGAACTAACCATGAGCCTTCCGTTGAAGATAGCGTGGCGCTACCTGGTGTCCAAGAAGGGGCATCAGGCAGTGAACATCATCTCGATAGTCGCCGTGTGCGGTGTCGTGGTGGCCACGGCCGCACTCATCTGTGTGCTGAGCGTGTTCAACGGATTCCGTGGGCTCATCATGGGCAAGCTGGCCATGCTTGACCCGCAGGTGGCCATCACTGCGGCTATGGGCAAGACCATCAACGATGCCGACAGTGTCATTGATGCCATCAGTGCCATTCCGGGGGTGGAACGCGCTGTCCCCGTCATCGAGGACCAGGCACTGGCCATTTACGCCCAGATGCAGATGCCCGTGCGTCTCAAGGGTGTCCCCGATGACTACAACACGATGAACGACATGGACTCGGTCATCGTTGACGGCACCTGGAAACTGCGTGACGAGGTGTCGCGCTATGCCGTGGCCGGGGCAGGGCCTGCTGTGAGGCTGATGGTGAGACCCGAATTCCTGGGCATGGTGCGGCTGTATGCGCCACAACGGCAAGGCCGTGTCAACATCGCCAACCCGATGGGTGCCTTCAGGCAGGACTCGGTGTTCGTGTCGGGTATCTTCCAGCTGCAGCAGAACAGCTATGATGCCGACCTGATCTACATTCCGCTCGACATGGCGCGCGACCTGTTCGACTATGATAGCGAGGCGACACAGGTCGAGGTGAAGCTGCAAGCCGGAGCCGATGAGCAGCAAGTGATGCGACACATCACTCAATTGCTGGGCAACAGCTACCAAGTCAAAAACCGGCTGATGCAGCAACGCGAGGCATACCGTCTTGTCAACATCGAGAAGTGGATGGCCTTCCTGCTGCTGGCCTTCATCCTCGTGATCGCCACGTTCAACGTCATCAGCACCCTGTCGCTTCTCATCATCGAGAAGGACGAGAGCATCGCCACACTGCGGGCACTGGGTGCCAACGACAGCCAGATCTCACGCATCTTTGTCCTGCAGGGCTGGCTCATCACCCTGGCTGGTGCCGTCACCGGTATCGTCATCGGCCTCGTGCTGTGCCTGTGCCAGCAACAATTCGGTTTGTTGCGCCTCAGTGGCGACCCAGCCAATATGATTATCAGTGCCTATCCCGTTGAGGTGCAATGGAGTGACGTACTCGTCACCCTTGCCCTTGTAGCCGCAGTCGGCCTGCTAACCAGCATGGTTACAGCCCTGATCATGCGCCGCCGCCTCACATCAAACTAACAACTAAAAACCAACAACTAAGAACAACAATATGCTTACTATCAACTCTTACGAAGAATTTGCCGCCCACCTGGGCGAAGAACTCGGTGCCAGCGAGTGGCTCACCGTGGATCAGGACCGTATCAACATGTTTGCCGATGCCACGCTCGACCACCAGTGGATCCACGTGGACGTGGAGCGCGCCAAGGCCGAGAGTGCCTACCACAGCACCATCGCCCACGGCTACCTCACCATGTCGCTGATTCCCCACCTGTGGAACCAGATCATCGACGTGCACAACATCGACATGCAGGTCAACTACGGCATGGACAAGATGCGCTTTGGCCAGCCCGTCATCACCGGCAGCCGCGTGCGCCTCGTGACCAAGCTGCACAACATTGCCGACCTGCGCGGCATCTGCAAGGCCGAAATCGAATTCAAGATGGAAATCGAGGGTCAGCGCAAACCCGCCTTGAGCGGCATCGCCTCGTTCCTGTACTACTTCAAGAAATGAATATCCACATCATCAACGGCCCAAATCTGAACCTCGTCGGCCTGCGCGAGCCCGAGGTCTATGGCAACCGTTCGCTGGACCAATACCTGCGGGAACTGATTGAACAGTTCCCGCAGCACACCATCGATGTGTACCAGAGCAACATCGAGGGCGAGATTGTGGACCGTCTGCAAGAGGTGGGCTTCGACCAGGATAGCGGCGTCGTGCTCAATGCCGGCGGCTACACCCACACGTCGGTCGCCATCGCCGATGCAGTTGCAGCCATCACCGCCCCCGTGGTCGAGGTACACATCAGCAACATCTATGCCCGCGAGCCTTTCCGCCACAAGTCATTGTTGTCACCCGTCTGCCAGGGCATCATCGCCGGCTTCGGCCTCGATAGCTACCGCCTAGCCCTCCACTCCTTCATTATCAAACAACCTTAACAACTGGATAGACAACTATAACAACTCTTTATGTTTGATCTTAAAGAAGAAAAAAGGAAATTTTTTGATATCATCGGCGTCATTCATGAGGTTCACAAGTATTTGGGGCCGGGATTGAATGAGTCATGTTATCAAGAGGCAATGGAATTGCAACTGAAAAATGACGCAATTCCATATCAGCGAGAGATGACATTCCATCCGACATACAGGGGTATTACACTTCAAGCCACGTTCCGCATTGATTTCCTATGCAAGAATGATATTATTGTGGAATGCAAATCAGTTCCCGAGTTCAGTCCCAACCATAGGGCCCAGTTATTTAACTACATGCGATTATTAGAAAAACCATGTGGCATATTGGTGAATTACCTACCAGGATATGCTGAAATTGAGCGTTATCTCTATGATAAGGAAACGAAGAACATCTTGGGAATGGATGGTCGCATTATTAAAAACTTTATTGACATTTAATATCAGTTGTGCCAGTTGTTATTAAGGTTGTTAATGTTGTCTGAAAAAATCAAAGTTGTCTATGTTGTCTGAGAAGAATGAGGAGTTAGAGGAGTATATTTTGGGGCATATTGATGAGGAGCCAGCGGCGCTGGCCCGCATCGACCATGATACCCATGTGCAGAACTATTACTGGCACATGTGCTCGGGACACCTGCAGGGACGGCTCATCAAGATGCTGACGCGGATGATCGGGCCCAGGCGTGTGCTGGAGCTGGGCACCTTCAGCGGCTACTCGGCACTATGTCTGGCCGAGGGGCTAGCCGATGACGACTGCCTGGTCGACACCATCGAGGTCAACGACGAGCAGGAGGACTTCATCCGCGAACACCTGGCATTGTCCCCCTATGGCCAGCGTGTGAGGCTCCACATCGGTGACGCACGTGACATCGTCCCCACACTGGGCGGACACTATGACCTGGCCTTTATCGATGCTAACAAGCGACAGTATGTCGAGTACTATGAGCTGGTGATGGAGTACCTCAAGCCAGGCGGATTTATCATCGCCGACAACACACTGTGGGCCGGCAAGGTCGTCGATCCTAAAGCGCAGCGCGAGGCTCAGACCCGCGGCATCCTCGCCTTTAACGACCGTGTCAAGCAGGACGACCGTGTCGAGCGGGTCATCATCCCCTTGCGTGACGGGCTGACCCTTATCCACAAGCTATAACAAGAAATCCCGCGAGCATCGATGGCCTGCGGGATTTGATTTCTCTAGGAAATGGTATCCTGTTAGTTCTGGATGGTTGCGAAACGCATAAAGTTCAGCGTGTGCTCGCCGTCGTTCATCTCAAGGGCCGAGTCGGTGATCTTGACGGTGCAGTTCTCCACTTCACCGAACTGATTCTTGAACTCTGCGCTGTTGAGCATCTGCTTGATCTGTGAAGTAACCATCGGGTTGCTTGTTACCTTACCGTTCATCGACACGCTGAGCAGGTCAGCCTTATAGGTGTCCAGATTGGGAGTCAAAGTCAGCTTATCGCCCTCAAGGGTATAAGTGCCCTTTACCTCGACAGTCATCGCAATCTCCAGAGCCATCGTGGGAGCGGGCTCCGACGACTCGGTAACCTCGCTGACAAAGGAGTAATTGCCGTCTTCATAGAAAGTGTAGGTAAAGCTCTGAGTCTCGAATGAACCATCCTCAGCAGTTTCTACAACGGGTTGCATCGTGCGCCAGGTAGCGCAGATGGATTGTGCCTGTACGGTCATGACCGTCATCAGGGCAACGAGTGAAAATAAAATCTTCTTCATAATCAATTGACTTGTTGGTTATCGCCGCAAAGGTAATCACAATTTTCATGCCAACGTGTTCCTTTGCGATTTTTTTTTGATTATTTCGGGAGGTTGGGGCTTTTGGGGCACCATTTAAGAAGGACTTTTGGCACAAAGACGATTTTTTCATATCATTTTTTCGGCTATTCATAATAATTTATTACTTTTGTCAGCAATAGCACTCAGCATATGCTGAATGCTCCGACAAGAAATCGCATACTTTACTTTTATAAACACTTATTATCATTATGAACAACCAGAACCAACCACCGTATCAGCAGCAGCCGCAGCAAGCTTATTATCAGCCCAACTATGCCCAAGGTCAACAACGTCCTCCCAAGCCCGACAACCATCTGGTATGGGCCATCTTGAGCACCCTCCTGTGCTGTCTGCCCCTCGGCATCGTCTCGATCGTCTATTCATCCAAGGTTGACGGCTTGTACAACTCAGGAGACTACCATGGAGCACAAGATGCCGCTAACAAGGCCAAGAACTTCGCCATCTGGGGCGCTGCCGCTGGCGTTATTGGCGTTATCCTGTACATCTTGCTCTTTGTAGTCCTCGGCACCGCTGGAGGCTTGCAATAATCTCATCATGCGCAGCAGGGTTGACAAAACAATGTCAATTGCCTTCCCGATGATCTTGATTTCGCTGGGCATTTTCTATTATTTTGTCAATCCTGCCGTGCAACAATTTCCCATCCAGTGCCCATGGCACTTGTTGACAGGCACGCAATGTCCCGCATGCGGCACACAGCGCGCCTTGAGTGCTCTTGCCCATGGCCATGTGTCACAGGCGCTGAGCTATAACTACTTCTTCATCCTCTCCATCCCCTATGCCCTCATCGCCGTGCTGGTCTCGTGGTACAACTACGGCCACCGCCTCGACGGCTTGAAGCGTATCGCCTTCCACCCCACGGTCCTCAAGACCTACGTCGTCCTGTTCTTCGCCTGGTGGATAGTCCGCAACCTGCTCCACATCTAGTTCCACATCCCGTCATCGCCACAACCTGACGTGTCATTCACTATCATTAGGGTGTCCGTGTAATTTCAGTGTTGCTGTATAATGTAGGGCCTCGCCTTGGCGTGGCCCCACAATCTGCCACTTAACGCGCTCGATGGCTAACAATAGCAAATCGGGGCCGCTCCAGCATGGTGGGCAGTCCCGATTTTGGTGATTTGTTCCCTAATCGCTCGGTGTGGAGGGATTAGATGAGCTTGCGGTAGCCGTACTCGGCAGCCTCGTCGAGTTCCTCCTCGATGCGGATGAGCTGGTTGTACTTGGCCATGCGGTCGGTGCGCGAGAGCGAACCGGTCTTGATCTGACCGCTGTTGGTGGCTACGGCGATGTCGGCGATGGTGGTGTCCTCGGTCTCACCGCTGCGGTGGCTGGTCACGGTGGTGTAACCGTGGCGATGTGCCATCTCGATAGCGTCGAGGGTCTCGGTCAAGGAACCGATCTGGTTCACCTTGATCAGGATAGAGTTGGCAGCGCCCATCTTGATGCCCTTCTCCAGGAACTTCACGTTGGTCACGAACAGGTCGTCACCCACGAGCTGGCAACGGTCACCGATGGCCTTGGTCAGCTTCACCCA
>JAFTEU010000033.1 GCA_017453505.1 Muribaculaceae bacterium
AAATGCAGGGGGAAAGGGGGTGGTATGCATCCCTGGGATGAAAATCGAACCCAAGGAGCACAGAAACCGCACTTTCAAGCTATGAAAATGATAATCAACACGAAATTACCGCCAAACTAATTCTCTTGCGGATTTAAGGAATATCGTATTTTGATATTCGTGGATGAAGAATCACATCTTTCTTTAAGAAAACATTTGATTTTGATCCAGGCAAAGCAAATGCTTTATCATTTGCGAGATTATATGACTGCAAACGGATAATCCTTTTATAATCGAAAATATCATAAGTCACATAATCAAGAAGCATCTTATAAATCCAGATTATTGTCCGATGAAATCGATTAATGCGATTAATGTTTGTTGCATCTTCAGTGCAGCACATCTGTATGATGGAAAGATTAGACCAGACAAACACGTCAAGACAATCATCTCGTAATCGCATTTTGTTTCCTTCGGTTTTCCAAATGGGTTGAATAATCAAAGGTTTCTGCTTCTCACACATATCAGTTGAGATAGAAAGAATCGAATTCAAAATTTCGTTATAGTGAGGCAATACCTCTTCAATTTCTTCCCAATGATTGATTTGAGGAACATTGCGCAACATTTTCCTCAACTTTTCTTTTTCGTCAAGATTATTATAATTCGCGCAGATGCTACAAGCCAGGAAACAAATAGTTGGCGGTCGCATAACAATTTCAGCTCCCCATTCTTCTTCTGGTCGAGTTTTGGTGGTATTGTCTGGGATAGCTGTTAATTTCACCTCAAGGCCAGATAATACATCATTGGTTATACGATTTAGCATGACCAGGTCAATTTTTTCTCGCTCTCCTTGATAAAACCTTTCATACGGAGAATAACCCGCCTCAAAATTATAATATGCCTCATCGCTCAAAGGGTCGATTCCAAGTAATTCAGCACCATTTATCGTTTTATGAATTATCTCATTATTTTGATTGGTGCAGATATATATGGGATTCACCTCTTTTGAGTGCATATAGGCAACTAAAGAAGCTGGGAAAGAGCTATTAAACTGATTTTTGCCCCAACATTCAGCTTTTGTATAATCGCGACTTGAATGCTTTTGACCGTATAATCCTGGTTTTACACTTTGTTTAGCCATTGCAGTTTGTTTTGATAAGGTATGCTTAATTTGGGCGATTTCCCCCATTTTAACCCACAAAAATAGTCAATTTCTATCACTATTCTGTCTGTTGTAGATAACTTTTTATCCCTATACTGCAAAATCACGATAATAGGTGACTCTATTCAGCGAATCATCTGCCGAAAAAACTCACGCTAATTCTCTAAGAAACTAAGTGCCTGATTTTAATTGATTTCTGATTACTGGCTTGTTGACGATAATTGGCTACAGGTATGGATAGGTGCTTGGATGAGACTACGAATAATCCTTGTATTGAATTGATAATTAATGGCTTAGCGCCTTTGCGCCTTTGCGTGGGGCATTATTCTCTGGATGGTTACGATAATAGAGTGCCAAATCTGGGTGCGTCTGGAAGTCACACGCATGCGCAGAAAAGGCGGAAAAGCGGAATCACAACGCTCGGTCGCTGAGTAGTGGGGGCGGGAGAAACGTGCTTCAATGCTGTGGGCGGGAACGCTTGCCGGTGTGGTAAAGGAACAGGGCGATGCCGATGAACAGGATGACAAAGGTGCGCCAGGTGAAGTGCAGGTGATGCCAGGTGTGCTCCAGCAACACGAGAACCCAGGCAAAACACGATGAGGCCACGAGCAACATCCAGCTGTTGCGGTCAACGCTCTGACGGGACTTGCCCACCAGGGCTGTGGCCAGTGCTGTGATGCCGCTTGTGGCCAGCAGGGCGGTGAGTGTCCACTTGAGGCACCAGCGCATGTAGTCCTGCTCTCCGTGGCCCACCGTGCGCTGCGTCATGGCTCCCATGGCATCCTGCAGTGTGGCATGCCCCGTGATGAACGCGGCAAGCAACCACTTGGTGGCCCACAGCGACGCATAGCCCACCAGCCATGCCGATGAGAGCAGGATGACGGTCCGCCAGGCGCGACGTGGCTTGTGGCGCAGCATATACACGATGAGCGGTATGGCCATCGTGATCAGCGGCGTGGTGAGGAGGTCAAGATAGGAGGTGACGGCACCGATGACACCGAAGGTCAGCACGGTGTTGCTCCACTGGCTTGTGCTCGGCCGCCACGTCAAGATGATGAGTGAGCCGGTCATGGCGATGTAGAACGTGGGGACGTAGTTGAGGCACATGGGCACACTGGGAATCATCACCGCAGCAAGGCTCAGCATGATGATCAGAGCACTGGCGTGATCCACGCGCCGCCACATCACCACCAGCAACATGAGCCATAGCAGGGATAGCAGCACGATGTTGATGCGGTAGATCTGCTTGACGGTGGTGACGGCCAGCAGGGGCCTCAGCACGACTTGATTGCCGTGCCAGTAGCGGCTGTAGATGACGGGTTGCAGCCTCGAGCAGCTGTCGGGCATCGACATGAGTCTGGCCCCCTGCACGGGAGAGCCGTCACACATCATGAACTTGTCGCTCATGGCCGACTGCAACGGGTGGTGACTGTCGGCACAATAGGCGATGCCCAGCATCAGGCAGTCGCTGAAGCGCCCCAGCTTCCATGGCCTCAGCATGCCGATCTCCACGTCGTCCCACGTCTCGCCATCGTCGATCACCTCTTGCACCGATTGCCTCACATGGGCCTCGATGGCCTCATGAGGAATAAGGAAGGCCGCTACCAGAAGCCCCGTGAACAGGGACACCAGCAACAAGTAGGCCATCAGTATGCGGACAGTGATCTTCATCATATTTCTGTTGCAAATATAGGGCGTTTTTCTGGAATGACCACCCTGAAGTTGCCCTAATGATTGCCGACAGGACGGCAACGGGGGTGCCAAAACTAAAATCACTCAAGTTTCTGAAGTGATAAACACTTCAGAACTTGAGGATTAGAGAGGAGTGAGTAGAGAGTAGTGAAGAATAATTCTCTGAATTTTTCTTGGGGCTTCGACACATGGACTTGCGGCAACACTTCTCTACACCCTACACTTCAAGTTTATAAATGTGGCAAAGCCACTTCGCGAAACTTGAATAAAATTATCATGCCAGGGCATTGATTTTTCAAAGTTAATAGTTATTTTTGCATGTTAAATCAATTGAGAAAGAAAAATGAAGACAAAGGCAAGAATTACGTTACTGATGCTCGTGGCATGGCTGGCGCTCTCGTCGATGGCATGCAGCAGCCGCGTGGGTCGCTCGGCCATCAGCGCCACGACCGCGGCCCAGCAGGGCGAGCAGACTTCCGCAGCCGTTGCTGGCGAGGTGGTGCTGGGAGCGGCCCGCACCAGCGAGTATGTGCCCCTGTTGCAGGGCAAGCGCGTGGCGCTGTTGAGCAACCAGACGGGCATGGTGGGCGACAAGCACACCCTGGACTTAATGATTGAGAACGGGGTGAACGTGGTGACCATCTTCTCGCCCGAGCACGGCTTCCGCGGCAACGCCGATGCCGGGGAGCACGTGTCGAGCAGCATTGACGAGAAAACGGGCATTCCCATCGCGTCGCTCTACGACGGCAAGACACCGATGCCCAGCCGCGAGGTGATGGACGGCATTGATGTCATCGTCACCGACATCCAGGACGTGGGACTCAGGTTCTACACCTACTATGTGACGATGATCAACCTGATGGATGCCGCGGTGACCTATGGCAAGCAGTTCATGGTGCTGGACCGTCCCAACCCCAATGGCATGACGGTTGACGGACCCATCCTGGACATGACGCTCAAGTCGGGCGTGGGCCGCCTGCCCATCCCCACCGTGCACGGCATGACGCTGGGCGAACTGGCCCGGATGGCCAGTGGCGAGGGCTGGCTCAAGGATGGCAAGAAGTGTGACCTCACGGTCATCCCCTGCCAGAACTACACCCACCAGACGCGCTACACGCTACCCATCGCCCCGAGCCCCAACCTGCCCAACATGCTCTCGATCTACCTCTATCCGTCGATGTGCTACTTCGAGGGAACGACCGTCAGCCTTGGGCGCGGCACCGACTGGCCTTTCCAGGTCTACGGCCACCCCGACATGACGGGCTACAGCTTCGAGTTCACGCCGACGAGCCGTCCCGGTGCCAAGACACCGCCCCAGATGGACAAGCTGTGCCACGGCGTTGACCTGCACAACCTGGATGCCGAGGAGGTCATCGCCCAGGGCATCAACCTGGAATATGTCATCGACGCTTACCGCAACCTGACCAAGAATGGCCATCAGTTCTACCTGAAGAGCAACTTCTTTGACCTGCTGATGGGCACCACCAAGGTGCGCCAGATGATCGCCCAGGGCAAGAGCGCCGGCGAGATCAAGGCCACCTGGCAAGCCGATGTGGAACTCTTCAAGGCCCAGCGCCGCCCCTACCTCCTCTATCCCGAATAACTCGATACAGGATACTCTAGAAAATCTAGATGATTAACTCCAAACTTCTAACTCCTAACTCCTAACTAAAATATGACTCCCTGGATTGTACTTGCCACCATCGTTGGCTACTTCGTTCTGTTGTTTATCATCTCGTGGGCCGCGTCGCGCAAGAGCGACACCGCCACCGCCCTGAGCGGCGGCCGCCAGGCCCCGTGGTTCATCGTCGCCATCGCCATGCTCGGTGCGCCCATCTCGGGTGTGACCTTCATCTCGGTGCCCGGCATGGTCGTCACCAAGGGCTTCAGCTACCTGCAGATGGCCCTGGGCTTCATCGTGGGCTACTTTGTCATCGCCTATGTGCTCATCCCGCTGTTCTACAAGCGCAACCTGGTGTCGATCTACGGCTACCTGGAGCAGCGCTTCGGCGGCAGCACCCACAAGAGCGGCGCATGGTTCTTCTTCATCAGCAAGATGCTGGGTGCCGCGGTGCGCTTCTATGTGGTGTGCGTGACCTTGCAGCTGCTCGTGTTCGAGCCGTTGCACATCCCCTTTGTCATCAACGTCATCGTCACCATCGCCCTCATCTTCCTCTACACCCTGCAGGGCGGCGTCAAGACCGTCATCTGGACCGACACGTTGAAGAGCTTCTGCCTCATCCTCTCGGTCGTGCTGAGCATCTACTTCATCGCCAAGGGACTGGGCTATGACCTGGGCGGCTTGTGCAAGGCGGTAGCGGGAAATGAGACCTCACAAGTTTTCTTCTTTGACGATTTTAAAGATGGCAAATACTTCTGGAAACAGTTCATTGCAGGCATCTTCATGGTCATCGCCACGACAGGCCTTGACCAAGACCTGATGCAGCGCAGCCTGGCCTGCAAGAATGCCAACGAGTCGGCCAAGAACCTCATCGTCAGCGTCTTCCTTCAAGTGATCGTCATCGCACTGTTCCTGGTGCTGGGAACCCTGCTCACCTTGTATGCCGATGCTAATGGCATTAATATCCATGAAGCGGGATATAAGACCGACGAACTCTTCGGCACGGTGGCCTTCGGCGAGGGCATGCCCGTGCTGCTGGGTGTGGTGTTCATCATCGGCCTGATTGCAGCTGCCTACTCGGCTGCAGGCTCGGCCTTGACCTCGCTCACCACCTCGTTCACCGTCGATATCCTCGAGGCCGACAAGAAGCAGGAGGAGGTCGCCCTGGGCCGCACGCGCCGGCTGGTACACATCGGCATGGCAGCTGGCATGGGTCTGGTCATCCTCATCTTCTACGCCATCAGTAACAGCGATGCCATCAGCGCCGTCTATACCCTGGCCAGCTACACCTACGGGCCGATCCTGGGTCTGTTCGCCTTCGGCATGATGTGCAAGAGCCCCGTGCGTGACAAGCTGGTGCCCCTGGTGTGTATCGCCGCCCCCGTCATCAGCTTCTTCATCCAGATGTGGTTGAAGAACCAGTATGACTACACGCTGGGCTTCGAGCTGCTGCTGTTGAATGCCGCCCTCACCATGCTCGGCCTTGCCTTTCTCATCAAGAAGGAAAAATAACTCCTAACTTCTCACTCCTAACTCCTAACTAAAAAAGATGGCACGCAACATGATCAACCGCTACGTGTGGCTGGTGGACACCATCAGCCGCTACGGGCGCATCACGCTCAAGGACCTGAACCAGGCTTGGCTACGCAGCGACATCAGTGAGGGTAAGCCGCTGGCCAGGCGCACCTTCTTCCATTACCGTGACGGGGTGGAAGATATGTTTGACATCAACATCCAGTGCGACAAGTCCACGTTTGAATACTACATCGACGACTCGGGCGGCGAGAGCAATGCCCGCCTGAGGTCATGGCTGGTGGACTCGGTGTCGATGAGTGGCATGTTGAGCAATGCACACGACATCAGCCAGCGCATCATGCTCGAGAATGTGCCCTCGGCACGCGAGCACCTGCCCGTGATCATCGATGCCCTGAAGCAGAACCGCCGCATCCGCTTCTCCTACAAGAGCTACACCCGCACCCTGCCCACCCAGGGCATCGTCCTGGAGCCCTACTTCGTCAAGATCTTCAAGCAACTGTGGTATGTCATCGGCTTGAATGTCAAGGACGGCTTGATCAAGACCTATTCGCTCGACCGCATGAGCCGCTTGAACCTCTTGCAGGAAACCTTCACTATGCCCGAGGGCATCAAGCCATCGGAATTCTTCCGGGACTGCTTCGGCATCATCACCAACCAGAACAGCCCCAAGCGCATCGTCCTGCGCGTCGAGCCCACCCAGGCCAAGTACTTCCGTGCCCTGCCGTTGCACAGCTCACAGCAGGAGGAGGTTCACGACAACTACTCGATCTTCTCCTACAAGATGCGCATCACCTATGACCTCAAGGAGGAAATCATGTCCCACGGTGCCAGCGTCGAGGTGCTGGAACCCAAGGAACTGAAAACCCTCATCCGCACCGAACTGGAAGCGGCATTAAAGAACTATCAATAAAAATCGAAAAAGCGAAATTATGGTTAAAAAGCAAGCGATACAGCTATTTGAAGAGCGCAAAGTGCGCACAGTGTGGGACGATACCGAGGAAAAATGGTATTTTTCCATTGTCGATGTAGTGGCAATTCTAACCGATAGTAAAGATCCTGCAGCCTATTGGCGTAAATTGAAACAACGGCTGAAGAATGAAGGAAATGAAACCGTGACAAATTGTCACGGGTTGAAAATGCTTGCCGCTGACGGGAAGATGAGGATGACCGATGTCGCTGATACAGAGCAACTCTTCAGGCTTATCCAGTCAATTCCGTCACCCAAGGCAGAACCTTTCAAGCAATGGATGGCGCACGTCGCCAGTATGCGTATCGACCAGTTGCAGGATCCCGAATTATCGATTAACCAAGCGATTGCAGACTATCGCAGACTTGGATATAGTGAAGCCTGGATTAATCAGCGCATGAAGTCAATCGAGGTACGCAAGGAGTTGACCGATGAGTGGCATCGCACGGGAGTACAGCAAGGCCAGCAATATGCGACATTGACGGATATAATCACCAAGGCGTGGAGTGGCTTGACCACTAAACAGTATAAGCATCAAAAAGGACTGAAAAAAGAGAGCCTGCGTGATAACATGACCAATATCGAGATTGCCTTGAATACACTGGCCGAGGCATCGGCCACCGAATTGTCCAAGCAGCGTGACCCTAAAGGTTTCAAAGGACAGGCTCAAGTGGCTCGTGATGGTGGCAAGGTAGCTAAGGCAGCTCGCACTCAACTGGAACAGCAGTTGGGACGAACAGTCATTTCAAGTGATAAAGCGAGTGATTACTTGCTTCCTGACAATGGGACTGATCCCCATGATGATGATAAGAAAAAAGAATAAAGATAATAGCTCAATGATGAAACGACAACTGCTGATATTACTGGCCCTGCTGCCGCTGTTGCTGGCGGCCCAGGTGGGCGACCTGCCCCGCAGCGCACCTGCCGTCGAGGGCGTGAGCACCCAGGCTGTCATCGACATGATGGACTCGCTGCTGGCGTTGCCCGATTGTGAGATTCACCACGTGATGGTCGTGCGCCATGGCCGTGTGATTGCCGAGGTGCACCCTGCGCCCTTCCGTGCCGAGGACAGCCACACACTCTACTCGGCCAGCAAGACGTTCACCTCGCTGGCGGTGGGCATTGCCATCGACGAGAACCTGCTGCGCCTCGACGACCGTGTGGTGACCTTCTTCCCCGACAAGCGGCCCGACACCATCAGCGACAACCTGGCGGCGATGACCGTGCGCGACCTACTGATGATGGCCGCTGGCATCAAGCCCGACTGGCAGATGCGTGACCTGGAAGGTGCCGACTGGATCAAGGTGTGGCTGGCCAAGCCGTGTGATGAGCAGCCTGGCACCCATTTCCAGTATGACTCGATGTGTACCTTCATGCTCAGCGCCATCGTGCAGCGCGTGACGGGCCGCACCCTGCTCGACTACCTGAATCAGAAACTCTTCGGCCCCATGCACATTACCCAAGCCGATTGGGAGATGAGCCCCGACGGCATCAACACGGGCGGCTGGGGACTGCGCGTCCAGGCCGAGACGATGGCCAAGCTGGGCCTGCTGCTCATGAACAAGGGCCGCTGGCAAGGCCAGCAACTCGTGAGCGCCGCCTATATCGAGGATGCCTGTTCGCCCCACGTTTATTACAAGAACAGGAAAGAAACCGATGCGCCCACCGACGGCAACCAGGGCTACGGCTACCAGATCTGGCGGTGCAAGTGGCCTGGGGCCATACGCGCCGATGGTGCCTTCGGCCAGTACTCGGTTGTCGTGCCCCAGGCGGATCTTGTTGTGGTCATCCTGGGCATGATTCCCAACGGCCATCCCGAGTTGGCCTGCATCTGGAACCAGTTGATGCCTGGCATCAAGAGTGACCAGCCCTTGCAGCCCGAAAAGAAACTGCAGGAGCGCCTAAACAAGATGTACCATACAGCCTCCCTGCCGCTCCCGCAGGGCAAACGCCAGTCCAAGAAGGGAGAGCAGATTGCGGGCATGATCATGCAGCTGGATGCCAACCAGCATGGCTATAGGAGCCTGACCATTACCTATGACGGCTCGTTGCTCATTACCTATAACGATGGCACCCAAGACCTCATCAGCAGCGCCTATGGCCAGTGGCGCTACACCAAGATGAGGGGCTTCCCGCCCTATTCCCTCAACGCCGTGAACCGCATGCGCGACCTCAAACATGACTTCGTGGCCGCATCGGCCTATGCCTGGACCTCGCCCACCACGCTCGAGGTGCGTGTCCACTATGTGAACTGGATCAGCGGCACGACCTTCACCTTCGACTTCGACAAGAACGAGGTGACCATGCACGACAATTTCCCCGGTTCCAAGCCCGAGACCATCCACTTCCTCGGCTTGAGAGGCTAGATAATGAAGAACATGATGAGAAGATACCGTTTATTAACCATGGGTTTGCTGCTCAGCGTCTGCCTCGCCGCAGTGGGGCAAGTGGGTGAGCTGCCGCGTTCCATGCCCGAGGAACAGGGCGTGAGCAGCGAGTTGGTCAAGTCCTTTGTCAATCACTTGACCAGCCTGCCCGACGTTGACGTGCATCACCTGATGATCCTGCGCCACGGCAAGGTCATCCATGAGCAGCATGCCGCGCCCTACCGGGCCACCGACCTGCACACGCTCTACAGCGCCAGCAAGACGGTCACGGGCCTCGCTGTGGGCCTTGCTGTCGATGACGGCCTGCTCACCGTCGATGACAAGGTGTCCCGGCACCTGCGGGACAAGATGCCCGCCACATTGTCGCCCGCGCTGGAAAGCCTGACGGTGCGCCACCTGCTCATCATGGCCTCGGGCCGCAAGGAGGATTTGTCCATCTTTGCCGGCGACAAGGACTGGCTCTCCACGTGGTTTGCGGGTGATTTCGACACCCCGGGAGAGCAATTCTCCTATGACTCGATGTGCACCCATGCTCTCGCTGCCATTGTCGCGCGTGTGACAGGCAAGCCGATGCTGGACTACGTGAGGGAACGCATTTTCACTCCGTTGCACATCACCCAGGCCGACTGGGAACTGGCTCCTGACAGCGTCGAGGCGGCAGGGTGGGGGCTGCGCCTCCATGCCGAGAGTGAGGCCAAGCTGGGACTGCTCATGCTGCAGGGCGGCAAGTGGAACGACCGCCAGCTGGTCAGCCAGCAATGGATTGAGGACTTGTCACGGCACCAGATTTCCACTTCGTCGGCCAGGGAGCCCGATTTGTCGTTAGGGCAACTGATCTTGAAATGGATGCGCTCGGTGTGGCACACCATCCGCTCGTGGTTCACGGGCTATAATGTGGATGACTATTATCTGGGCTACGGCTATCAGACCAAGGCAATCCAGCACCCGCGTGCCGAGTCCTACTTTGCGGCGGGCTATGGCGGACAGCTCATCTATGTGGTGCCCAAGTTGGATCTCGTCATCGTCATCAATGGCCGTGCCGCCAACTACGGTGATGAGCTCAACACGATCTACTATCAATTCATCGAGCCGTTGATTGATGAGGATGTCTTGAAGGCCGCACCGTCCCATCTGGCTATTGAGATGCCGCAGGGCGAGGCATCCAGTCCACTCGAGAATCAACTGTTGGGAATTGACTTCGGCTTTTACGATGAGGAAGAGAATCTATTGGGCCTGCATTTACTCAGAATCACCCGCTCGGGCGATGACCTCGTCTTCACCATGAACGACCAGCGAGGCCCCTTGCGTGCTGTTGCCGCATGCGGGCAGTGGCGCATCACCACCAGCGACGAGCGCCCCATCTACATCATGGAGAGCCATGAGCAGCTGGTGGGCACACAGCGCCCGTTTACAACCGCTGCCGCCTATGCCTGGCAGGGTGACACCCTGTCCATGCGCATGGATTGGCTGGATGGAGGCGATAACCGCCGCCTGAAGATTATCCCTGAGGGCACCCACATCACAGTGATTGCCAATGACAACTTCGACCCGCTGTTGACCGACACCATCCGAGGGGAAATCGTTGAAATTGATTATATTAGTTTTCAGTTGTCAGTTTTCAGTTTTCAGCGGCATCCGCATTCTGAAGACTGAAAACTGAAGACTGAAAACTGAAGACTGAAAACTGAAAACTGAAATGCGTGATATCACTGACATAGGGGAAGTAAAGCGCCGTTTCCTGGGGCACCTGACGCTGGAGAAGGGCATGAGCCGCAACACCGCCATGGCCTACAGTGACGACGTGGACAAGCTCACGCGTTACCTCGCTGACTCCGGTATCGCCGTCGAGCGGGCCACGACCGATGACCTGGAGCGCTTCATCGGCACGTTGCATGACGTGGGCATCCAGCCGCGCTCCCAGGCGCGCATCATCAGCGGCGTGAAGGGCTTCTACAAGTTCTTGCGCATGGAGGGGTACATGGATACCGACCCCACCGAGCTGCTGCTCACACCCAAAATCGGCCGCCACCTGCCTGAGGTGCTCACCGTCGCCGAGATTGATGCCATGATCGACTGCATCGACATGTCCAAGGCCGAGGGCCAGCGCAACCGGGCCATCATCGAGACCCTGTATGGCTGCGGCTTGCGTGTGAGCGAGCTGGTGACCCTACGCCTCTCGCAACTCTATATCGAGGAGCACTACGTCATCATCCAGGGCAAGGGCAACAAGCAGCGCCTGGTGCCCATCTCACCAGTGGCTATCGAGCAGATCAACCTCTATCTGGAGCAGACCCGCTCACGTCAAGTGGCCAAGAAGGGCAGCGAGGACATCCTGTTCCTGAACCGCCGCGGTGCCATGCTCACGCGCCAGATGATTTTCCACATCATCAAGCAGCTGTGCGAATTGGCAGGCATCCGCAAGGTCATCAGCCCCCACACTCTGCGCCACAGCTTTGCCACCCACCTGCTCGAGGGGGGTGCCAACCTGCGTGCCATCCAGCAGATGCTGGGCCACGAGAGCATCACCACCACCGAGATCTACGTCCACATCGACCGCACCCGCCTGCGCGACGAAATCCTCCAGCACCATCCTCGCAACAACCCCTCCCGCCATCAGGTTGACCAGGAATAATCCTGTGGTGCTATCTGTCTGATACAAAACCAAGTTTTCGTTGCCTATTTGCATCGTTTTTTGTAATTTTGCCACATCTATCACCTAAATGATGAAGCTATGCAACGTATTCTCTTTACAATTGCCGCAATTTTGATGCTGGTCACTACAGCCCAGGCTCAGCGTGCAGATAACTATCCTCCTAGCAATAAAACGATTAAGATTAGTCACACCAATCTGCCTATTGTCTGGCTTGAAGTCAATGGTGCAATGATTCTGAAGGATGAACGCATCACGGCGCACATGAAGGTCATCGACAACGGTGATGGTCAGCTTAACTACGGCGACACGGTGGCGCATCCTGGACAACATGTTGATTACGAGGGCTATATAGCCTTGCGCTACCGTGGCCATTCTTCCTTTGAACATAGCCGCAAGCCCTATTCTTTCCGTCCCCTGGATAAACCTCTTGAAGAGGGCGGTGTCAAGACCAAGGTGAAAATCCTGGGCATGGGCAAGGACAACAACTGGGCGTTGCTGGCACCGTACTCCGACCAGAGCTTGTTGCGCAATCCTCTAGCCTTTGAGTTGGCTCGTCCATGGATGGAATTCTCACCTCAATGCCGCTTCTGCGAGTTGTATCTCGATGGCATCTACTATGGTGTTTATATCCTTACCGAGGTGGTTTCCAAGGGCAAGCACCGCTTGAATCTGCCCGATCCTGGCGATAATGATGACGATCTCACGGGGGGATATATCATGGAAGTGGACCGTTGTGAAGAGAACTATTATATGTCCAGGTATCGTCCCATCGGCTCGACAGGCTCTGCCTATACCAGGAACATCTACTTTCAATACAAGTCCCCCGATTATGAGGATTTGACAGAAGCTCAGATTGAATACATCAAAGGCCGCATCGACCAGATGGAGAACGCGTTGTGGCGATATCTTCCCAATGGTGAACCCACCTATCGGCAGTACCTCGATGTGGATAACTTCATCGATTACCAGCTGGCTGAGGAACTGGGTCACAATGTTGATGCCTATCGCCTGAGCGGCAAGTTCTTCAAGCGCCGTGACAGCGAGGATCCGCGCTTTAAGATGGTGGTGTGGGACATGGACCTAGCCTATGGTGTGCCGTATTATCATGGGGCATGGAGCCCCGAGAACTGGAGCTATGAACTGAATGATACGCTCTATCAGGCCGGTGAAACCTATCTGGTTCCCTTCTGGTGGTATAAATTGAACCGAGACCCTGATTATGTGGCACGGCTCAAGGCCAGGTGGGCCGAGTATCGTCGTCATAACGTCAGGGAGGAGCGCGTCATGGCGTTGGTTGATTCGTTATACACGGTACTGACTGCCGATGGTGCCGTGCAACGCAACAGTCTGGCATGGCCTCGCTGGGGTCTGTACGTCTGGCCCAATCACTACACGGCCCAGAACTACGATGATGCCATTGCCTATCTCAAGCAGTGGCTCAGGGACCGCATCGCCTGGATGGACGGGCAGTTGGGCTTTGATCCCAATGCAGCTATGCTTGGCGATGTGGATGATGACGGTGATGTGAGAATCGACGATGTCACTGCGTTGATTGACTATCTGTTGAGTGGCATCGCCGAGGATATTAATCTGGCGGCTGCCGATGTGGATCAAGATGGAATGGTGACTATCGATGATGTTACCTCTCTGATAGATATTTTGTTAGGAAATTGATTTTTATGTATTGACGCAAAAGAAAAAATACACGATGAAACGACTATTATTGCTTGCAGTGGCGCTGCTGACCCTGACGGGCACCGCTCGCGCCTGGTCGTGGTGGGAAAATTATCCACCCGACAATGAAAATGTGAAACTGACTTCTACCAACCTGCCGATCGTGTGGCTTGAAGTTGACGGGGAGTACATCGACCGCTATGAGCGCATCACCGCGCGCATGAAGATTATCCATAACGGCGACGGCCGGCTTAACTATGCCGACACCGTTGCCCATCCGGGGCAGGTAATCGACTATGAGGGCTATGTGGCCCTGCGCTATCGTGGCAGCTCTTCCTTCAGCAGCAGTGACAAGAAGCCCTATTCCTTCCGCCCACTGGACAAGCCGCTTGAGGAGGGTGGCGAGAAAAAGAAGGTCAACATCCTGGGCATGGGCAAGGACAACAACTGGGCCTTGCTGGCCCCCTATGCCGACAAGAGCATGATGCGCGACCTGCTGGCCTTTGAGGTGTCGCGCCCGTGGATGGAATACACTCCGCAGGGCCGCTATTGCGAACTCTTCCTCGACGGCACCTACTACGGCGTGTATATCCTCACCGAGGTCGTCTCCAAGGGCAAACATCGTGTCAATCTGCCTGATCCCGGCGAACAGGGCGATTCCATCACTGGCGGCTACATCATGGAGGTGAACCGCACCGACGGCGAGGTGACCTATACTTCCAAGTATCATCCTGTGAGCAGCACCGGCCAGCGCCTCACCAACCAGTACATCCATATCCAGTACAAGTCGCCCGACTATGAGGACTTGACCCAGGAGCAGGTGGCCTACATCACTGGACGCATCGACCAGATGGAGAGTGCGTTGTGGGCCTATCGTCCCACCGGCACAACCAACTATCGCGAATACATCGATGTGCAGAACTTCATCGACTACCAGCTGGCCGAGGAACTGGCCCATAATGTGGACGGCTACCGCCTGAGCGGCAAGTTCTTCAAGCGGCGCGACAGCGAGGACGCGCGTTTCAAGATGGTCGTCTGGGACATGAACCTGGCCTACGGCAACGCCGACTACTATCAAGGCTGGCGCACCGACACGTGGATGTACAAGAACAACAACACGATGAATGCCGCGGGTGACCCCCAGCTGATCCCCTTCTGGTGGTATAAGCTCAATACCGATCCCGACTACACCGCGGCCCTCAAGGCGCGCTGGGCACAGTATCGTCGTGCCAACCTGCGGCAAGACCGCATCATGGCCACGGTGGACTCGCTGGCCACGGTACTCACCTCGCATGGCGCCGAGCAGCGCAACAGCCAGGCCTGGCCCCGCTGGGGGGAATATGTCTGGCCCAACTACTATGTCGCCATCGATTTCCAGGACGAGGTGGACAACCTCAAGCAGTGGCTGAGTGACCGCATCGCCTGGATGGATCAGCAATTGGGCTTTGACCCCAATGCCAGCCTGCGGGGTGACGTGAACGGTGACGGCCTTGTGACCATCGACGATGTGGTGGCCCTGATCGACTACCTGTTGAGCGAGTCGAGCGCTATTGATACCGCCGCTGCCGATGTCGATGAGGACAGCCGTGTGGACATTAACGATGTGGCCACCCTTATTGACCTGCTGCTGGGTGGCAGTTAATCAGTGACCGAAAGATGCGTTTGCCGCTCATTGCATTCCCGCTGTTGATGCTTGCCCTTGCGGCTTGCGTCAAGCCGTCGGGCAATTTCCCGCCCGACGATAAGGGTGTGCGCCTTGACTCGACCAACCTGCCCATCGTCTGGATTGAGGTGGATGGTGACTCCATCATGCGAGATGAACGCATCCAGGCCCGCATGACGGTGCTTGACAATGGTGAGGGTCGCCTCAACTATGCCGACACGGTGGCTCATCCTGGGCAACGCATCGACTATCGTGGCCTGATCGCACTGCGCTACCGCGGCAACTCGACCTATCACGAGAGTCCCAAGAAGTCTTACTCGTTCCGCACCCTGTCCGAGCCCCTCAAGAAGGGCGGCAAGAAGCGCAAGGTCTCCTTGTTGGGCATGGGCAAGGACAACAACTGGGCTCTGCTGGCCTCCTATGCCGACAAGAGCATGCTGCGTGACTTGTTGACGCGTGAAATCGCACGCCCCTGGATGGAATATGTGCCCCAGGGGCGCTACTGCGAGCTCTTCCTGGACGGCACCTACTACGGCGTGTTTGTCCTCTCGGAGCTTGTCTCTAAGGGCAAGCAGCGCCTCAACCTGGCATCCCCTGGCGATGGCGGCGATGCGCTCACTGGAGATTATCTCCTGGAGATTGACAGCGAGGACGAGCCGACCTATACCTCACGTTATCACCCTGTCACCGCCGACGGGCAGCCGCTGACCGACCGCAGGGTGCTCTTCCAGTTCAAGTCACCCGACTATGACGAGATATCGCGTGCACAGCGTGCCTATATCACAGGTCGCATCAACGCCATGGAACAAGCATTCGTGACAGGGGATTACCGCCGTCACATCGATGTCATGTCGTTTATCGACTACCAGCTGGTGATGGAGTTCTGCCACAATGTGGATGCCTACCGCCTGAGCGGCAAGTTCTACAAGCGGCGCGACAGCGTTGACCCGCGCTTCAAGATGGCGCTGTGGGACACCGATCTGGCCTATGGCAACTCCCGCTATCATGACAGCTGGCGCACCGACACCTGGATGTACCGCAGCAACGATGCCCTGTATCGTGACGACAACCACTACATGGTGCCTTTCTGGTGGTATGTGCTCAACAATGACCCTGAATACACTGCCGCACTCAAGGCCCGCTGGGCGCAGTACCGTGCAACCAGCCTGAGTGAGGCGCGCTTGACGGCGACGATGGACTCCCTTGCCCGGGTGCTCACCGCACACGGTGCCATGGACCGCGACAGCCGCGCCTGGCCCCACTGGGGCGTGGAGGTGTGGCCCAATTATTACGTCTCCGGCAGCTATCAGGATGAGCTGGAATACATCCGGCAATGGATCGCACGTCGTCTTGCATGGATGGACGCTCAACTCGATTATTTGCCAGGACAATAGATAATCTTTGCTTTCAGTCATTGGGTTAACCGATTTTTGATTACCTTTGCACCAGTAATGTAGTAGTAAGGAATGATGAAAAGACAAATCACGATAATACTCTTCGCTGTATTGCTGTTGCTAGGAAGCGTGACAGCGGCCTCGGGGACGGTCAATTTCCCGCCCAAGGACACGTCGATTACCATCACGTCGACCAACCTGCCCATCGTCTGGATTGAGGTGGACGGTGACTCCATCATGCGTGACCAGCGCATCACGGCCCGCATGAGGATCATCCACAACGGTGACGGCCAGCTCAACTATGCCGACACGGTGGCCCACCCGGGGCAACGCATCGACTATGAGGGTTATATCGCCCTGCGCTACCGTGGCAACACGTCATTCACCAACAGCCCCAAGAAGCCCTTCTCGTTCCACACGATGAACGCTCCGCTTGAGGTGGATACCTGCAAGAAGCAGAAGGAGAAGATCCTGGGCATGGGCAAGGACAACAAGTGGGCTCTGCTGGCCCCCTATGCCGACAAGAGCATGATACGCGACCTGCTGGCCTTTGAACTGGCTCGTCCCTGGATGGAATATGTGCCCCAGGGCCGCTTGTGCGAGCTGTATCTCGACGGCATCTACTACGGCGTGTATGTCCTCACCGAGGTCGTCTCCAAGGGCAAGCACCGCCTGAACCTGCCCGACCCGGGCGTGGAGGGAGACTCCATCACGGGTGGCTATATCATGGAGGTGGGCACCAACGAGGGCTTCTACCACAAGTCCAAGTACTATCCCATGAACAGCAACAGCGGTGGCGTGTACCGTGACAAGGCGATTTACTTCCAGTATGACTGGCCCGACTATGAGGACATGAGCCAGGAGCAGATCGATTACATCGACGGCGCTATCGACCAGATGGAGGCTGCCTTTGCTTCGTCCAAGTATAAGGATCCCGAGGTCGGCTACCGCAAGTACATCGATGTGCAGAACTTCATCGACTACCAGCTGGCCGAGGAACTGGCCCATAATGTGGACGGCTACCGCCTGAGCGGCAAGTTCTTCAAGCGTCGCGACAGCGAGGATTCCCGCTTCAAGATGGTGCTCTGGGACCTGAATCTGGCCTACGGCAACGCTCGGCACCTGCAGGGCTGGCGCAACGACAAGTGGATGTACAACAACAATCCCTACATGTACATGAGCAGTGAGCAGTTCATGGTCCCCTTCTGGTGGTACAAGCTCAACAAGGATGACAACTACAAGGCCGAGGTGGTGGCCCGTTGGGCCCAATACCGCGAGTCCAACGTCAGCGAGGCCCGTGTGATGGCAACCATCGACTCGCTGACCCATCTCATCACCGCGCATGGCGCGCTGGAACGCAATACCCAGGCATGGCCCACGTGGGGCGAATGGGTGTGGCCCAACTATTACGTCTCTACCGACTTCAACGACGAGATCAGGTACATCAAGGAGTGGCTCGTCGAGCGCATTGCCTGGATGGACTCCAAGCTGGGTTATGTGCCGCCCGAGCCGCCCGAGCCCCAAATCCTCGTCGGCGATGCCAATAATGACGGGCAGCTCACCATCGCCGATCTCAATGTCATCATTGACATCATCTTGTCGGGTGCGATGCCTGTCGGCGATGATTTCAAGCGCTGTGATGTCAATGCCGATGGCGAGATCTCCATTGCCGATGTCACGTCGCTCATCGATATGCTCTTGAAGATCTAGTGGCCGCCTGTCACAAAAAAGAAGGTGGGGTTCTTCCCGTTTTGAGTAATTGTAGTATCTTTGCATCAAGATTATAGTGAAAACCGTCTTCCTGCACAGTTTTGCTGCGTGATATTTAGACTACCGATGATTAAAAATATAATTTCGCTTGTCATTCTACTGGCAATATCCCCTCTCACCTCCCTGGCTCAACAGGATGCTGTTGACAAGGCCCTCAGCGAGTTTAACCAGACCTTGACGGTGGATGCCGCCAACCGCTTCTTTGCCCTCCTGAACCAGGAACAGTTCACCGAAGAAAAACTGCAGTTCTCCTCCCGTGTGCCGGCCGACTCTGTGCGCCAGCAGGTCTGGTACTGGGCCACCGAGTGGTACTATGACAAGCAGGATTATAATAAGGGTAAGGATTACGGCTTGAAAGCCCTGCCGCTCTATCATGGCGCCAGCGAGAGCAAGGCCGACTGCCTGAACCTGCTGGGTTGCGTGTTTGTCAGGCTGGGCGACTTCAAGAATGCGGCGACCTATGCCAAGCAATGCCTCGACATCGACAGGGCCAGTGGCGACCACGACCGCATCTCGTCGAGCATGAACACCCTGGCGGGCATCTACATGGCCGGCCATCAAGCCGACGAAGCCGAGAAACTGATTGTCCAGGCCATCGAACACGCCGATCTGGCCAACAATCCTGGCCGCAAGGCTATCCTGCTGGGTACCGCATCCGAGATTTACCATTCGCTCACCCAGGAGGAAAAGGCCCTGGACTATGCCCAGCAGGCCTATGAAATGGAGCAGCAGCTGGGACGCGCCCTGCCTGCAGCCTACCGCCTGGACCAGAAGGCATCGGCCCTCATGGGACTGAAGCGCTATCAGGAGGCTGAGCAAGCCTTGCGTCAGGCCATCCCAGTGATGCGTGAGCAGGGTGACATGCACTCCCTAGCCATCGCCAGCAACCACCTGGGCACCTGCCTCATCTGGCAGAAGCGCAACGACGAGGCCTATCCCTATTATCGCGAGGCGTGCGACTTGTTTGTCAAGATGGGAGACCCCTTCAACGAGATGTATTCCCGCCGTGGATTGTGCCTGAGTTTGTGGGAGAGCAACCCCGACAGTGCCCGCAGCGAGTTGAACCGTTTCAACTTCCTCAAGGACTCGCTCTACACCAGCGAGTCGGCCGAGGCCCTGGCACGCATGAATGCCGAGTTTGGCAACGACCAGTTGACCCAGGCCAATGAGCAGGAGCGCAATGCCCACATCCGCGACCTCGTCCTGGCCATCGCATCATTGTTGCTGCTGGCAGCGGCTGCCTTGTGGTTCATCAACCGCCAGCGCAAGCGTCAACAGCGGCACATCAACAAGCTGGTGCGGGAAATCGAGAGACTGAAGGCCGAGGGTGAGGCAGCCAGTCAGCCCACCGAGGACATCACCGTGGTTGACCCCGAGCAGCCCGCCGAGGCCGCCCCGTCATCGATCGTCGATGTGACCGAGAACGAATTCCTCAAGCAAGTGATCGACTATGTCAACGTGCACATGGAGGGTGGCAACGTCGGCATGGAGGAGATCGCATCCCACTTCTCGTTGAGCGTTTCGACCCTGCGCCGTCGCTTGCAGGATGCTACCGGCGTGCCGCCCAAGTCCTACATTCAGGCTATCCAGATGCAGCGGGCCTGCAACCTGCTTGACAGTGGACTCCAGGTCGCTGATGTGGCCAGGAAGTGCGGCTTCAACGAGCCAGGCAGTTTCTCCCGCACATTCAAGCGCGTGCTGGGTCTGACCCCCACCCAGTACCGCACGAAATCTTAGTCCTGTCGCCCCGAATGAGAAGCCCGTTAGGGCTGATCAGGTCATAGGCAGGTGGTGGAGTGAGGCGAAGCCGAACGGAACCCCTGCATCGCGGCGGACACTACCCAATCCCTAGCCCCGTCGGGGCGACACCGCTACAAATAGCGTTCATCATAATCAATGCCGTTGGCTTTGAGGAAAGCTTTGTACTCATCCATAAATGATCGCACCTTATGGTGCTCTTGTTGATTGCGTATGTACTGAATCACCTTGGGTAATACCGACGTGCTCACCGAATAGGCTGCATACCCTTCTTGCCAAGCGAATGCACCATAATAATGCGGATTGAGTGTTTTAATCCATCGGCTACTCTCTGATTTTATCGTTCTCACAAAATCGGCAATAGCCATGCTCTTAGGTAACGAACACAGGAGATGAACGTGGTCGGGCATTCCGCCAACTTCTATGAGTACTGATCCCAACCCCTTAACGATTCCACCGATATATTGGTGGAGGCGTGCCAGATCGTTGTCCACAACGTCGGTAGTTTGGGACTTGGTGTGGAAAATGATATGTAGGTCATTTTTGACGAAAGTATTTGCCATATTGTTAGCGTTGTTGAGTCGCTCCGCTGAAGCGCAATTGGTTTCATTGACCTACAAAGATACAAATAATCTTGAAATGGATGATATTTTTCAAGAAAAGGATGTAGCCTGTCGCCCCGCCGGGGCTAATGGTGATGTGGTTGTTCGTTGGGTACAGGGGTTCCGCTTCGCTTCACCCCTGCCTATACCCTGCTCAGCCCTAATGGGCTTCCGTCGCAGGGAGCCCCGTTAGGGGCGGTTAGGGTATAGGCAGGCGGTGGAGTGAGGCGAAGCCGAACGGAACCCCTGCATCGCGGCGGCACACTACCCAATCCCTAGCCCCGTCGGGGCGACACCGTCACGCATGGGTGTGGAAAAACGGAAAATCGGGGAAAAACGGCAGGTTTTTGATAAAAAATAGCATTTTTCTAGGTTTTGACCGAAAATGTTAAGCATTTTGGTCAAAAATGTTAATCGTAATCGGTAGCGTTTGTGCTAACTTTGCAGTGGCAATAACAATTGAATTACTAACCTTATAAAAGATTAAGATTATGAAAAAGATCCTACTCACATTCATGCTGGCGTTGATGGCCGTGGTCATCCATGCCGCGACGTTCACTCAGGGTGACTTCATCTATGAGATTGTGAACGACTCTACCTGTAACCTGAGTGGCTTATCGAGTGCTGGCTCTGGCAAGACCTACCTCAAGATAGGTGGCTATACTTTCAATGCCAGCACCCAGAAGTACTGCAAGGTGCAGAAGATCAAAGCCGACGCGTTTGAGAACAACCAAACCATCACCGAGGTGCGCATCGGCCCGGGTGTAGAGACCATCGAGAATTATGCATTCTACAACTGCAACAAACTGGCGATTGT
Organism: Muribaculaceae bacterium; assembly: GCA_017453505.1. Lineage (GTDB taxonomy): Bacteria > Bacteroidota > Bacteroidia > Bacteroidales > Muribaculaceae > Sodaliphilus. The sequence goes on from JAFTEU010000033.1 coordinate 21,676, forward strand.
CTCGCTTCCCAGCACAATCAAGTCACTGGGCAATTCAGTATTCTATAATTGCCCGATCACGCTGATTAACTGCGCTGCCGAGGTGATGCCCACGTTTACCACTTACACCTTCAATGGCTTGGGAACGGTATCGAGCACGCGCTCGTGGTGGACAGGCACTAAGGCTGGCAAGGATGCAGCCAATGCCAACAGCACCATCACCAGCCTGTTCAGCGTGGAACGTATGCCGAACTGGGCCTATGATGTCACAGCCTCCGTAGGCGGCACTTCTCCCAATTACCGCTGCACGGTTTATGCCATAGTGACCAAAGCGTGGAGCCCAGTCGCTCAGCGCGGTGGCGAGTGCAAGATTATTTATGCCTCCCCTGCTAGCCAAAACACCACGGCCACGCTCGAGGTTCCCTACAACACCGACTTGAGCGACACCGGCTATGACAGCTATGCGCCCGTCGAGATTGCCGACTATGCCTTCCAGAACAGGGACTTCATCAAGCGGGTGATCATCAGCGGCGCTAGTGGATTCAAGAGAATAGGTGTATGCGCCTTCCAGAACAACACCGCCCTGACGTCGGTGACCTTGTGTGCCCAGCGTGTTGACAACTTTGCCTTTGACGGCTGTACTAACCTGTCGAGTGTGAAACTCTATGGCGGCAACGAAAACAGCCTCTGCGTTCAGCAGTTGGGATATGCCTGTTTCAGGGGTACCGCTGTATCGAGCGTTTACATCCCCAAAAACTTGACCTCCTATGAGGGTGGCCCGTTCTGCAGTTGCCCCAACCTGACCCAGTTCACTGTGAGCAGCGAGAACACGACCTTTGCCGCCTACAACTACTCGCTCTACAGCAAGGACTACACGACGCTGTATCAGTATCCCTCGGGACGTAATGCCTTCTATTTCTTCGAGCAGTGCCATGCGTCGATGACCAAAATCAACGGCTATGCCTTCAAGGGTAACACCGTGACTTCATGGCTGGTAATCCCCTATGGCGTGACGCGCATCGGCGCCGAGGCCTTCAGCGGGATGACACAGTTGGAGACGCTGAAGATTCCCAGTTCGGTGAGCACATTTGACTGGAACACGTTCCAGTACATGACGGCCCTCAAGAACTTTTACTTCAACCGGAAGACCATTCCCAGTTCGTTGACAAGCAGCACCGCCTTCTACAACATCAAGAGCGGTTGCGTGCTGCATGTTCCCCGCCAGAGCAGGGGCACGTACAGCAGCACCTCGCCCTGGTCCACGGCCTTCACGGGCGGCATCGTTGAGGGCTGCTACGACCACCTGGTGACCATCAACAACGGGTCATCGCTCGACTACTATATGGGCTACACCGTCACCAGTGCCGCCACCTATAGCGACCCCGTGGCTCAAAGCGGATCCTATAACGGCCAGATGAGTGTGTCTTATTGCCAGACCGCTGTCGAGGGTGGCTTCCAGGGCACCATCAACATCCCCGTCACGATGAGCCTGCGCGGCAAGACCTACATGGTGACCGAGGTGGATCGTGAGGTGTGCCGCAATGACCCGCGCATCACAAGCATCACTGGCGGTGCAGCCGTCAAGAAAATCGGTGCTCTTGCATTCGCTGGATTGACTGCCAGCAATTACGGCAGTTGCTATATTCCCAACCCGGTTGAGTTTGGCGACTCATGCTTCTCGGGCAGCACGTTTGCTACCATCAAGCTGGGTACCCGTCTGGAGCGCATCGGCCAAGAAGCCTTGCGCGGGACGTATATCAGCCAATTGATTATGCCCAACACGGTGAATTATATCGGTAGCCGCTTTGTGGCTGGAGCCACAAAGCTCGACACGATTAAGATCTCCAACAGCATCACCAATATCCCTTATCAAGGCTTGGCTGGCGTGAATGCGCGATACATCGTGCTGCCCTACGGCGTGAAGACCATCGGGGCATACGCCTTTGTGAGCGACCAGTTCAGAGTTGATAACGGAGCGGCTATTCCCGAGATTGGCGGCTCTAACTATGTGGTCATCCCCAGTTCGGTCACGACGATTGACTCTGATGCGTTCTCCTGTGCCCGACATCTCGAAGGGATTTACCTGAACTGCCCCTACGGCGTGTTCACCTCGGTCAAGGACAACTGGCGCCGCCGCATGGACCTGAACGCCAGCAACGCCTACGACTGGAGCGGCCACAAATTGTATGTGCCCGTGGGACAAGTGCAGCAGTACCGCAACGACCCCGGCATCAAGGCCGCATGGGACGAGAATAACGACGTTGGCCCCGGCGCATTTGACTTCACCTATGATAACGACTTTGTAGGGACCAGTTACCGCATGACCGTTGTCAACCCCACGCTCAAGAGTGCAAAATATGTCTATTGCGAGGGCAACACCACCAACGTTATTCTTCTCTCCAATACTGAAACCGACCACAACACCGGCATCAAATACACTATGGTGGAGATTGGCGACTCGGCATTTGTCAAGCACACGGCTGCGACCCACATATACTTGGATGACGCAACCTCGTTGACGCGCATCGGTGCCCACGCCTTCCGCGGTCTGACGCTCCTCAACCAAGAGGTTAATGTGCCCGCAAGCGTTTCCCAGATTGGCAGTTATGCGTTCTATGGCTGCACCAAATTGCCCTCTGTATTCCTGAACCGTAGCAGCAGCACGACCTCGATTGGCACCTATATGTTCAGTACTTCGCAAACGAGCATCCTCTACGTGCCGCTCAATCGCATGTATTCGATAGCACAGCAGTGTCCGTGGTTGGCCAACACCGCGTCCAATCGTCGCTTGCTGCCCTACGTCAAGCCCACCACCGAGTGGTCGGCCATCTCGGTGCCCGTGAGCGACAACATCCTGCTGCCCTCCACCGGCGTGTTCTATTATGCGTCCTCGTTCAACTCGGGCAACTATTCGCTGGGCAAGACCCAGCTGAGCAACAGCCAGGGTATCAAGGGCGGCGAAGGCATGTTGATGAAGGGTACCGTCGGGACGGTTTACCGCTTCCGCCGCAACGACGCCGTGTCGAGCTATACTTATGTCTCACCGTCGACCAACTACCTAAAAGGCGTCACCAATGCATACAGCCAGACGCTCAACTACTCGAGCAGCGGCCCGTATTACTACACCTTTGACGGTACCGACAAGTTCAACCGCGTGAACTCATCGGCCACGGTCTATAGTGGAGAGGCCTACGTGCAGCTGGTCAACAGCTATTCTAACGTCTATATCAACAACGACATCACGACCTATAACCTGTGGATCAACGGCACACAGGTAACGAGTGAGAACTGCAGCAACCTGAAGGTCATCAGCGGCGTGAGCGGCACGACTGTGTCCTATAGCCCCACGACCAACACGTTGACGCTGAGTGGTGCGACGATTACCACCACCGACGCTGTGCCCATCAATTGCAACATCTCCGGATTGACCATCAAGGTCATCGGCACCAACAATCTCACGGTCACTACCAATAACCACATTGCGCTTCAAATCATGCAGAACACCACGATTACGGGCACGGGAACACTCAATGCCGGCAGCGCTGTAACCTCAGGCTGCTTGGTAAATACCGGTAAAACCCTGACCGTCAACGGTGGAGTGAAAGTGATATTCATAGGTAAGATTTATGGCATCTATGGTTACTCATCTACGTCCCGATTGATCATCGGCGGAGCCAATACCAAACTGACGGCCAATGGCATTACCGGAGGCAGTTACTATCAACTCCCGACCACGATGAACGACGGCCTGGCCATCACCTCGCCCGCTGGTGCCTACTTCAACAATGGTACCGTGATCTACGGTAGCAGCGTGGCCAAGAACATCGATGTCGTTATCAGCAAGCCCGCCGTGACCCGTGGCGACGTGAACGGCGACGGCAGCGTCACCATCGATGACGTGACCACATTGATCGACTACCTGCTGGGAGGCGATGCTTCGACTATCAACCTGAGTGGCGCTGACTGCAACCAGGACGGTAATGTGACCATCGATGACGTGACCACCCTGATCGACTACCTGCTCAGCGGCAACTGGAATTAGGAATTAGGAATTAGGAATTGCATCCGCGCTCTTGGGCTCCGCGCTCTTGGGCACCCAAGAGCGCTGATGCCAACTAAAAAGATAAATCTTTAAGGGGACTTCTATAAATTAGCTTGACATGAATTTTGATTTATTTTTGAGTAGATTTTGTTTTAGCTTTGCAGGAGCATAGCGAGCTATGGTCCAAGAAGATAAGACAAAATATGCCAAAAAGAAACAAAATACAGT
>JAFTEU010000034.1 GCA_017453505.1 Muribaculaceae bacterium
AATCTTTTAGTTGACCAGATATTGTTTCTTTTTGGCACCTTTTGCCTTATCTGCTTGGACCATAGCTCGCTATGCTCCTGCGAAGTTAAGTCAAAATCTGCTCAAAAATAAATCAAAATCAATGTCAAGCTAATTTATAGAATCCCCCTTATAAAATATGTGTACAGGTCGTGACGGGAGTCACTGCTTGGCATCGGTGTCAGTACCGGCAAACGCATTCCATCCCTGGGCACGGATTTCCATTTCCTGGTCGTCGCGGGTGACCAGATAGGCACCCAACTCGGGCTTGGTGATGCGCCCGATGAGCCGTGCGGTCTTCATGCGAGCTACCTTGTCGTGGTCTCCTAGTGGGACGGTGAACAGTAACTCGTAGTCCTCGCCACCATTCATGGCGGCAGTGACGAGGTTCATGTTCAGTTCCTCGGCCATGAGTGCCGTCTGGTAATCGATGGGGATGCGGTCCTCATAGACGCGGCAACCCACACCTGAATCCTTACAGATGTGTAACAGCTCGCTCGACAAGCCGTCGCTGACGTCCATCATGGCGGTGGGACGGATGCCCAGCTCGCGCATTTCCTCGACCACGTCTCGACGGGCTTCGGGCTTGAGCTGGCGCTCGATGATGTATTCCTTGCCCGAGAAGTCTGGCTGGAAGTCCTTGTCCTTCATCTGTGCGCTCACTTGCCGCTCCCGTTCCAGCAGTTGCAGTCCCATGTAGGCTGCCCCCAGGTTGCCGCTCACGCAGATGAGGTCGGTGTCCTTGGCTCCAGTACGGTAAACGATGTCGTCCTTGGCGGCCTCGCCCAGGCAAGTCACACTGATAATCAGTCCCGTGACCGATGCGCTCGTGTCTCCCCCCACAAGGTCCACGCCATAGTGCTCGCAGGCGATGCGCATGCCCTCGTAGAGCTGCTCGATGTGTTCAAGGGTGAAACGCTTGCTGATGCCCAATGATACCGTCACCTGGCGCGGTGTTCCGTTCATGGCATACACGTCACTGAGGTTGACGACGATGGCTTTGTATCCCAGATGCATCAGTGGCACATAGGTCAAGTCAAAATGGATGCCCTCAAGCAGTAGGTCGGTCGTGACCAGCGTCTCGAGATCCTTGCCGTAGTTGATCACGGCACAGTCATCACCCACGCCGCGGTGGGTCGAAGCGTTGCGGACAGGAAAAGAGCGGGTCAGGTGCTCAATGAGTCCGAACTCGCCCAATGTGGAAATTTCTGTTTCCTTCATATCTAAAATATACTGATATGGATATTGGCTTGAAATGGGAAACGGATTACAATTCCTCAAAGCGGTTGATCATCTCCCGGACGAGCATTGCCATGATGGGCTGTGCTGCTGCGGCAGCCCGCTGTACCTCCTCGTGAGAAGCCTTCTCGACGGCACCCTCTACACCCAGGTCGGTGATGATCGAAATGCCGAACACCTCAATGTCACCATGACGGGCGACGATGACCTCGGGAACGGTACTCATGCCCACTGCGTCGCCACCGATGCGCCAGAAGTAGCGGTACTCGGCAGGTGTCTCAAACGTGGGACCCTGTGTGCCCACATACACGCCTTCCATCAGGCGGATCCCTTTCTCCTTGGCGATGTCGCGGGCCATCTGGATGAGTCGGGGGCTATAGGCATCGACCATTGCCGGGAAACGGGGCCCCAGCTCGTTGATGTTCTTGCCGTGAAGGGGATGCTCGGGAAAGACGTTGATGTGGTCGGTGATGACCATCAGGTCGCCAACTTTGAAGTCGGGGTTCATACCGCCCGACGCATTGGAGACAAACAGCGTCTTGATACCGATTGCCTTCATCACGCGCACGGGGAAGGTCACCTGCTGCATCGTGTAGCCCTCGTAGTAATGGAAGCGGCCCTGCATGGCCATGATATACTTATTGCTCAGGGTGCCGAAGATGAGGCGCCCCTTGTGGCCCTCAACCGTCGAGACGGGGAAGTTGGGGACCTCGCCATAGGGAATCTCGACTTCGATATTGATATGGTCTACCACTGCCCCAAGGCCCGTTCCCAGGATGATAGCGGTCTTGGGCAGCTTATTGTTCACGCGTTTCTTGATGAATTCGCTGGTCTCTTGAATCTTGTCCAGCAAGTTGATTTCTTGTGCCATATAGCAGTCCTTTCTTCTATTGTTGTTTGGTGGTTTTACCTCTAGTGCTCATGCGGATGGAACCCGCTCGACGAATACCGTCAATCGGGTTGGTCGATTTTCTCGACAAGGTCATCAATGAAGTTCACGCCTTCCATCTCCAGGAACCCCACCTTCATGGGGATGTAGTAGATGCAGTTGCGCATGGTGGGCGGGTAGTACGGGTTGTTCATGATGCGCACTGCGTCTTTCTCGGTGGTAATGATAAACTTGCGTTTCCCTTCCAGGCTGTTGTACACCTTGAAGATGTCGCTGAAATCCCTGCGCGTGAAGAAGTGGTGATCGTCGAAGTGCATCACCTTGATGCGGGTCGAGAATTGGCGCAGGTATCTCACCAGCGGCTTGGGCGTCGCAATGCCGGTCAAGCACAATACCGCGTCATCCTGCCGCAACCATTGTAATGAGGAGAGTTGTGGCGACTGTATCGGGAAGACTGAGACAGGGTCGGCATAGCGGATGTTGCTGAAGTACAGTTGCTGGGAAGGGAACAGATCCAGGTTCTTCTTCATCATCCTGATGTCCATGGCCGTCAAGTCGGTGGGACACTTGGTCACCACCACCATGTCGCAGCGCAACAGCCTCTCGACCGGTTCGCGCAGTGTGCCCAGTGGCATCAGCCGGTCGTCATAGGGCGGGCGGTTATAGTCCACGAGCACCACGTTCACCTTAGGCTTCACATAGCGGTGCTGGAAACCGTCGTCAAGCAGAATGAGGTTGATGTCGGGATCAATGCGCAGCAATTCGCGGATACCCTTGCGGCGGTTCTCGCACACGGCCAGTGTGATCAGCCCGCTGTACTTGCGGTAGATCTGATAGGGCTCGTCGCCGATGTCGCGTGGTGTCATGTTGTTGCTGGCCAGGATGAACCCCTTGGTCTTACGCTTGTAACCGCGGCTCAGCACCGCCACATGGTAACGACGGTATAAAGCCTCGATGATGTATTCCACATGGGGGGTCTTGCCCGTGCCGCCGACGGTGATGTTACCGACCGACACGACCGGCACATCGAACTCCTCTTGCGGGAGCAGCCCGATGTTGAATGCCGTGTTGCGCAACCACACTGCCGCGCCATATCCCCAAGAGAATGGCGTCAGCATGGCATCCATGATGGATTTGCGTTGATCTTTATTTAATACCTTAGACAGGTCCATTATTGACTAGAGACCTTTAATAAGATTATGATGATTAGCTATTTGTTGTTATCAAAAACGGATTTTCTCCTCGGGCATGAGGCACAGGATGTAGTCGCGGCCCATGATGCGCTGCAGCTGCTTGTGCCAGTCGTAGAGCATGCCCATCTCGCCCTGCAATCGTGATTCATAACGGCTCACCATGTACTTGTCGAGCATAGCCATGAACTTGTCCTCGATGGCAGGATAATTCTGGGTCTTGAAGTCCTTGCCCAGCTTGGCCTTGTTGGCAACCCAGGCGGTGGCTTCACGGATGCCACCGAACTCGTCCACCAGACCGATCTGCTTGGCGGTGATACCGTCCCAGACGCGACCTTCGGCAATCTGCTTGATGGAGTCCTGTGACACGTGACGGCCATCGGCGCAACGCTGCGTGAACAGCTCATAGCCCTGGTTGATCATGTTCTGTATTGAGGCAAGCTGTGCAGGAGTGAGCTTGAGCCCCATGGCACCCATGTCGGCATTCTCGTTGGTCTTGACCGTTGCCATGTGCACGCCCAGCTTATTCTCAATCAAGTCATGGGGGCAGGGGATGACACCGAAGATTCCGATCGAGCCAGTAATGGTGGTGCGCTCGGCAAAGATGCGGTCGGCACCGCAGGAGATATAATAACCGCCAGATGCTGCCAGGTCACCCATCGACACGGCAACAGGCTTACCCGATGCCTTGAAGTCCTGGATGGCTTTCCAGATCTGTTCGCTGCCAAATGCGCTGCCGCCCGGGGAGTTCACCCTGAGTACCATGCCCTTGACATTATCGTCGTCCATGAGTTCATAGATGGTCTCGCTCAGCTGCTCGCTGTTGATGCCTTCCTCGGCACCTCCCATGACGCTTGTGGCACCGTCGATCTCACCGACAGCATACACGACGGCAATGTGGTCACCGCTGGCATAGTCCTCCAGTGATGAGGCTAAATCATCGGGGCTGACGAAGTTCAGTGCATCCTTCTTGTCCACATCGGTGCGGGCGCGCAGGATGTTGTCCATCTCAGCACGGTAGGCCAACTTGTCCACCAGCTTCTGCTTGATGAGCTCTTGAGGCTGGAAGGTGATGATGACACTGTCGCACAGCGAGTTCAAGGCCGTGGCCTGCAACTTGCGGTCGGCAGCGATGCTGTCGAGCATCTCTTTCCAGATGGTTCCCAGGTAATGCTCTTGCTGCAAGCGGTTGGCATCGCTCATGTCCTCAAGCATGTAAGGCTCAACGGCGCTCTTGAAGGTGCCCACGCGGACAACTTGCATTTCCACACCCACCTTGTCAAGCAGTTTCTTCATGTAGGGGGTTACAGATGCCATGCCGTGAAGGTCGACCGCTCCAATCGGGTTGATGTAGATGCTGTCGGCAACACTTGCCAGATAGTAGTCGGCCTGATTGATGCCCTCATAACCATAGGCAGCAATCCACTTGCCACTCTTCTTGAACTCCTTGAGCGCACGGCGCATGGTCTGGAGCGTAGCGGGCGATGCGCTCACGCCATTACACTCGATATAGATGCCATCCACCTTATCGTCCTTGGCTGCATTCTCGATAGCCGACACGACAGTGTTGAGGCTCAGATTGCTGGGTATGCCGCCACCGGACAGCATCGACATCATGTCGATGGCCTCGTCACCGCCTCGCTCGACGATCTCGGTGCCCAGGTCAATCTTCAGGATGGAGTGCTTGGAAACGGAGACAGCCTTCTTCGCGCTGCCCATACTCATGGTTCCCATGATGGCAAAGCTCATCATCATTGCGGCAAACATGAAGAACATGAATGCCAGGAATGCGCCCACAAATGAGCCGCACACGATAAGGATAAATTTCTTCATCATAACTGTACAGTATTTATTCTTGTTTGTGTTCTAACTGATTTATTATCAAACCATTGTAGGTGAAATAACGACTTGTCTTGGGGAAAGCCCACTTGTCAAACTACAAAGGTAACCCTTTTTCCCGACACACAAATAAAAACAGGGTAAAATAATTAGAATAAATCGCGCGGTTGAAGTTCAATCTGTTTGCCGTGCGGTGTAGTAGCGGTGGGTGCAGATGGCAATACCGAGGCTGGCGGCGAAACTCAACAGTGGCAGCCACGGTAGGGATCCATCGGCTGGAAGGCCCAGGTTGTCGCCATAGCCCTCAGGGACAATCCCCCTGTTGGCCAGATAACTGGAGATGACGACAGTGCTGTTGTTCAGGGTATGGGCAATGATGGGAACCCACAGGCTGCGGGTCCACACCAGCAGATAACCTAGCCACAGTCCCAGCACCATGCGGGGGATGAATCCGTAGAACTGAAGATGGAACGCGCTAAAGACTATGGCCACTACCCACACGACCGCATGAGCGCTCATGCGGCTGTCTTGCATCGTGCGCAACATAGCGCCTCGGAATAACATTTCCTCGCTCAACCCGGCCATAAAGCCCACTACAAACAATGTGTGCAGCAACTGGCTGATACTGTGAATGTCCAGCAGTTGCTTGGTTACGGCGGCGGCAGAATCTTCCGATAATCGCATCCACTGCTCGATTCCACTCATCCATGAGGGCAATGACATGGCTTCATTAGTTACTACCAGCCAGTTCATGGCAGGTAGTGACACGATGTAGAATACCACAATGATGCACATCGAGAGCCAACTAGGAGCCCGATCCAGACTCATGACATGCAGTGGCTTGCGATAAAAGATGGCCATTGCCACCAAGGCAGGCGCGATGAAAGCAAACACGTCTTGCGCTATTATCATGGAGAGCATGCCCTGCCCGTTTAACAGAAGTAATTTCGACAGTACTGATGCGACGATCAGCCCTATTCCCATTAATGTCAACAGTAGCAGCAGGCGTGTGCTGAGTTTAATCTGTGTCTTTTTCTCCATATTGAATTTTTTTATTGCACAAAATTAAACAATTTTTTATAATCTCGGTCTAATGAGTGAATATTAATCTTTAAAACCTCTAATTGACAATGAAACGATTATTGATGACAATATTTGCGATGACGGCCATGTGCATGTGTGCGTCGGCTCAGACCATCGACGAGGTGGATATCGAGACCAGCGATAACGTCCAGCTTGGCATCATTACTCCAGCCGAGCCCGTCCAGGAAACTAAGGAGGAGGTCAAGGCCCGTGAGAAGCGGCTGCGCGAACTCAATGATGATCTGGCCTATGCCAAGGCCAGCAACTCGATGAAGCGGGGCTACTTTGTCCTCCTGGCCGATAATATCCAGATCGGCAATATGGGCTATCGACACTTTGATATCAACAATAATTCAAACTTTTTGCTGGTTCAAGCCAATGATGGCATTATTCAGTATGCCTTGAACACGGGAAGTCCCGGAGCTAATGGCTTGGGCGGTTGGACAGGAAAGGGAGATGTGCGTAACAAGCGCGTTACTGTTAAGGACAATGGTGATGTTTACATGCGCTTTTCGGTGGTCAGCAGTACTGTAAATGCCGACGTTGATATCACCCTGTTCCACAATAGCAAGCGCGCTGTAGCGACCATCAGCGGAGGCCCCCGGATTACCATGTATGGCGAGATCCTGCCTTACCGTGATAACAATCATAGATGAAGAAACTTGAGGAGGAGAGAGGAGTGAGTATAGAGTAGGGAGTTGTGTCGTGCCAACCGTTCAGGTGGCCAGAACCATAGAGCTTGAGGGGGCTTCACTAATTCCTGTTCTACGTTCTCTAATCCTCAATGATGAAGCTTATAAATTTGAATGAATGAGTAATAATAATGATGAAAAGAGTTGAATTTTATAAACGGTAATGGATGATTATGATGTGCGCCCCGCCAAGTTGTTACCTGGCGGGGCGTGATTCTGTCTTATGGGCCTTCAGTAGCAATGGCCATTGCCCATCAACAGCAGGGGCAGGATGCGCTGCTCGTAGATGTCGCTCCTGACGATGCGGTAGTGCGGAGAGTAGGCATTACGGTAATCAGGAGAGTGGCTGATGGCATATCGCCCTTGGGCCAATACCTCGTTAATGAAGCGTTTGTCTTCTTGGTAGCAGGGCAAGTCTGGGGCTATGCTGTCGATGACGGCAATGATGTCGCGCCACCGTTCGCGCCACTGGGCTTGGGTGGGGCGGTCGGGATCGTTGGCACTGGCAATGAAAGCATCAAGTAGAACGTCGGCTGGAATTTTGCCCTCTAGCACGGTGCGCAAGCTCACACGCACGTAGCGCTCGTGGAAGCCGCATGGCTCAACCAACCACGGCAGCAGGCTGTCGAGTTCGGTAGTCTCTAATTCTTGTTCCAGATAGCTGCGTGCCGCAGTCGTGTCTCCCACGAGGTGCTCGGCACCCATATAGTCCTGAAAGCATGACTTGTACAGATCCAGTAGCCGTGACTTGGGGTAACGCTTCAATTGGCTGCTGACAAATGTCTCTACCCCTTGGCCCATCATGCCCATCACACAACAGTTTGCCATGACAATTAGAAAAATCAATGCCTTCTTCATGCTCACTCGTTGATCATGGACAGGAACTGGTCCTCGTTGATGATGTCTATGCCTAATTTATTGGCCTTCTCCAGCTTGGCTGGGCCCATGTTCTCTCCAGCGAGGATAAAACTTGTTGCGCCCGAGATGCTGCTGACGTTCTTGCCGCCGTTCTGCTCAATCATCGCCTTGTACTCTTCGCGGGAGTGCTTGGCAAACACACCGCTGATGACGACCTTCTTGCCCATGAGCTTGTCGGTCTGACCTGCTGTCTCTTCCTCGGTCAGGGCCATTTGCAGTCCAGCGGCGCGCAGGCGCTCGACGATGGAGCGGTTGCGTCCCTCGGCAAAGAAATCGACGATCGACTGGGCAATCTTGGGCCCGATCTCGGGAATCGCCGCCAACTGCTCGGCAGGCATGGTCATGAGTGTGTCGATGTCGCGGGTGTGACGGGCAAGCACCTTGCCGGTTGTCTCGCCGACAAATGGGATGCTTAATGCAAAGATGACACGGGCGTAGGGCACCTCGCGGCTGGCTTCCAGGCCCCGCAGGATGCGTTGTGCGCTGCGCTCCTGGAAACGGTCAAGCGCCACCAGCTTCTCCTGCGTGAGGTCATACAGGTCGGCCACGTCATTGACCAGTCCGCTCTTGTTGAGGGTGATGGCGACTTCCTCGCCGATGCCGTCGATGTTCATGGCATGGCGTCCCACGAAGTGCTCGATGCGGCCACAGATCTGAGGGCTGCAACCCCACTTGTTGGTGCAGACCCATGCCGCTTCGCCCTCGATGCGCTTGAGTGGCGTGCCGCATGAGGGGCAGTGGGTGACAAAGGCGATGCGCTGACAGCCGGGGCGGCGTTGCTTCTCGTCAACACCCACAATCTTGGGTATGATTTCTCCGCCTTTTTCCACATAGAGCATATCGCCCTCGTGGATATCCAGCTGCTCGATGATGTCGGCATTGTGCAGCGATGCGCGCTTGACAATGGTTCCGCTCAGCAGCACTGGGTCAAGATTGGCGACAGGGGTGATGACACCAGAGCGTCCGACCTCAAACGACACAAACTGCAGTCGGGTGCATTCCCGCTCGGGGGCGAACTTGTAGGCGATGGCCCAGCGAGGCGACTTGGCCGTGGCACCCAGGTTGAGCTGCTGGCGCAGGGAGTTGATCTTGAAAACCAGGCCGTCGGTGGCTATGGGCAGCTTCTTGCGCTCCACGTCCCAATGGCCGATGAAGTCCTTGACGGCATCGATGCTGGGCAGAATGGCCATCTCGCCCGTCTTGAAGCCCCAACGCTTGAGGGCCATGATACTCTCATAATGACTCTCAAAGGGCAGGTTGTCACCCAGCAGGAAGTAGAAGATGGCATCCAGTCCACGACGGGACACCTCTGCGCTGTTCTGTAGCTTGAGCGTTCCGGCGGCAGCATTGCGTGGGTTGGCAAACAACGGCTCCTCGTTGAACTGTCGTTCCTCGTTGAGTTTCTCGAAACTCTTCCAGGGCAGCAGGATTTCACCTCTCACTTCAAACTTGTCCGGGAGGTCGTCCATGCCAGTGATTTCCAGCGGAACACTCTTGATGGTGATGACATTGACTGTCACATCATCACCCTGGACACCGTCACCACGGGTCACGGCGCGTACCAGACGACCGTGCTCGTAGGTCACCGAGATCGATGTGCCGTCATATTTCATCTCGCCAACGATCTCGCTGGGCTCGCCCCCCAGACCCTCCTGCGCACGTCGCAGGAAATCCTGTACCTCCTCGATACTGTAGCTGTTGGACAACGACATCATCGGGCGCTCATGGCGCACGTGCTCAAACCCCTTGCTGATGTCGCTGCCCACTCGCTGTGTGGGAGACAGCGGGTCTTGGTACTGCGGGTAATCGCGTTCCAGATCCTGAAGCTCGCGCAGCAGTGCGTCAAACTCCTGGTCGCTGACTGTCGGTGAATTCAGCACATAGTAATTGTGGTTGTGGCGGTTGATGATCTCGCGCAATTCTTTGATTCGTTGTTCAAACAGGTCCATTAGGTTAGTGGTTTTTTGTTGTTTTGATGCGCTAAATTAGTGTTTTTTTTTCAAAATTTGCCACAAGAATTCAATTTTTCTTATATTTGCACAATGATATTTATCATAGCCAATAATGATATGAGAAAAATTGCAAAATATCTCGTGACGCTGGCAGCGGTGGCGGTTTTCTTGTTGATGTCCACAGGTTGTCTGCGACAGGACTATCTGATGTTTGAGGATGGTGATTTTGACGGCATAGAGTTCTCGGATTACGACCTCATGCACAATGCTGAGCTCGAAATGGATGACGCTGACCGTGACTGAGGGCCATGTCGCTCTGCCTGATGATGCATAATCAGCTAAAATCTACTGTTTAAAAAATATTAACAGGGTGCTAAGCCGTTATGCACAATCAGTTAGGATGAACAGCTTTATTCGTTTTATCGTATTTTGCGTTCTTTTTAACAGTTTCTTAACGATTCTTTTTGTATATTTGCAGCCAATATTAAAGTAATGTCATCTGCAATCTATCATAATTGTAGATAAATCAAGAATTTAGACATAATTATATGAACCTTTTACAGAGTAAGTTAGCGCGATATGACGAGCCGCAGAAGGCTAAAGCCGCAGGCATATATCCCTATTTTCGCGCCATCTCGAGCGAACAGGATACCGAGGTCATCATGAATGGCAAGAAGGTGCTCATGTTCGGTTCCAATTGCTACTCAGGACTTGTCAACGATGAGCGCATCAAGCGTGCCGCCGTCGAGGCTACCGAGAAATATGGCACTGGTTGTGCCGGGTCCCCTTTCCTTAACGGTACACTTGACCTCCACAAGGAGCTGGAGCGCAAGCTGGCAGAGTATGAGGGTAAGGAGGATGCAATGATTTACAGCACAGGCTTCGGTGTGAACCTGGGTGTCATCTCGACACTCACCGGCCGTGATGATTATATCTTGTGGGACGAGCAGGATCACGCCTCGATCATCGAGGGTCGTCGCCTCTCGTTCTCCAATTCACTCAAGTACAAGCACAACGACATGGCGTCGCTTGAGACCCAACTCAAGAAATGCGAGCCCGACCGCGTGAAGCTCATCGTCACCGATGGCGTCTTCTCGATGGAGGGTGACGTGTGCAAGTTGCCAGACATCGTTGACCTGGCCCACAAGTACAATGCCAGCGTGATGGTCGATGAGGCCCACGGTATCGGTGTCTTCGGTGAGGGTGGCCGCGGTGTGTGCGACCACTTCGGCCTGCGTGACGAGGTGGACTTGATCATGGGTACGTTCTCCAAGTCGTTCGCCTCTCTGGGCGGATTCATCGCCACGGACAAAATCATCACCAACTATCTGCGCCACCATTCACGCAGCTATATCTTTACCGCCAGCATCACGCCGGCATCGACAGCTGCTGCGATGAAGGCTATCGATATCCTCATTGAGGAGCCCGAGCGTCAAGAGCACCTGTGGAAGATTACCCATGAGGCTTTGCAGGGCTTCCGTGACATGGGTTGCGAGATTGGCCATACCGAGACCCCCATCATTCCGCTCTTCATTCGTGACAACAACAAGACGTTTGCCATCACCCGTGATTTGCTCAATGAGGGCATCTTTGTCAATCCTGTTGTTTCGCCCGCTGTGGCACCTAACGACACCCTCATCCGCTTCAGCCTCATGGCAACTCACACCCATGAGCAGGTGGCCTTCGCTCTCGAGAAGATCCAGAAGGTATTCCGTTCCTATGGATTGATTCCCTGATAGGACCGATATAGTCAATACATTATATAATATAGACCGCATCTGCCCGCCGGCAGGTGCGGTTCTTGCATGTCGCCCAGCCGACAAAGCCCTTTTTTCGGGGTATGAATGAAAAAAAAGTCTAAAAACATTTGCTTGATGAAAATGTATTAGTAATTTCGCAACATCAAAACTGATAGCACATAATATTAATACTGATATGATTTACAAATTTGTCATTGTCTCGGACGAGGTCGATAACTTCAAATTGCAGATTGCCATTGACTCAACGGCAACATTCATGCAGCTGCGCAACGTCATTCTGGATTCCGCCGGCTACGGCAAGGAGCAGATGGACTCTTTCTACATCTGTGATGACGAGTGGAATAAGGAAAAAGAGGTCACATGCATGGACATGGGCAGTGACAGCGATGAGGACATCTGGATCATGGACGACACCCAGCTCGACGAGTTACTCGAGGACGAGGGCCAGCGCATGAAGTTTGTGTTCGATTATATGACCGAGCGCTACTTCAAGGTCAAGCTCAAGGAGGTCATCCCTGGCAAGAACCTGCACGATCCACTGTGTGAACGCAAGGTCGGCAACCCGCCTGCCGAGAATGTCGATATTGCCGACTTCATCACCATTCCCAAGATTCCCGATGCCAGCAACATCGAGGCCATCGACAAGAGCGAATTCTACGGCGACGAGGAGTACAACGAGGACGAGATCTCGGACTTTGAGGAACTCGATAATCTGGATAGCGACAACTACAAGTTCTAGACCCACGTCCGTGCAGACATTGCAAGAAGAAAAAGACGGTACTTTTTTGTCCAATCGATAAAAAACACTAATTTTGCCGTCGTAAAAGTAACTAGATATTAGACTCGATAATGAATAAGTTGATTTATGCCTTCGGTGCTTTTCTTGCCCTCACGATGGTCGCTTGTGCCAGTGAGGCGCAGCAGGACGAGCAGGATAATGCACTCGATACCACTCTCGTGGAGGCTGTAGATGTGCAGCCCATCGAGGTGAC
>JAFTEU010000035.1 GCA_017453505.1 Muribaculaceae bacterium
ATAGGAATCATCGTGGCAATGCGCAAGGAATTGGATCTGCTCCTGCCGTTGCTTCAGGATAGCGAGGAGAGCCGCATGAGTGGCTTTGACTTTTATAGGGGTAAAGTGGGCCGTCACGACGTGATAGCCATGCAATGCGGCATCGGCAAGGTCAATGCCGCCATGGGCACGTTGACACTTGTCAACGCTTTCTTGCCCGACTTTGTCATCAACAGTGGTGTTGCTGGCGGTGCCGACATGTCGGTCAATGTGATGGACGTGGTGGCCGGAGCCCGTGTCGCCTATCATGACGTGTGGTGCGGTCCCGAGAGCGAATTGGGTCAGGTTCAGGGCTTGCCTTTGTATTTCCAAGGGGCCAAACGCATGATTGAACTGGTGCCGGAGCGCGAGGGTATCCACAAGGGCTTGATCTGCTCGGGAGACCAGTTCATCGACAAGATGGAGGATGTGAAACGCATCAAGGGTAATTTCCCCGATGCCCTGGCTGTTGACATGGAGTCGGGAGCCATTGCCCAGGTGTGCTACTTGAGCAAGGTGCCGTTCTTGGCTCTACGTGTCATCAGCGATTCGCCAGGAGCCAGCCACGACAATACGCGGCAGTACCTCGACTTCTGGAACGATGCGCCCCAGGAAACCTTTGCTCTTGTCAAGGACATTATCACTAAATTATAAACGACAGCCGTTCATCGACAAGAAAAACAAGAATCACGCTGTCTCCCAGAAGAAACAGCGTGATTCTTTATGGTAATCAGATTGAGACCAAGCGTCTTACAATTCTAAGGCATCCTTGACTTTCTCGGGCAACAAGGCTAGGTCGAGCACATCCTTGATGGTGTTGACGTAGTGGAACGTGAGCCCTTTCAGATAAATCTCGTTGATGTCCTCGATGTCCTTGCGGTTGTCCTTGCACAGGATGATGTCCTTGATGCCGGCACGCTTGGCGGCAAGGATTTTCTCCTTGATGCCACCCACGGGCAGCACCTTGCCGCGCAGGGTGATTTCGCCGGTCATGGCCAGGTGGTCTTTCACCTTGCGCTGGGTGAATGATG
Source organism: Muribaculaceae bacterium (assembly GCA_017453505.1). Lineage (GTDB taxonomy): Bacteria > Bacteroidota > Bacteroidia > Bacteroidales > Muribaculaceae > Sodaliphilus. The sequence continues at coordinate 1,050 of JAFTEU010000035.1, forward strand.
AGGCCAGCGAGGTCACCATCGTCACGCCAGCCGACGGCCCGTCTTTGGGGATGGCACCCTCAGGCACGTGGATGTGGACATTGTATTTGTCAAACAGTTCGGGGTCGATGCCCAGCAGCGAGCAGTGTGAACGCAGGTATTGCAGCGCGATCACTGCCGATTCCTTCATCACGTCGCCCAGATTACCCGTCAGAGTCAGTTTCTCTCCCTTGCCACGAGCTAATGAAGACTCTACAAAGAGAATCTCGCCACCCACGGCAGTCCAGGCCAGCCCCGTCACCACACCGGCAAACTCATTGCCCTCATACTTGTCACGGCTGTAATCCGGTGAGCCGAGGTATTCTTTCAAGTCATCGGCCTTGATGCTGGTGGGGTAGGGGTCATCGCTGGCTTTGTGGCGTGCCACTCGGCGCAGGACGGTGGCTATTTTCTTCTCCAGCTGGCGCACACCCGACTCGCGGGTGTAGTCATCGATGATCTTGAGGATGACTTGCTTGCCGAATTTGATCTCGTTCTTCATGAATCCGTTCTCTTGCAGCTCCTTGGGGATGAGATGGCGCTTGGCGATTTCCAGCTTCTCCTCGGGAATATAACCAGTGATCTCGATGACCTCCATGCGGTCGAGCAGGGGACGGCTCACGGTAGCCAGACTGTTGGCTGTCGCGATGAAGAGGATCTTGGACAGGTCATAGTCCACGTCCAGATAATTGTCGTGGAAGTGCCCGTTCTGCTCCGGGTCGAGCACCTCGAGCAGCGCCGATGAGGGATCGCCCTTGAAGTCCTGTCCCACCTTGTCGATCTCGTCAAGCACGATAACAGGGTTGCCCGTGCCGCACTTGGCCAGCGCGGCGATGATGCGGCCCGGCATGGCTCCGATGTAGGTGCGGCGATGACCGCGGATCTCGGCCTCGTCGTGCAGTCCGCCCAGCGAGATGCGGGCATACTCGCGGTTGAGTGCGTCGGCAATCGATTTGCCCAGCGATGTCTTGCCCACGCCCGGAGGACCATAGAGGCACAGGATGGGTGCCTTCAAGTCACCGCGCAGCTTCAACACCGACAGGTGCTCCAGGATGCGGTCCTTGACCTTCTCGAGGCCGTAGTGGTCGTCGTTGAGTTTCTGCTCCACCTTCTTGAGGTCGAAGTTGTCCTCGCTGTAGGAGTCCCACGGCAGGTTGAGCATGTTGTCAAGATAGGCATATTGAACCGAGTAGTCGGGAGTCTGCGGGTTGAGGCGCTCCAGCTTGCGCAATTCCTTGTCGAATTGCCGCTGTATTTCCTCCCTCCATTTCATCTTGCTGGCGCGTTGCTGCAGTTCCTCGATATCATCGACATCGGTGCCCAGTTCCTCCTGTATGGTGCGGATCTGCTGCTGCAGGAAGTGGTCACGCTGCTGCTGGGAAAGCTCCTCGCGGGTGCGGGACTGGATGTTGGCCTTGATTTCGACCAGCTGTTCTTCACGTGACAGCAGCGCAAACAGCAGATAGGCCCGCTTCTTGATGTCGCGTTCCTCGAGCATGTGCTGCTTCTGGTCCGAGTCAAACGAGATGTTGGTGGCCAGGAAGTTCATCAGATAAACGGGATTATCGATGTTCTTCATCGCAAATGCCAGATCGCGCCCGTTGGGACCCATATTGCGCAGCATGCGCAGGGTGACCTCGGCAATCGACTGCATCAGCATTTCAAACTCCTTGTCGCCGGCCAGGGGCAGCTTGTCCTCGACTAGGGTCACGGCTCCCCTCAGGTAGGGGGCTACCTGGGCCACCTGCTCGAGTTGGCAGGCCGAACGTCCTTGTAGGATCACGTTGGTGGAGCCATCGGGCAATTCCAGCACCTTGATGATGTTGGCTATCGTGCCGTGGCGATACAGGTCACGTTCCATTGGATCCTCGACATGACTGTCAAATTGGCAGAACACGGCAATCGTGCTGTGGTTCTCCTCAGCATCCTTAATCAGTCGCATTGACTTCTCCCGGCCTACCGATACGGGCATCGTCATCGAGGGGAAAAGTACCATGTTGCGCAATGGCAAGATGGGTATGTCATCAGCCTTATTGTCTTGAATATCAGTACCATCATTTATCTCGTGGATTTCGGTGATAATGGGCAGCACGTGAGCACCACCTTCATTCATTTCGGCTTCAATATTATCTAAAATATCTATCATATTCAGGTTTTATTCTGGCTTGTAATGTCGATAAAACGAAAATTGCGTGCCAAAGGTACAAAAATCCCACGTATCACATCCCATTCGCCTCCCAATTTATAAAATTTTATCATTTAGGGGAACGGTATTCCGCCCCCCTAATCATTAAACATCACTATCTGTATTGCAATCAGTGCATCACTTCTTCAGTTTGACATAGACCTTGGGATGGTCGGGATCTTTCTTGTCAACCTCGATTGACTCAATGGCATCGCTGGCGATGTCGGCAATCGAAGCCTTTTTCACGCCGTCAACGTAAAACTCGTAGCCGTACTTGATTCCTTGGTCACTCACAGTTGTGGTGTTGCCCTCGTCATCGGTGAATGTCGTTGATGTCTGAAATCTAGTGACTTTCTTGGCTCCGGGTTGCTCGGTAGTGTACATCTTAACCTTTACCGCCTTGCCCGATTTGTCAATTTCCATCGACTTGACTTGGGATGAGGCAACAGCATCAGGACCGTCGATGCGTTCACCGTCCAGATAGTACTCTACACTCCTGTCCTTAGTGACATCCACTTTACCGCTCGGATTGGCCGATACTATTTCTGTCGTTTTCTTGACTTGTGGCTCCTCCTCAGTTGTGTACACTGTAGTTGCATTGGCTACCATCGAAGCGGCGATGATAGCCACTAGATAGAGTGCTTTGAGCACTCGCTTGCGGGATGATTTTTTCTTGTGTAACATAATGATTCTTTGTTTAAGGGTTTGTTCGGTAAAGCCATTAGCAAGTAAGCCGGCACTCATCGCAGTGACTTGCCCGATTAGTATTTCCTCATATTCCTTGTAATTGCCGCATGATTGCACGACTGCATCATCGGCCTCAAACTCGTGAACGGCCTGTAGATCGGCCCGAAGCATCCATGCAGCAGGATTAAACCACTGCAAGGCAAGAACCACCTCGGCCAGAATCAAGTCAAGAGAGTGGCGCTTCTTGAGATGGGCCAACTCGTGAGTCATAATTGCATTGATGCCGCTTTCTTGCAGGTCGTTGGGCATCACGATAAAGGTCATCCAGTTAAATGGTGACTGCACTTGATTGCTTTTGACCAAGATAAAACCCTGCTCGCACTTGATTTTCTCACCATTACCGATGATACGGGCTGTGGCAATAATGGCAATGATGCTTCTGGCCAACATGCTCCCCACACCGATGCAATAAATAGCCAATAATGCCGCGATCCACCATGTAGTGGGGGCGGGTGAAGAATCAGCCGCAGCTATTTCGTTAAGGTTTGATAAATCTGTTGCTGGCAGCGCTCTGTGTATGGTCAATCCGCAAAATGGAAGTATCCATGGAAGGGATAAGCACAAGAGCAGCACCACTCGATTGAGGCCATGAAATGTTTCCCGCTTGAGCAACAAGCGGTAGCCAATGACCAGGCCAATCATCGTTAGGGCTACGTTGCCGATATATAACAATGTATCGCTCATCGTTTGTCCTCGGTTTTCTCTTTCTCTAATTGTTCGACGAGGGCTTTCAGCTCATCGATCGACACCTTGTCATCCTTGACAAACGAGGATACCACATTCAAGTAACTACCCGAAAAGAATTGCCTTACCATACCGGCCAATGACTGCTTGCTATAGTCGCTCTCGCTGATGGCGGGATAGTACTGATAGGTGTTGCCATAGGCCTTGTGACTAAGGTATCCTTTCTCCTCAAGCGTGCGTACCATTGTCGAAATGGTATTTACATGGGGACGCGGTTCGGGAAAAAGCGTTAGTAATTCCTTGACGAACATGGCACCGTGTGCCCAGAAGTAGTTCATGATTTCGCTTTCGCGTTTGGTCAATTTATTAGCCATAATAGTTGTTCCTTTAGTTTGACACGACAAAGGTAATACAAAAAATCGTTACTCAAACTATAAAATATAGTTGAATAACGAAAATTTATAGTTCTTTAACGATTTTGTCTAGTTGCAGCAATATAAAGCAGACAACTTTGACAATATCTGGACAACCATCACAACTTCATGTTGCCGGTGTTGTCAATTGTATTGTCAAAGTTGTCTGATGAGAGTCTGTGGCGAGGTTACTCGCCCAGGATGGCTGCTACACCGGGCAGGGTCTTGCCCTCGATGGCCTCAAGCATGGCACCGCCGCCGGTCGAGACATAGGAAACCTGATCAGCAAGGCCGAACTTGTTGACTGCCGCTACCGAGTCGCCGCCGCCCACGAGAGAGTAGGCTCCATTCTTGGTAGCCTCGGCCACATACTTGGCAATTTCGCCAGTGCCGTGAGCAAAGTTCTCAAACTCAAACACACCGACGGGACCGTTCCACAGGATGGTCTTGGACTCGAGGATGATCTCCTTCCAGATCTTGAGTGACTCCTCGCCAGCGTCCATGCCTTCCCATCCATCGGGAATGTTGAAGATGTCAACGGGCTTGCGGTTGGCGTCGTTATCGAAGCGGTCACCGGCAACTGTCTGAACCGAGAGGCTCAACCGGACACCCTTCTCCTTGGCAGCGGCCATGACGTTCAGGGCCTCGGGAATGAGATCGTCCTCATGCAACGACTCGCCGATGTGGCCACCCTGGGCCTTGATAAAGGTGAAGCCCATACCACCGCCGATGATCAGGTTGTCCACTTTGTCGAGCAGGTTCTTGATGACCGACAGCTTGCTGGACACCTTGCTGCCACCGATGATGGCGGTGAAGGGGTGCTGAGCGTTCTTCATCACGTTATCGATGGCGGTTACCTCTTTCTCCATGAGCATGCCCAGCATCTTGTGGTCGTCATCAAAGTAGTCGGCAATGACGGCGGTCGAGGCATGACGACGGTGTGCGGTGCCGAAAGCATCATTTACATACACGTCGGCATAGCTGGCAAGGGTCTTGGCAAACTCGGTCTGACGTGCCTTCATCTCCTTCTTGGCAGCGTCATAGTTGGGGTCATCCTTCTCGATGCCCACGGGCTTACCTTCCTCCTCGGGATGGAAACGCAGGTTCTCGAGCAACAGCACATCACCAGGCTTCAACGCCTCGGCCTGTTTGCTGGCCTCGGCGCTATCTTGTGCAAACTGTACCGGCTTTTCCAGGGCAGCAGCGACAGCGCTGGTGATCTGGCTTAACGAGAGTTTATGATTGATTTTGCCTTTGGGTTTGCCCATGTGAGACATGATGATCAGTGCACCGCCATCGGCCAGGATTTTCTTCAGTGTAGGGACTGCACCGCGGATGCGCGTGTCGTCGGTAATTTCACCTTTTTCGTTCAGGGGCACGTTAAAGTCAACGCGCACGATTGCCTTCTTGCCGGCAAAATTGAAGTCATTAATTCTTGCCATATCGTTCTAAATAAATGAATTATTGATAATTGATTTCTATATATAAACTGCAAAATTAAGACAATTATTATCAAATCAGCCCGTTTTGAAGAAAAAATAATTCTTTTAATGGAGTTTTTTTGTGATTTTGCCATTTTTAAGAATTATCAATATCGCTAAACGGACAGTTAGTATTATATTTGTTGGCTGAAACCAAATCATGTGTAAGGTATGAAAAAAATATTATCATTGTTGTTATCACTACTGGTGGTGTCATGCGGATTACTGCATCACAATGCCGATGATATCATTAACGACATGCGGGATGCAAGGCATGCGCAATATGTTAATGTGGGCAGTGGCCTATTGGGACTCGGCCGCATGGTGTCCCCAACTCTTGCCGAAGCCAGCTTAGGCATTACCTCGGTACAAGTGCTTGACTTGAGCCGGTGCAACGCAAGCGATCGTGATAAGTTCCGTAAACGTGTACTTGATCTGACCAGGAACCGTTCTTACGAGGAAATCGTGACCAATCAGACTGGCTATGAAACCAGGACAGCGCTTGTGCGTCGTGATGGCCAGTATGTCAACGAGATAGTGCTGGTTAATGCAAGCCAGACATCGGACGTTATGCTGCTGATTTTCGGCCACATCAATCTCGAGAACCTGGAGCGGATCATCAATGACAAGAGCAATTATTTCATCAATTAGTTTTACAGTTGTAAGTTGTCAGCGGCATCCGCAATCGACTGACAACTGACAACTGTAAACAGAAAACTGACAACTGAAAAAATGAAAGAGAAAATCCAAGAGCAATTCAAGAATCGTTTCGGTACCGACTGTGTTGTTTACGCATCAGCGGGCCGAATCAACCTGATTGGTGAACACACCGACTATAATGGCGGTTTTGTGTTCCCTGGTGCCATCGACAAGTACATCATGGCTGCCATCAACATTAACGGTACCGACAAGGTGAGGGTCTATAGCATGGACATGGACGCTTACTGCGAATTTGGCCTGAACGAGGAAGACGCTCCTCAAGAACAATGGGCTCGTTACATCTTCGGCGTTTGCCGTGAGACCATCAAGCGAGGCGGCACGGTCAAGGGCTTTGACACGGTGTTTGCCGGTAATGTGCCTCTGGGAGCAGGCCTGTCGTCATCGGCCGCACTGGAGTCCTGCTTTGCCTTTGCCCTGAACGACATGTTCAACGCAGGCAAGATTGATAAGTTCGAGCTTGCCAAGATAGGTCAGAGCACCGAGCATAATTATTGCGGCGTGAATTGTGGTATCATGGATCAGTTTGCCAGCGTGTTTGGTAAGAAGGACTGCCTCATGCGTCTGGATTGCCGTTCGCTGGAACACGAGTATTTCCCCTTCCATCCCGAGGGCTACAAGTTGGTGCTGCTCAATAGCAAGGTGAAACACGAACTGGTGGATTCGCCCTACAACAAGCGCCGTGAGTCTTGCGAGCGCGTGGCCGCGACGCTGGGCGTTGATACCCTGCGCGATGCGACCTATACCATGTTGGCCGACGTGCGTGACAAGATCAGTGACGAGGACTACCGTCGTGCCCGTTACGTCATCGGCGAGAAGCAGCGTGTTCTCGACGTGTGTGACGCATTGGAGCGTGGTGACTACGAGACGGTAGGCCGCTGCATGTTTGAGACTCATGATGGCCTGTCACGCGACTATGAGGTAAGTTGCGAGGAACTGGACTACCTCAACGATGTGGCCCGCGAGTGTGGTGTGACGGGTTCACGCATCATGGGCGGCGGCTTCGGCGGTTGCACCATCAACCTGGTCAAGGATGACCGCTATGACAACTTCATTGCCACAGCCAAGGAGAAATTCAACGCTAAATACGGACATGAGCCCGAGGTGATTAACGTCATTATCAGCGACGGCGCTCACAAGGTGGAGGATTGACATGAAGAGCATCCGCATTGACACTCATGAGACAGAGCGTGGCGAAATCACCACCTATGAACTCATTAACGCCAGTGGCGCCAGCGTCAAGCTCTCGTCGCTGGGTGCCGGCATCCTCGAGATCCGTGTCCCCGACCGTGATGGTAATCTGGCCGACGTTGTTCTGGGTTATAATGAATTGAAAGACTACTTCTTTGACGGTCCCTGTGCAGGAAAGGTCCCTGGACGTTTTTCTAACCGTATCTGCAAGGGTCATTTTGAGTTGGACGGTAAGGCCTATCAGCTTAACTGTAATCATCAGGGAAAGCATCACCTGCATGGTGGTAATGTTGGCTACCAGAATAAAATTTGGGATTGCGAAATGGATGGCAGTGACACTGTTGTGTTCTCGCTTGAGAGCCCCGATGGTGACGAGAATTATCCTGGCAACCTTACTGCTCGTGTAGCCTATACATGGAACGATGACAATGTACTCAAGATTGAACTGGGTGCAGTGACCGATGCACCGACAGTCCTTAACCTCACCAATCACACCTATTTTAATATGGCAGGCGAGGACAAGGGTGGAACGGCGCTCGACCAGGTGCTGCAGCTCAACTGCTCAAACTATCTGGAGACAGACGCAGACCTCATCCCCACAGGTGAAATTGCCCCGGTGGAGGGTACTCCCATGGATTTCAGACAGCCCAAAGTCATTGCCCGTGACATCAAGCAGGATTTCCCTGCGCTGAACTACGGCAAGGGCTATGACAACTGTTGGGTGATTGACGGACACGAGGACGGTGACGTGCATCTGGCTGCCATCTTGAGTGACCCGAAGTCTGGCCGTGTGGTGGAAATCAGTACCGACCAGCCCGCAGCCCAGGTCTATACCGGCAACTGGCTCGAGGGCTGCCCCACGGGCAAGAGCGGCAACCAGTATCACGACTACGATGGTGTAGCTATCGAGTGCCAGGGTATGCCTGATGCGCCCAATCACGATAATTTCTCGTCTCAGGTTCTTCGTCCCGACGAGGAATACCGCCGCATCATCCTATTCGACTTCAAAACCAACTGAAAAACAGAAAAATAGAAAACTGACAACTGAAAATGAAACCGACATTATTTGTACTTGCTGCTGGCATGGGTAGCCGTTATGGCGGCCTCAAGCAGCTCGATGGTCTGGGACCTCATGGCGAGACCATCATGGATTACTCGATATATGATGCAATCCACAGTGGATTTGGTAAGGTTGTTTTTGTGATCCGCAAGGACTTCGAGGCCGACTTCCGTGAGAAGATCCTGTCTAAATATGAGGGTCATATCCCCGTCGAACTGGTTTTCCAAGGCCTGAACGACCTGCCTGAGGGCTTTATCTGCCCTGCCGAGCGTGTTAAGCCCTGGGGTACCAATCACGCGTTGCTGATGGGTAAGGATGTCATCAAGGAGCCTTTTGCCATCATCAACGCCGATGACTATTATGGCCGCAACAGCTTTGAAGTCATGGCAGCCGAACTGTCGTCACTGCCCGAGGGCAGCAAGGGACACTACAGCATGGTGGGCTTCAAAGTGGGCAACACCATGAGCGAGAGCGGCACCGTTGCCCGTGGCGTGTGCGAGACCCGTGATGGCCTCTTGACTGGCGTTGTGGAGCGCACCAGCATCGGCTATGATGCCGACCACAACATTGCCTTTACCGACGAGAACGACCAGGTGCAGCACTTGGCCTTTGAGACCCCTGTGTCGATGAATTTCTGGGGTTTCACTCCCGACTACTTTGAGCATAGCGAGAAGTGCTTTGCTGAGTTCCTCAAGGAAAACATCAATAAGCCCAAGGCCGAGTTCTTCATTCCCACGCTGGTCAACGAGTTGGTGAACAACGGCACCGCCCAAGTCAAGGTCCTGACGACCGAGAGCAAATGGTTTGGCGTTACCTATGCCGCCGACCGCCAGGGCGTTGTTGACAAGTTCGCCGAGCTTCATGCCACAGGTGTCTATCCCGACAAGATGTTCTGATTTCGGTCAACATGAGCACAAAAAATCCCGCATGGGCTGATGCCTATTGCGGGATTTTTTGTACATTTGCAGCCTGTTTATTAACCATCTAGAAACAGCTTGGTAGAGCTGCAAGGGCAGTCACCCCTGGAAACAACTCCAATTGATTTTTATGACAAGAAAAGTTGAAGTTAACCGTCGGGTGACAGCTACTATCCTCTCCATGTCGTTGCTCACGGTGATGGCTGGAGCCGCAATAGCCCCAGCCTTGGGCATCATTAAGCAGCATTTTGCATCAGCGCCCGATCTGCTAGTGCAGCTCATTGTGAGCATTCCTGCCCTGTTAATCATCATTACCAGCCTATTCTTTCGTTCAATCAGCAAGAGACTGCGCACACGCTCGATTGCTCTTATTGGACTTGTGCTTTATGTGATTGCTGGAGCTGGTTGCTTTTTTGTTCGTGAAATACATGTGTTACTGGCCATGCGTGCCTTGTTGGGCATCAGTGTCGGACTGATCATGCCTCTCTCGACAGGTCTGCTGGCCTACTATTTTCCGCCTAGTGAACTAGCCCGTTTGATGGGCCTCTCGGCTGCGATGAACCAGATGGGTGGGGTAGTGGCTACTCTGTTAGCAGGTTTACTGGCTACCATCGAGTGGAATTATGCTTTTCTGGTCTATATCCTTGGACTGATAGCTCTGGTCATGGTATTGATGTGGCTCCCTAATGAGCAATTGTCCTCTCACGACAAGCAAGGCAACGCTTTCGAACCTCGCCATTTGCTCAAGTTCCACCCTTCGGTCATCGGTATGTTCCTGTTGATGACGATTTTCTTTATCTTCCCGACCAATTTCGCCATTATCGCAAGTCAGCAGACTTCCTTATCTCCTCAAGCAATCACAATGATTATGGTTGGTCTGGATGTGGTCGCTTTCTTTGTGGGGTTGGCCTTTGGGCATTTGATGAAGGCTTTTCGTCGTCCCATCAAGTATTTTGCTCCCCTCAGTTTTTTGTCAGGCTACGGACTCTATTTGCTGGGCGGTGTCACCGGCCTGCTTGTGGGTTCAGCATTGATTGGTGTGGCCGCAGGCGTGGGTGTGCCATATCTGAATACTATCGCCAGCATCAAGGGTGGTAAGAACTCGGCAACGACGGTAATGCCGTTGCTATCGGCAGCCCTTTATCTGGGACAATTCATTTCGCCTATCGTGGTGATGCCATTGGCAAGTGCTATTTGTCCTAATGGGATCACTGGCCCCTACATGGTGGGTGTCGTGTTGAGCATATTGTTTCTTATCCAAGTGTGGGCAACTAGGCATTTCCAGAGTCTTCCTCCAGAATAGAATAACCATTGTAAAGAATAGATAGAGATATGAAAAAGATTTTATTGTTCATTTTCACCTTACTGTTGTGCTTGGGTTGTGGCAACAACAATCAGCAGGAAGAACAGCACAAAGGTCCGCGTCAAGGGATGCGCATGCAGCAAAATAAGGATGACGACAGCGCTTTTGTCGCGCTCAAGGAGTCCGTTGTGCCCACTTTTAAGCAATTTACTTATCAAGATCAACAATCGGGTAAGTCGTTGGAATACAATCTTTTCATCCCTGATGGGTGGGAGGATAACAACTATCCGCTTGTACTCTTCATCGCCGATGCCAGCACAGCAGGCAAGGAGGTGACAGCACCACTCACCCAGGGCTATGGAGCACTGTTGTTTGCCTCAGCTCGTGATCAACAGAAGCATCCGTCGTTTGTACTCGTACCGCAGTTTACCGAGACTGCCGTTGATGACAATTGGAACCATTCTGATGAGGTGGACATGACCATCCGCCTGCTCAAAGAGGTTGCCGAGAAGTATCACATCGATAACAACCGACTCTACACCACTGGACAATCGATGGGCGGCATGATATCGTTCTATTATAACATTGCTTATCCCGATGTGTTTGCTGCTTCGATGTTTGTGGGTAGCCAGTGGGACACCAGCAAGATGAACGACTTTGGCAACAAGCGTTTCTTCTATATTGTGGCCGGTGGTGACCAGAAGGCTTCGGGTGGCATGAGAGATCTCGCTGCTGTCCTCAATGAGCATCAAGCCAAGATAGATTCGGCTTCGTGGAGTGCCAAGTTACCCAGCGAGGAACAGGACAAACTGGCATCACAGTTGATTGCAAGAGGCGGCCACGTGAATTTCATCACATTTGAGGCTGGCAGCGTTTTGCCCGAGGACGGTCGGGGCATGGAGCACATGGCTTCGTTTGATTATGCTTATAAGTTAACCCCAGTCCGTGACTGGCTATTTGAACAATCCAGATAATAAAATATTAACAGTATGAAAAAGACATTATTAATGTTGTTGGCAATCGCCCTGGCCATCGGTGCATCGGCCAAGGCTAAGGCACCACAGCCCACCTTGCAGTTTAATCCCAATGCAGGCGAAGCACGTGTGATGGACATGCACGATGGTACAGTTGTGCGATACACGGCCTATGAGCGTCTCTATTTTGTTACCAACATTGAGGATTCGGCCTATCAGTTCCTGAACGTATATGTGCCCCAGGGCGCAACGCAGCAGACGCCGATTTTCCTGCGCACCTACGTCGGGGGATACATGGCTTCGGCTGCGGGCCAGCCTCAGGCTGGCGATGCCAGCGGTCGTGCGCTCAAGGAGGGATATGTACTGGTCATTCCTGGTTCACGTGGCCGTAATTCGACCGTAATTGCCACCAAAAACGACAAGAAAAAAGGCATCAAGAAGGGTCAAACCATCTACACGGGCCGTGCTCCCGCCGCAATTCTAGACCTCAAGGCTGCCATCCGTTACCTGCGCCACTTTGATGCTGTAATGCCTGGCGATGCCGAACGCATCATTACCGATGGCACCAGTGCCGGTGGTGCCATGTCTTCGCTGATGGGTGCCACGGGTAATAACCCTGCCTATGAGCCGATGCTCAAGGCCATGGGCGCTGCCGACGAGCGTGACGACGTGTTTGCCAGTGTTTGCTACTGCCCGATTATCGACCTGGATCATGCCGATATGGCCTACGAGTGGCTCTATAACGGCACCGACAGCCGCCAGCAGGGAAATGCCGATGTGTTGGCCGTGAGCAACGAACTCAAGGCACAGTTCCCGGCCTATTTGGCTAGCCTGAACCTGCGTACACCTGACGGCACTTTGCTCAATGCCGACAATTATCTGGATTACATCAAGAGTGAACTCATCCGCTCAGCTCAGATTGCCAAGAATGCCGGTGCCGACATCCCCGACAGCCTTGGCTTCGTTTTCAGTGAAGAATCAGGTTTCGGCGCACCTCCCATCAATGGAGGCATGAAGCGTGTATCAAAGCAGGAGTTAGCCGATCAGATGCATATGTCTGAAAATGAATTTGACAAGATGATATCACAAGATATTCAAGTCAGGCTTCCCGTGATGCCACGTCTGAGGGCGGGTGAGTACATCATCGACCTCGACATGGACAAGTATCTGAACTACGTCGTTTCCACTCAGCCGTTGAAGACCGCTCCTGCGTTTGATACACAAGGTGTTGCGGGCCAGCGCGGATCGGGCGAGAACGAGGAGTTTGGCGACAGCAAGGGCAGCAGCGTCAATTTCACTGAGTATAGTGCCGCTAAGACGGGTGCTGCTGTGACTCCTGAAATCGCTTCCAATGTGGCCCTGCTGAATCCTATGAATTTCATTGGTGACGGTGTGACCGATGTGGCACCCCACTGGTACATCCGCCATGGTGCCCGTGACCGCGACACCTCCTTCCCTGTCCCCATCAACTTGGCATTGAAACTCCAGAATGCAGGCAAGGATGTCAACTTCCTGCTGGCTTGGAACCGCCCCCACAGCGGTGACTATGCCCTGGATGAACTCTTCGAGTGGATCAATTCACTCAGGTGATAGTTTAAGTGAGTTAGGAGTTAGGAGTTAGGAGTGAGGAGTTAGAAGTTAGAAGTGAGGAGTGAGAAGTGGGGAGTGAGGAGTGGGGAGTGATTTTTTTCC
>JAFTEU010000036.1 GCA_017453505.1 Muribaculaceae bacterium
ACCTCGTGTGGCCTGGGGAAAGCAAGATAGAACAGAATCGGGCCTCGTAGTGGGCCAATATCATCAGAATCAGATGATTCAACTATTGTTCGCTTGTCGCTGTGAGTGGCCCTCTTCGAGGCCCATCGATTACTGTCGTCATTCCCCAGGCCACACTGACCTTCGGCCAGTGCGCCCTGGGGTTGTTGTAAGTCAAGGCCTGCTGGCCTTGTGCAGGTCATTCGACCTGCCAGCCTGAAAAATCAAGCCCCTTCCTGTCATACCGCCATGATAATATTGATTACGAGGTGTTTATGCAATCTTGGCGAATTTTTCCCCGGACACCAATATATTTTTCCATCGGTGTCCGGGGAAAGCGTCGAAGACGCAAGCGGTTCGAAGACCCGATTTCAATGAGAAAGACCATGCAAGACCATCCATTAAAGACATCGCGCGGGCCACCACGGTCCACGCGACGCCTAAAATATTAACTTTTAACTCGGGTTATGAAACAATCTTTTATGTTATTTCCTTCGGTTACGTACAGAGCGTATGCCGGAGTTCACGGTCTGGGTACTGGTCTTGGGCTTACGCTCCTTGATCTTAGTCTTTTTCTCCTTGGACTTGGACTTGCTGGACGACTTGCTAGACGACTTGCTGGACTTGGCGCCGCGCTTGGTGGTGCGTGTCACCTTGCTCTCATCGCTCGATTCATTGCCATCGTCGGCAGCGACACCGTCGGTGTTCTCGCCATCCTCAGTGACCTCGCCCTCGGCCTCGGCACGCGCTTTCTCCTCAGCCTCGGCCCGCGCTTGGAGTTCCTCCAGGGGAGGTACCCACAGGTCCTTGTTGAAGCTGCGCAGGCGCTGCTCGATGCTGTCCTGTGCATGCTTGTAGGCCTCGTCCTCGGGATACATCTGACGCAACGAGAGATTGCGCAGGTTCTTGGTCTTATAGATGTCGCCCGAGTACATGTTCAACTTGAAGAAGTCGTCGATGCTGTATCGTGCCAGGTTGTTGTCATCGTCGGTGAAGACATACTGCTGGGCCATGTAGGGGCGGATGTCGTTGAGCTTGACCCAGAACATCGGATACCTGACAGCCTCGCCGCCATACTCGTCCATGCGGTGGAGGACGGGGCACAGAGCCTCGACGCGGGCCTTCATCTGATTGCTGCGCGTGTCGAACTCCCACTTCTCGATGATGTAGTAGCTGAGCACCTCATTGCTGGGTATATCGGCATTCTCAAACTCGTAGAGGGGATTCTTCTCGGAGCTGCCCTTGGCCTCGGTATAGTAGATGTGGAAACGGTCCATCATCTCGCCGACCTTGATCTTGAACTCATCGGTGAACATCTCACGGCCGTCAAGATACTCGTAGGCCGAGATCTTGTTGTTAGCCAGCAGGCGCATGATGATGAAGAAGAGGTTCTCGCCGTCGGCGTTGGGTTCCTCGGGATAATAGAGAGCAGGGTTCTTGCCCTTGGTCAAGTCGATCTGGCGGTAGATGACCTTCATCCACTGCAAATCGGCATCACTGGGCTCCCTCACCTCATAGAATGACTGCTGCCTGTCGGTAATGGCTGCAGCGCCGTCTTTCTTGTCCTTCTTACGGGTATCGCCTGCTGTGCGGCGCGTCACTTGGGCACTTGAACCCATTGTGATGCCCACAAGCAGAATGGCGATGATCAATCTAAGACTTTTCATATTCTCGTTATGTCTATAATAATCAAGTTAGGTTAGTTCACAATCACATCAATAGACGGGATATCACGTGTGATGCCGTCGGGGCCTGTTGCCTTGACGCGGGTGATCATAAATCGCTTGCCGTGCTGCAGTCGGCGTAGTGCCGCCTTCTGCCTCTCGGAGAACTGGGAACCGTTGGACAACTCGGGTATCGCATTACCCATCGAGTCAAAGATGACAGTCTCGAAGGACACCACCTTGTAGTCGATGTTCAAGATGTCATCGTCGATGGCGGCATCCAGGCCGGGAGCTGCAAGGAGAAGGGCCTTGGCAAAGGGCTTGCCACCCTTGTATCGGGCAGGCTGTCCGTTGGCATCCTTGTAGGCGATGAAGGGCAGGGGGTCGGGCAACTTGCGCACCCTGAAGGTGGTGCTGCCGACGTTGGTGCGCTGTCCGTCCATCTCGGCAGTGACCGAGATGACACACTCGGCTCCCACCTTGCTGGGATGAGCGATCCATCCGTCACCACTCTTGGTGAGCGAGCCGTTGGTCATCGTGGCGCTGATGCTACCCTGGGGCACACCGGGCACGGCGATGCTGATGGGGTTGTTGATACCGGCATAGAGCACGTTCATCATCGTCGCGCTAATGGTTGCCAACGGGTCGATAACGGTGTAACTCGACTTGAAGTCCCGGCGCGTGACGCTGCCATCGCGTCCGAGCACCTCAATCCATCCTGAGTAGTCATAGGTACCGGCCTTGCTGGTACCCACCTCATAGAGTCCGCTGTTGTTGCCCAGGCGGCTACCGTTGATATAGACGACAGGACGCTGTGTGGTATCGATAGCAGCCAGCACGATCTGGGCGCTGTACTTCGTGCCGCGCATGACGATGCGCGAGTCGGGCACGACAAAGGCGTTGACCAGGTTCACACGCAGGTCACCCAGGTCAACATTGGTCAACATCTGGTTGAGAACCTCACCCTCGGCATATCGCACGTCGTTCTGCAACTTGGTGAGCAGAGTGACGGCAGCGATGGTGGGCATATTGTCAAACATGGTCTCCTCCCATGTCTTTTTGTTATCCATCGACACACCAGCGGCCTTAGGCGGCGTGGTCGATAGCGCCGCCTCAAGGTTCTTGCGCTTCTCGGGATCCTCGAGGAACGAGGTCACGAACTGGCGGTACTGGTCGATGCGCAGCCTGAGCTGCTTACCCTTGCCCCCCTGTGCTGCCAGCATGATGACACTGGCCGCATCCAGGTTGTCGCGGTTGACGATGTTGTTCACATCAGCCTCCTCGCCGTCGGCAAAACGGACGATCTGGAGCTTCAGCGAGTCGATATAGTCATAGAGCTTGTCGGTCTCACCCACCACCTGCGTCGCCTTGTCCAGCCACACCTTGCCCTTCTCGGGGTTCTTCTCGTTGAAGGCCTGGAGCTGGGCATAGAGAGCCTGGTTGCGCGCCGTGATGGTGCGGTTAGAGCGAGTCAGACCATCCTGCACCTGGCTGAAGCCGTTGAGCACATCGCTCGACACGTTCAGCGCAAGCATAGCCGTCAAGACGATGTACATGAGGTTGATCATCTTCTCACGCGGCGACATGCGGTTGACGCTCTTATTTTTAGAGGTTGCCATCTATCTTTATCTCTCTATCGGTTAAAATAGGATAATGTCAATAACACGTTGATGATGCTCAAGCGTCCTGGTCATTGCTGTCAGGATCGATGCCGGGCATACCAGGCATGGGACGGTACATATTGACAGTCATCGCCTTGATCATCTTCTCGTAGACGCTGTTGAGCTGCTTCATGTAGCGTGCCATCTTCTCGGTCTCGTCACAGTAGTGGGCACTCTCGGCCGCGCTCTTCTCGTACATGTCACGGATGTCCTTCAAGCCGCGGTTCACGCGGTCAATGTTCTCGAGCTGCGACGAGATACTCTTGAGCTGGATCTCATAGATCGTGTTCAAGCCACTGATGTTGTGGTTGAGGGCTTGCATCTGGTCGACATAGCCCGTGGAGCTCTCGGTGATGTTCTGGCTATTGTCAGTAATAGCGCGGTAGCTGCCCAGCAGAGTCTCGCTCACCTCGTTCAAAGCGGTGGTCGTTGCCTGCAGGCGCTGCATCTGTTCGCTGATGCCAGCCATCTGGCTCAAGTACTGCTGGGTTGCATCGGTGAGCTCGGCCATGCGTGAGAGCTGGTCGCTGGCGGCAGCCATCTTGGCGATGCTCTCGCTCAACGACAGGGTATCCTCCTCGCTGAGGTTCACGCCCTGTGGCAGTCCGACAGCCCCCTTGGCCTCGGAGACGCTGACATTGATGTCACCACCGCCATAGGAGCCGCCCCCCTCGCCGCTACCACCGGCACCGCCGATGATAATGCCACCGCCGCCATTGAAGTCGGGGCGGTCCTCCGGGTCGTTGCTTGCCAGGACCGGAAAGACTTCCTCCCAGTGGTATTCCTTCTCGGGTCGGTCAAATGCCGTGAGGACGAACATGAGCACCTCGGTTCCCATGCCGACACTGAGCAGCAGGTTGCCCAACGGCATGTGCAGGATCTTGAACAATGCACCCAAGATAACGATTGCGGCACCTATACTGTAGGCAAAGTTAAAAAACCGCTGGCCGCTGTCGCTCTTGAGGAATCGGCCGGCTTTCTTTTTATATCTCTTGATTTTACCCATTTTTGCTTGAACTATGAAAAATTGAGTGTGACAATTGTTTTTCTTATATAAATAATGTGAGGATTAGTCCTTGCAGCAGTTCTTGCGACGTCCCTTGACGAGTCCGACCTTGGAACGGACGCAACGGAAGCCGATATAGCTCCTCTGCTCGTTCTGGTACTCCCACATGCGCAAGTCGGCACGGATGTTGTGGACGATGTCCTTCCAGGAGCCACCGCGAACGATCTTGCGAGACATCTTGTAGGGATCCTCCTGTGCCACATAGTAGCGATACTCGGGGTTAATGTCATCGGTCATGCGGTCGATGCTCTCGGTATAGGCCGTAGAAGTCCACTCGCTCACGTTACCGGCCATGTCATAGAGGCCGTAGTCGTTGGGTTCATAGGTTCCCACGGGTGCCGAGATGATGTAACCATCCTTGACGTAGTTACCCTCATCGGGCTTGAAGTTGGCATAGAAGCAACCCTCATCGATTGTCAAGGGCAGGTCACCGTCCCAGGGATACTTGTTCTTGTTCTTGCCGGCGCGTGCCGCAAACTCCCATTCGGCCTCGGTGGGCAGTCGGAAGGGCTCCACATAGATGCCCTGGTCGCCCAGCGACTTCTTGAGGAACTCAGTGCGCCAGTGGCAGAAGGCGTTAGCCTGCTCCCAGCTGACCCCCACGACAGGATAGTTATTGTAGTTGCCGTTGGCGAAGTACATGCGCACGTAGGGTTCTTGATAAGCGTTCTCAAAGTCGTTGACCCAACAAGTCGTGTCGGGGTAGATATTGACGATGTAAGTGTTCAGGAAGTCATAGTCGCTCTGCATCGCACGCGTGATGGTCTGTCGCACGATACGGCCCTCGTCGTCGATAAAGGCAGTATCCTTGCTGATGGTGGGCGCAGTGTAGTCCACCTCGTGATCGGTGTTATAGTCGCGGCGTGTAGGGTCAAAGCGGTGCTTGCGCTTAGCAGCCTCGGTGAGGTTATAGACCTCGTAGCGGTAGTTCATCTGAGAGGCATCAAGCTCCTTGACGCCAGTGATAGGGTTAATGCGGTAGACGCTCTCGATGGCGCGCTCCTCGTCCTCACTGGGATTCTTCCAGGGAATGGACTTGCTCCAGTCCAGGTGCGGGGTGACGGGATTGCCTTCCTTGTCCTCCTCGATCTTGAACTCCTCGTTGCCGCCATAGGCAGGATCGGCCAGACGCTCACGGATAATCGAGTCGCGCACCCAATAGACAAACTGCTTGTACTTGGAGTTGCTCACTTCCATCTCATCCATCCAGAAGGCGTCAACCGACACGCCATGAGCCGTCGAGTCAATGCCCCAGATAGAGTCGCGCTCACCGGGTCCCTCACGCATCGAGCCCACTTCAACAAGCACCATGCCATAGGGGGTGGTCTCGTTAAACACAGTAGCGCCAACGCCGGTCACTTCACCGCCGTTGGTACCGCCCTTGCGCATCGAGCTACACGACACGGTCGCCAGTGCGACCAACAATATCAAAATTAGTTTCTTCATATACTTACATTAAGCGTACGCTTTTTTGTTTGTTCTTATTCTTTTCCTTCGGGTCAAGCTTCACACGATAGGTGACAAAGACCTCGTGGCTGCCGAAAGTGGCCTTGCTGATCGCCGACACCGGATAGTCGTAGGCATAACCGATGTAGGCATCCTTGAGGTCCACACCGATAAAGGCTGTCACGGCATCCTTCCAGCGATATCCGGCGCCGATGCTGAGCATTCTGTTATAGCGCACTCTCGCTGCGGCCTGAGCAGTCCAGACGTTCTGGGTGGCGGCAAACATTGCCGCGGGTTGTATTTCAAATAACGTATTATTAATAGGAATATTGCAACCGCCCATAAAATAATAGCTCCGGCTGACGTTGAACTCGTAGTAATCAATCGCCTCACGAGATGCCTTCAACTCGATGTTGGGCGAGGTGACATGGGTGACCGATAAGCCGACCCAGAACTTGGGGTGGGTGTAATAGGCTCCGACATTGGCATCAAAGGCCGTACCCGACACATCTTCCTTCTTAATGGCCTCGTCGGGGACCTCTTCCTGCTCCTTGGTGGTGATCACCTCCTTGCCACGGAAGGTCTGAGAGAAGACACCGGGCTGAATGCCGACGCTGAGTGTACCCTTACCGATCTTGCGTTTCCATGCAAGCTGGACGCCGATGCGTGAGTTGGTATAAAGTCCGATGCGCTCAAACTCAGCCTTAGCGCCCACGCCCCACCGCTGTTCGAGCAACTTATAGGGCATGTCGGCAGTGAAGTAGAATGTCATGGGCGCATGCTTGAAGTCCACCCACTGCATGCGGCTACCCAGATTCAACCTGATGGCATTCAGTTCTCCAGCCACAGCAGGATTATAATAGGTCATGCCGGTCCAGAAATGGGAGAAAGCCGCATCGGACTGAGCCATCGCGCCCATCGCCATCATCATGGCGAGAGCTATCATGGTCAGCCTGAGCTTCATATCGTGCATCGTTTTTCTCATTCTCTAATCATCTCTTACTCAAAGAAGAACGTGACTACCACCATATTGCTTTTCACCTTGTTGACGCTCTGAGTGAAACGGTACACCTCTGGATTGTCGGCCAGATCGGGTCGGTTCTTTTCCAGCAGGTTCTTCAACCCGAAACAGAACTTGATCTCAGGGCAGAGTTTGAAGAAGCGCATATAGAAATCACAACCCATGCCGACGGTGAGCATCAGGTCACCATTCTTGAGCCTCAGTTGCTCGCTGTGATCCTTGGCCAAGTCCTGAGCATACATGATGCCGCCAGTGAAATAAGGCCGCATGTTGTGATATCGCTTAGCGCTCATCTTCAAGTCGATGGGCACAACGATATAGGTTGACTTGATGTTCTGGCTCTGCTTGTAGTGTGATTGCTCAACCCAGTCGGGATTCCCCTTGTGGTTCAAGTATCGCACCACCTTATTGCCGAAGTACAAACCCGGGGAAATCCTGAGGTTGAAATGCTCGGCGATGCGGTAGTCGGCCAATACATTCACACTGAAGCCTGGCGAGTGAGCCGGTATATCGGCATACCACTCCTCACCATCATCGGTGATAAAGCCGTTGTTGGTAATGGCAAGATTCTGGAAATTCATACCCACCGAGAAGCCGAAGTGAATGGGCTTCACGTCGGCATAGGGGCGGTTCAGGATCATGTCATTATCCTGGGCTTGCGCCGCTGCACAGCCCAGCAACAACAGTACCATCCATGCAATATGTCTAAGCTTAGTCAGGTCCATTTACCCATTATAACGCAAATTTTACCACCTTATTGCTTAAAATGCAAAAAACTGTTTCTTGAGTGGTCGTGTGAACAAGCGGTTTACGGCCCATGCCAGCACGATGTCGATGGGAAGAATGAACCAGCAGATCATCGAATAAGGGTCGGCGCTGAACACATCGGTGCTCCCCGCCGTGTCAAAGGGCGAAGGATGCCCCAATCCCAAATGGCCCAATGCGGGTGCCACCAGGTAATTGAAAACGAGCGCCGCAATCCCCTGCAGGATGAAAAGCTCGAAGCTGATGTCGCCCAGCCACTGTAGAGGCCTAGAAGACAACACCTTGCCAATAAACCCCTCCCGCTTGTCATAGAGAAGACACGTCACCAGCAGGAATCCCACCGGGAGCCACCACAATATCGCGTCGCTCCAGGGCAACAGCCAGTCACAAGTGCGGAAGAGCATCACTCCCAGCGATAACAAGGCGACAGACAGCAGCTCGGCATCGGTGCCATTGGGACTGCGCCCCAGCACACGCGTGCCGCTCAGGCTCTTGCAGATATCGCCCAGTGTCATGCCGATGATGAAGTCGATCAAGCGCATCGGCGGGAAGACATAGAGTGCCGTGCGGCCATAATCGTCGGTACCCGAGAGAATGATTATGGCAATGACCGCAAGCAAACCGATAAAATAGAGCTTCACCCGCAGCGGCAACGGCATGAACCAGCGCGCCAGCAGGGGGTAGCACAAGTAGCAGAACAGCAGTGTGCTCAAGAACCATGAGAACTTGTTATAGGAAAAATAGACCGAATGGGACAGCGACCAGCTGTGCAACAAGGCCACATTCAGCGTCAGCGCGACCGGCTTGACGACAAGGAAACCCAGCAAAGCCATAGCCACGATCCACATCAGCAGCGACAGCCAGTGCAAGGGGAACAGCTTGAAGGCGTGACGCTTGACAAAGGCCAGATAGCTCTCCCTGTCAAGTTCATCCATGGGATGCTTCATGGACAACAGGAAACCGCTTGCCATGAGAAAAAAAGTCACTCCCGCCCAGGTCATCTCCTCCAGGCCAGTGGCCCCGACGTGAAACAGGACGATCATCAGCGCGAACACCGCGCGCCAGCCATTGATAGCCTTAATCATGGTTTTATCTTGATTTTGGTAATAATTTATTGTTAACATAGGCCGCCAACGGGCGTGTGAACCAGCGGTTCACGGCCCAGGACAGCGGCAACAGCAGCGGCAACGCAAACCACTCGAGCTGATCGTAGATGTTCACCCCGAAGTGCCCTGCCAAGGGCGAAACGATGAAGCTGAACAGGTGGAAAGCCACGAACTGCAACACATAGACCTCAAAGCTGATGCTACCGAGCCATTGCAGCGGTTTCCACAGGAGAATGCGCCCGATAGCACCCTCATTACCATTGAGTAGAGCCAGTGACAGGAGTATGGAACCTTGAGGCAAGAGCCAGTTGATAACGTCCTCCCAGGGCTTGATCCACGTTGTACACATGTTCACGCCGATGACCAGCGCCAGCAACAGCATGGAAGCTGCCTCGATGAGTGTCGCCGTGCCATAACCCACTGTGGCACAACGGTGCTTGAGACGGTGATAAAGGTGAACGAGTATCAAGCCGAAGACGACATCCAGCACGTGGGACAAAGGATTGACAAACACCGCCTCACGCCCGGGGATGTCGAGCGGCAGAAGCACTGCACCGAGAATCACGGCAAGCCCTGCCGCCATCATCACCTTGTAACGAAGCCGCCATCGCCCGACCCAATGGGCCAGGAAGGGGTATATCATGTAGCAGAACAGCAAGGCACACAGGTACCATGCCACCGGATTGAGACCGTAATGCACGTCGTGTACGGGCGACCATGAGTGGAGCAACAACGCGCTGAGTGCCGTCGCCCCCCAGTTGAGGGTCTCGGGACTATAGACCAGCGCAATAATGGCCAACAAGGCCAATCCTAGCCAGTGAAGAGGGTAAAGGCGCAAAGCATGGCGCAAGACAAAATCCCCATAGCGACGAGCTGTCAATTGTTCAAACGGATGCCGCTGAGCCAACAGGAAAGTGCTGGAAATGAAGAAAAAGGTCACACCCGTGACGGCTAGATTCCACATCCAGTCCACACCGGCATGAAACAGCACGACAGCCAGTGCCATGAGTCCCCGCCACGAGTTGATGGTCTTGATCAATTCAGCTTCTCTTATTAAAAATTTACAATGTTCAAGGGTGACTGCGACGAAAAGGAAAAGAGCCGCACAGCCCGATTATCATGCGAAATTACAAACAAATGTTGAAAGAGCGTGTAAAAACTCAAGAATTTTGTAACTTTGCAGCCGCAAAAAAAATGGCGACAACAAGCAACATCCATCCAACTGGTAGCCGTGTGTCCAAGTTCATCAAGGACATCGGCATCTATGCTATTGGCAACATCGGGTCCAAGCTGATCACGTTCCTGATGGTGCCGTTGTACACCCATTATGTCGAGACCGATGATTTTGGCTACTATGACCTGTGCTTTACTGTGTGCATGTTGCTGGTGCCGTTTGTCACGCTGCAGTTGCGTGATGGCGCTTTCAGGTTCCTGCTCGATTGTGACGACGAGCACAGGAAGGAACGCATAGTCACGTTTGTATCGCGCACGCTGGCCATCACGTTGACCCTGTCGCTGCTTGTCGCGGCAGCGCTGGCACTTTTTACCGATATACATTACCTAGGCTATGTGGTGGGGCTGCTTGTGGCCATGTCGCTACAGGAGGTTTACTTGCAGGTTTTCAGGGGATTAGGCAACAATCGCGCCTTTGTCATGGTAGGCATCCTGTCGGCCTTGGGCATCGGAGTGTTGAGCACCCTGTTTGTCGTTGGCATGGGATGGGGCATCAAGGGCATCTTCCTGGCCAATATCCTGGCTCGCGTGTTTGCGCTGTTGCTTGTCGAGGCGCGCGTGCGTCTCATCAGCCGTCACACACGCTGGAAACTTAAGGTGGGCATCGTCGGGCGCGAGATCATCCGCTACACGCTGCCGTTGCTGCCCGGCTCCTTGTGCTGGTGGCTCACTGGCAGCAGCGACCGTCTGTTCATCACTCATTATCTGGGGCTTGATGTCAACGGCTTGTATGCCGTGGCCATCCGTTTCACGGGCATCATCAACACCCTTGCCATCATCTTCTATCAGGCATGGCAAGAGACCGCTATCTTACAATATAACAGCCCCGACCGTGACCGCTTTTTCTCCAAGATGTTCAACAGTTACATCTTCCTGTTGGCATTCCTGTTGATTGGCTATGTGTTCATGCTCAAGATGAACTATGACTGGCTTGTGGCAGTGGAGTATCAAGAGAGCCTGAACTACATCTATCCCCTGGGCTTGTCGGCTGTGATCTTCGCTATTGCCGCCTTCTTTGACATGGGTTACCAGTGCGCCAAGGACACCAAGCGCACCCTGCCAGCCATCGTGCTCGCCGCCATTGTCAACGTGGGTCTCAACTTCACGCTCATCAAGCCACTGGGCGTGTATGGCGTCATCACGACCGTGCTGGTGACCTATCTGGTGCTTGTCATTTACCGCTGGCACGACATGCGCCGCTACTTCGTCCTGAAAATCCACAGCAGCACCATCGTCCCCATTATCGTGATGCTGCTCAGCGCCATACCATTCTATTACAGCCACAATACGTGGATCGACATTGCCTGCATGCTGGTTGCCCTGATATGCATTGCAGGCTCGTGCAGCAAGGAGTTGAGAGAACCCCTGCTGGAAAAATTCGCCAAATCACGGTCAGAGACAAAATAATTTACAGCTATCATCGTTATTAGAGAATAAAACTGACTATAATAACCGCTATGAAATCAAGATTACTTATAGTGCTGATTGCAGCGGCCACGCTGTTGTCATGCACATCGACCAAGGACAACAACCTTGCCTATTTCAAGGACTTAGCCACGACAGCTCACGGAGAATTGCCCGATGTTAAGGGTAACTACCCCATCCGCATCCAGCCCGATGACGAGCTGGTGATTTCGGTTTCCTCATCGGTGCCACAGGCCACTGCCGCCTATAACGTGCCCATGGACAATCCCGCCACCCGCAGTAGCATCCTCAACGCGTCACAACCCCGCACCCAGACCTACATTGTGGATGAGCAGGGCGACGTGATGATGCCCGTGCTGGGACGTATCCACGTCGGCGGCAAGACCATCCCCGAGATTTCAAGCATGATCACGGCAAAGGTTGCCGAGAACGTCAAGGATCCCTACGTCCGCGTTGACATCGTCAACTTCAGCATTGATGTGCTGGGCGAGGTGCGCAATCCTCATCGCGTCGTTACCGGACAGCAGTACTTCACTGTACTGGATGCCCTGGCTGCATGTGGAGACCTCACAGAGTTCGGCCGGCGTGACCAAGTCTACGTCATCCGCACCGAGGACGGCCACCGAGCCTATCACCGCCTGGACCTCACGTCCAGCGACGTGTTCAACTCGCCCTACTTCTACATGCGGCAGAACGATGTGGTCTATGTTGAGCCCAACAAAATCCGCATCGACAACTCCAAGTATAACCAGAACAACGCCTTCAAGCTCTCGGTGATTTCCACCGTCGTGAGCAGCGTCTCGGTCATCGCATCGCTTATCATCGCCTTGACCCGATAATCCATTTATATCACAGAAACTACACAACATGGCAACATTCAATACACCTCCGACTGCCCAACAAGAGGAACAGATCATTGACTTCAGCACGTTTGTCCGCAAGTACAAGCGCTACTGGTGGCTCTTCCTGCTGTCGATCATCGCATGCTTCGCCATCGCGTTTGCCTACCTCAAGTATGCCAAGAGAGTCTACAATGTCACATCGGTCGTGCTCGTCGCCCAGGAAGACAACAGCGCCGGCGCTGGTGCCAACCTGCTCAAGAGCATGAAACTCATGGGACAGGGCGGCAAGGTGGACGATGAGATGATTGTATTCTCGTCACAGGAACTGTGTACCCAAGTCGTCAAGCAACTGAAGCTCAACCGCAGCTATATCGAGGACAAGGGCTGGTTCGTGCCCAAGAGAGAACATTATAACTCTTCCCCTATCGAGGTGGTCGCCCCCGAGGAGATGTTTGACACCCTCTCGTCGGTCAAGTTCAAGATCGACGTGGACAAGCAGGGTCTGGCCAACATCAAGGTGAACAGCGGCAAGCATGAGCTGGCTGACATCAAGGGTGCCACCCTACCCACGACGATCAAGACCAGCTACGGTGTGTTTGCCGTCCAGGCCACCACCAAGTTCAAGCCGGGCAAGCCATGCCACATCCAGGCCAGCCTGATGGGTAACCAGTTGTACGGCGAGCGTCTTAACCGTCTTATCAAGGTCAAGCTCGTCACCAAGAAGTCTAACGGCATCAACCTCTCGATTGCCGAGACCAACAAGTCGCGCGGCATCGATATCCTCAACAAACTCATGGAGCTCTACAACGAGCGCGGGCAACAGGAAAAGGATGTCGAGGCCATCAACACCGCCAAGTTCATCGACGAGCGCCTGGCCCTTATCTACAAGGGGTTGACGAGCAGTGAGGCTGATATCGAGGCCTACAAGCGTGCCCACAAGATCGTCGATCCCGAGCTGCAGGTCAAGAGCACAATCGCCAAGCAGGAGAAGGCCGACCAGGCCATCATCAAGCTCGAAACCAACAAACAGCTGCTCGGTATGGTCAGGGACTTCGTCAGCAACCCGTCCAACAAGCACTCCTTCATCCCGTTTGATGTGGATTCGAGCGCGGCATCCGGCCCCATCAAGGCCTATAACAACCTGCTGGTCAAACGTCAGGAACTGGCTCAGTCGGCTAAGGACGACAACATGATCCTCAAGCAGATCGACGAGCAGATCGAGACGATGCATAACAATGTGCTACATGGCGTCAACACCTCCATCCGTGGACTGGACATGCAATTGGCCAAAGTGCGCGGACAAGCCAACGAGAGCGCCGGTGAGTTGTCCATGATGCCCACCGAGGAGCGCGAGGCCCGCGAGCTCATGCGCCAACAAGGCATCCAGAACACCCTTTACACCTTCCTGCTACAGAAGCGTGAGGAAAACTCCCTGGTCCTTGCAGCCACCACACCCAAGGGCAAGATTGTTGACCATGCCTACGCACACAACACGCCCATCAGCCCCAACTTCATGGTCACCATGGCCCTTGCACTGCTGGCCAGCATCCTGCTGCCGTTGCTGCTCGTGTACCTGAAGGACCTGTTCACCACCAAGTTCTCCAACCAAGAGGAACTCGAGGAGATTTCCCAGGTGCCCTTCATCGGCCATATCCATCACAACCGCCACAACACGCAGCTCGTGGTCAAGGACGGCAAGACCTCGTCGATTGTCGAGCTGTTCCGCTACGTCCGCAACAACCTGCAGTTCTTGCTCAACAAGGAGGACGACAAGGTCATCCTGGTCACCAGCAGCGTCAGTGGAGAGGGCAAGTCGTTCATCAGCACCAACATTGCCTCGTCGTTCGCCCTGCTGGGCAAGCGTGTGGCCCTTGTCGGCATGGACATCCGTTCGCCCAAACTGGCCACGATGCTTGACCTCAACGAGATGCCCGGCGTGACCAGCTATCTGTCGCGCAGCGATATCTCGCTCGAGCAGGTTGCCCAGCCATGCAAGGAGGTCAAGGGCTTGGACGTGTTTGTCGGCGGAGCCATTCCACCCAACCCGTCGGAGCTGCTGCTTGGCGACCGCGTGAAGGACCTCTTCCGCGACCTGCGCGCGCAGTATGATGTCATCATCGTTGACTCGGCACCCGTTGCCATGGTCAGCGACAGCTTCGCCCTTGACAAGTACAGCAATGCCACCGTCTATGTGACACGTGCCAACTATACCCGCCGCAACCACATCAAGTTCATGAACCGCATCGCTGCCAACAAGCAGTTGAAGAACATGTGTGTTGTCCTGAACGACACCAAGCCCTCGGGTGACAACACCTACGGCTACGGCTACGGCAAGACCAAGGACGACGAGTAATTTTCCCTCCCGGTCATGGATCGCGCGCTCATATTTGTCACGTTAGGTCTCGCATCGACGTTTTTTGTCGTTCGTGAGGGCTCACGCATGACCCGCGAGCGCTTGTATGAGATCATCATCGCCATCTACACGTTCGCATGCTGCTTCACCCGCTTGTATGTGCCACTGTTCAAGGGCAGCGGTGAACCATGCGGCACGTTCGGCACCGGCTTGGGCATCTGGCCGTTCTACGGGCTGTCCCTTGTGCTCATCTGGATTGTGGCTCATGACAAGTCGTGGCGCGTCCACCGGCCCAATATTTGGCTGCTACTTGTTTTCACGGCCTATGCCGGATTCACACTTGTCAATCCATACAACATGAGCAGGACGGCCACGCTCGTCGAGGTGTTCTATCTGCTATCGTTTGCCGTGTTCATGTACTTGTTTGCCAACAGTTTCAACGTCAAGAACGTGGTCAATGGCATTTTTATGGGACTAGCGGCGACGGTCATCCTGCATTTCGTGCTGGCAATCCTCTACCCCGTGCTGGGCATGGAAGCCGCCATGAAACTGTTTGACAATGAAGCGGCCAACCGCAACGATGACCGAATGGGTGCCGTGGGCACCATGGGTCATCCTAATGTGCTGGGTACCTATGCGTCCTACTATTTCAACTTCTTCATCGCCTGCTTTGTGACGGCCTACAAGCGCCGGACCAGCGGCATCCTGGCCGCAGTATCATTCCTGGTTATCATCCTCAGTGCCAGCCGCAGTGCCTTGATGGCCTCGGTGGTGTCACTGGTGCTCATCGTGGTGTGCTATGTGTATCGCCGTTACAAGTTGCTCAGCCTTCAGAGTGTCCTCAAGGGCATCATTCCACTGGGCATATTCATCGCCCTACTGCTCTATGGCCCGTTGAGCTTCTTGTTCAGCGATGTCGATAACCTCGACGAGATGACCACGTCACGACTGGTTCACTACTATTGCGGATATGAAATTTTCCAAGACCATCCACTCGTGGGTGTGGGCTTGAACAGTCACTTGATCTATCTGGGAGAGAACAGTTCGGCCGTCATCTTCGAGCAAGTATTTGACATGACAGACCTGTGGCAACCTGAGGAATTCATGTTCAATAACCCGATCCACAACATCTGGATTATCCTGATTACCGAGCTGGGAATCATCGGATTCCTGCCTATACTGGGTTTTGTGTTATGGTACATGGCCACCTTCAAGCGGCGGACGCGCCGGTCACTGAACCGCTACTACAACATCGTTAACATATCGGGGTTTGGCGTGATCTGTTGTTGGTTGATCCAAGGTAATAGTGATTGGGCACCACTCACCCCACAGGTGCTCAGCCTGTCGCTGATGTTTGTGGCCCTCTCCCTCAACCGTCATTATGCCGCCGAGGTGCATCCCGAGTTTGAATCGGTGGAGGCCAGCAGGAGTCATGTGGAGGAGGTTGAAGCCAAGGCCAGTGAAGAGCAACCCAGTGAAATCCAGCCGGCATGAGAAGTCCGTCACAACACATATTGTTCCTGGCCACCGAGTATGCCGCAGGCATGCGACCCTATGCCAGCGCCATCATTCATGCCATGTGGCAAGACGGCGATCATGTGTTAATCGTGACCAAGGACGGCCAATTCAAGCACGACTTTGATCAATTGCCCACCCAGGCCATCACATGGTTTGACTACCCTAGCTCAAAATTGCACAAACTCGTCTTTCGCCTCCTGCCATCGCAGCTGATGAAGCGTATCGAGCAGCTCGTGGCCGACCATGGCATCCAACTCATTTATTGTCTGACCGGGGAACTTGTCCTCTCGGCCAGCATCAAGAGGCTGCAACGCATGGTGCCCGTCCTCTATACCATCCATGACGCCACAGGGCACGACTCCAAATTTGAGGGCATGGCGACATGGCTCAAGCACAAGATTCTAATTGACGCTCCGCAGCAACGCCTCATCAAGAACACCACCTTACAGATCACCAACAGCCTAGAGCAGCAGCGCCAGATTAAGATGCGATATCCCTACCACAAGGTTCATTATGCACCGTTTCCCTCGTTGGTCACCCAAGACATTATTGACGGCGACATGGATTTGCCAGAGTTGAACGGTGCCGGTGATGGTTACATCCTGTTCTTTGGCAACCTGCAGTTGTACAAGGGTGTACATTTGCTCTATGACGCTTACCTGGCAAGCCATGCTCTGCAGCAGCGGCCTCTGGTGATCGCAGGGTCGGGCTACATCTATTTCAAGCGAGATGATAATGAGCCAGGCAACATCCTGTTTATCAACCGCTATATTGATGACCGCGAGTTGAAAAGCCTTTTTACCCGTGCCGCCGTTGTCGTTTATCCTTATATTTCGGCGACACAGAGCGGTGTAACCTCAATTGCCAGTTACTATGACAAGCCGATGGTGCTGAGCGACCTACCCTTCTTCAAGCAGACCTGTGAGGGAAGTGAGGGCATCGTTTTCTTTCCCAGCGGTGACAGCGAGGCGCTGGCAGCTGCGATTGCACGGTCACTGCAGGAGCCATCAGCCAGCACCCGCGCCCTATATGACAGCCACTACTCTACCGCAGCCTTACGCTCTGCCCTCACCACTATTCTCGAACAGCTCTGACAGTAACAACCGTTTAACGCACAACATTTATTGTAGTCATTCTATGGTAGGATTTTTTTGTCCTGTTACCTGAATTTGCGGGAATGGGAAATAAACACTATCTTTGCGTTTTAGTCTAACAAAACAACCAGTAGGGAGGATTGACAATGAAACAATTCACGAAATACAGTTTTCTTGTTTTGCTTGCCATCATGAGCCTCATGAATGCACAAGCTCGAAACATCAACATCGACATCAAGACCATCAAGGGGGATCTCACGATGCAATTGCGGTCAATGTGCAGTAGAGCCACCTATAACGATACAGTGACATTCAATATAGAGAAGGGCACCTTCACCATCGATGGCACTATAGAACTCAAATGTCATGTCGTCATCAAGGGTGCCGGATGCAAGAAATCCACCATCATTCTTGACAAGGGTAACGACCGTAATGGCTTTAAGGCATTTACCGATGATTCATTCATCACAGTCTATGGCACCTTAAAGAACCCTGTCACACTGTCCATTAGCGATGTCACTTTCAAACTTAAGGAGCACAAGGGCATCTGGTGGCAAGAAAGTAGAGACCAGTATGCCGTCAAAGTTTATCATGCCAACCACGTTGATATCCACAATGTGGAAAGCTACATGCAAAATGCCAAAATCACCAACTTTGACCTTCACGTTTGCTCCAATGTGACAGTTAGTAACTGTATCATCAGCAACTATAACAATTGTCAAATTGGCGGTTGCGTCTGGGTGCGCGGACAGATGGACAACATTAATATCAAGAACAACAAGTTCTATAAGTATGGCAAGGACGAGGTTGTAGGCATCTTTGACCGGCTAGTTGACAACACCAAGGGCTACATTCGTGGGGTTGCTACCCGCACCAACATCTTCATTGAAGACAATGAGTTTCACTATGGTTATAACGGCAAGGACAAAGACCCAAATGCACGCAACCAAACCAGCCTCACCCTTCAGACTGACGGCAAAAAGAGCCAGGACAAATGCACAACGCGGAATTTTCATGTGAGGCGCAACAAGTTCTTCATGGAAGACCTAACCACACGCTGCATGTATATCAGCTTCGATCCTGCCGATGAGCATGAAGACATCTATATCGAAGACAATCAAATCATTAATGAAGCCATCAACAGTGACGAGAGATATTACCGTCAAGATATCGAGGTTAATGATTTAAGCTCAAGTAAGGATGCTATCCACATTACCGGTAACACGGTCACGAACAAGAACCTGGTATTAACACCATCAGGATCACAGGGCTATAGTTTCCTGCTAGTACAGGGCGGGAACGTAGATCTGAGAGGTAATAGGCTTGTCAATCTGGTGATCTCCAATCCACTTAATGGCAAGAGCACCGGTATGCAAGTCGTGTGGTGCGGTGCCCAAGGCGGTGCGGTCACAATGCAAGACAACGTCTGCAAGGGAATCATGTGCATTGCCTATGTCGGGGCAGGAAATGGCACCAAACTATTCACTCTCAATGCCCACAACAACTACTTTGAGGGTGATACAAGAATCTACTGCCACAAGATTGAAGAGCTGAACCTCACCTTCACATCCAACACATTCAAGAGCAACAACATGAACTTCTTCCTACAGGAGTTCGCATCCAGGGGCACCGTCGTGTTCAACAACAACGACGTGACGGTGTCTACGGGCGACGGCCGTTTCATGACACACTGGTCGGATGTGTCGACCGATGCCATGAAGTTTGAGCGCCTTGAAGTCAAGAATAACGTGTTCCGTGGCGTGAAGGGAGAGACTGACATGTTCAGCAAGATATCTAACGTCAAGAAGCGCACGATGCGTTCCAACAAATTCACACGGTAAGCCCTGACTGTCTTCGACTCATGAAAGAGAGAATACCACAACTGGATTACCTGAAAGGCATCTTCATTCTATTGATGGTGACCTTCCACCTCTCGCTTACC
Organism: Muribaculaceae bacterium; assembly: GCA_017453505.1. GTDB lineage: Bacteria > Bacteroidota > Bacteroidia > Bacteroidales > Muribaculaceae > Sodaliphilus. The sequence continues at coordinate 19,155 of JAFTEU010000036.1, forward strand.
GAGCAGACTTATCCAGTGCTGTGCAAGGCGGTCTATACCTTTCACATGTCGGCATTCCTCATCATCTCGGGCTATCTAGCCAATGTGGAGAAACGGCCGGCAGAGTTCGCCCGTTCAGTACTGCGTCTGGCTGTGCCTTATGTACTGTTTGAATCACTATACATCCTGACCGAATATTTCATCGGCGACAGCCTGGGAGCGCACAATGCCATCGGACAGCTCACAGCCACCGATTTTGTCATGAGAATCGCCACCTTGCCCACCGGGCCATACTGGTACCTCCACACCCTCGTCATCGGCATGACCGTCTATTGGCTCATCTACCGCGTGTCCAGGTTGCAAGGCATTGGGGGCCTGGCTGTAATGGGATTGATCCTGTATGGATGCTCACTGGTGATTGAGGGTCTGGACTGGAGCAATGTCATTTATTTCCTCATCGGAGTGTTCATCATGCGCCTGGGCAAGTCCTTCCTCGAAGTCTTCACCCCGTCATGGCTGGCGCTGTTGCCCCTCGTGGTCTTATTCTGGTTCCCAGCCAATTATGAGCGCGGATCGCTGGCAGGCATAGCCATCACAGTACTTGTCATCAGTCTGCTGCTTGCGGTTTATCCTCACTGCTTCAAGTCGGTGCGTAACGTGTTATGCCATGTGGGGCGCAATTCACTGGCCATTGTGGTGTTCTCCCCCATTTTCACGGTTTTCACCAAGCAGGTTTCACCCTTGTTCGACTTTGACCCGACAGCCGTCTGCTTCACGGTTGCATCACTGGCGCTTGTCGTGGCCGGTTGCCTGGGATGTGCCTGGTTGTCGGACCGGCTGGCACTGAGCCGATGGATTTTTTTAAAGAAAAACTTCTATAGGGGGCTTCTATAAATTAGCTTGACATTGATTTTGATTTATTTTTGAGCAGATTTTGACTTAACTTCGCAGGAGCATAGCGAGCTATGGTCCAAGAAGATAAGGCAAAAGGTGCCAAAAAGAAACAAAATCTGGTCAAC
>JAFTEU010000037.1 GCA_017453505.1 Muribaculaceae bacterium
CCGAAATCTTAAATTTTACTATCTCTTGTTTATTTTAATTATTAAATTTTGTTATTTGAGCTAAATAGCCTACCTTTACGCATTCAAAATGAGATTTTATGATTAAATACACCTGCATCTAATACTAACTTTTAACAATATTAAACAACAATGAGAAAGTTTATCTATGCAATGCTTGCCATGCTGATGCCCGCATCGTTGATGGCAAGTGAAGCCAATCTGAAAATGCCATCAGGCCTTTCCAGCAACAGTGAAACCAGTGTTCTGTACTGGGGTTTTCTTGTGGTTGTGCTGGGAATGTTGTTCGGATACTGGCAATTTCGCAAAGTGCGCAGCTTGAAAGCGCACGAGTCGATGCTTGAGATTGGCAACGTCATTTTCAAGACGTGTTCCACCTATCTCAAGCAGCAAGGAAAATTCCTGGCTATCCTGTTCGCATTCATCGGCATGGCTGTGCTCCTCTACTTCGGAGTGCTGGAGAAAATGCCTGCATCATCGGTGGCTCTCATTCTGGGATGGACGGTGATTGGTGTGCTGGGCTCTTATGCAGTGGCTTGGTTTGGCGTGCGCATGAACACGTATGCCAACTCGCGCATGGCTTTCGCCTCGCTCCGCCGTAAGCCGCTGCAACTGCTCAACATCCCGCTCACGGCCGGTATGAGTATCGGCATCCTGCTCATCTGTGTGGAGCTGGTGCTGATGCTCACCATCTTGCTGTTCATGCCCGAAGACTTGGCAGGTAGCTGCTTCATCGGCTTCGCCATCGGCGAGTCGTTGGGAGCAAGTGCGCTGCGCATCGCCGGCGGCATCTTCACCAAGATTGCCGACATCGGCAGCGACCTGATGAAAGTGGTGTTCAAAATCGGTGAGGACGACCCGCGCAACCCCGGTGTGATTGCCGACTGCACCGGCGACGACGCCGGCGACTCCATCGGCCCGACGGCCGACGGTTTCGAGACCTATGGCGTCACGGGTGTGGCACTGGTGTCGTTCATCCTGCTGGCTGTTCCTGCCGACTATCAGGTGAAATTGCTGGTGTGGATTTTCGTGATGCGTATTTTAGGTGTCGTGTCGAGCGTGCTGGCTTACTATATCAACAACGCTATCTCCAAGATGCGCTACAGCAATGCCGACGACATCAACTTCGAGACCCCGCTCACCAGCCTGGTATGGATTACCTCCATTCTCTCCATCATCGCCACTTTCGCAGCCAGCTATTTCCTGCTGAGCGACCTGGGCGGGAACTTCTGGCTGGGACTGGCCACCATCATCAGCTGCGGCACACTGGGCGCGGCGCTCATTCCCGAGTTCACCAAACTCTACACCTCGCCCACCTCGGGCCATGTGAAGGAAGTGGTGCGCACCTCTCAGCAGGGCGGTGCTTCGCTCAACATCCTGAGCGGACTGGTGAGTGGCAACTTCGGTAGCTTCTGGACGGGCATGGTGTTCTTTGCCCTGATGTTGATTGCCTACTTCGCTTCGGTGCAGTTTGGCATGAGCGAGCTCTTTGGCGAATACGGCAAGTTTGCTTCCATCTTCGCATTCGGTCTGGTGGCATTCGGTATGCTGGGCATGGGTCCTGTGACCATCGCCGTCGACAGTTACGGCCCTGTGACCGACAATGCGCAGAGCGTCTATGAACTCTCGCTCATCGAGGACGACAAGGCCAAGGCCGAAAAAGAAATAGAAGAACAATTCGGCTTCAAGCCCGACTTTGAGAAAGCCAAATACTATCTGGAGGCCAACGACGGCGCCGGAAACACCTTCAAGGCAACGGCCAAGCCCGTGCTCATCGGCACGGCGGTCGCCGGATCCACCACCATGATTTTCTCGCTCATCCTCCTGCTCAAGGACATGCTGCAGAACTCCTTCAACCTGCAACTGCAAGATGTGCTCAACCTGATGAACCCCTACTCCATCCTGGGCTTCATCCTGGGTGGATGTGTCATCTTCTGGTTCACGGGGGCGTCGATGCAGGCGGTGACCACCGGTGCCAACCGCGCCGTGGAGTTCATCAAGGACAACATCAAGCTCGACCCCAACGCACCCAAGAAAGCCGACATCAGCAAGAGCCAAGAAGTGGTGCGCATCTGCACCGAGTATGCACAGAAGGGCATGATTAACATCTTCATTTCCATCTTCTGCTTCGCCCTGGGCTTCGCCTGCCTGTCGTCGCCCGAGAGCATCGGCGGCGCCAACGCCGTGTGCCTCTTCGTGAGCTACCTCATCTCCATCGCCGTGTTCGGTTTGTTCCAAGCTGTGTTCATGGCCGATGCCGGCGGCGCTTGGGACAATGCAAAGAAAGTGGTGGAAGTCGACCTCAAGGCCAAGGGCACCGAACTGCACGACGCCAGCGTGGTGGGCGACACCGTGGGTGACCCCTTCAAGGACACCAGCTCGGTGGCTCTGAACCCCATCATCAAGTTCACCACACTGTTTGGTGTGCTGGCTATGGAAATCGCCATCAGCCCCAACTTCCAGGCCATCGCGCCCTGGATGGGCATCCTGTTTGTAATCATCGCCATCTACTTCGTTTACCGTTCATTCTACAAAATGACATCGAAGTAACCAACGGCACTACAAATCATTCCTTCACACGCGGGTCATCATCGCCGATGGCCCGCGTGCTGTGTTCAGGTCGCACCGACGCCCCAGCCGCCTCTCCTTAGGGGAGCAGCTTCGGCGATGCGGGCCGAGGGAGTATGTTACGGCGAGGGGGCAGGACACGGCACATGGCAGAAAAAGGGAGTTTTTTTTTCGTTTCTCACCCGTTTTTGTTATTTTTGCGTGTGATGAACGGTTGCCGGAACATAATGCCTGTGATAGCCGGGGTGGTGGCGGTGCTCCTGGCACTGGCCGCCTGCGGCCACGGCGGCATGACCGAGCAGGCCGCGCGGGCCGCCGTCGACACCGTCGAGGCCCACTACAAGGCCTACACCACCACCGAGGCCGACCTGCCGCTCATCGCCGAGGCCGACCGCCGGCTCGACCGCCGCGGCGTGGACCGCCGCACCCGCGTGCGGGCCACCCTCTACCACGGCGCCGTGCTCGACGAGCTGGGCCGCCCCGACAGCGCCCTCATCCACTACAAACGCGCCGAGGCTGCCTGCGACACCGCCGACCACGACCTGCTCGGCTACATCAACCTCCGCATCGCCGAACTGTTCAGATGCAGTACCGTTGCTGATAGCGCCGCTATTGACAAATATAAGCGTGCATTCGATGAATTCATTGCTATTTCTAATCCTCAGCGTCAGGCACAATGCCTGAACGGTATTGGCCTAAGTTTTATGTTCACACATCCCGACAGCGCGTCCCACTATATTCTTCGTGCCGTCACTATCGCCAGCATGGCACAAGACACATTAGGTCTTAACAACTATCTTTCCTCGCTTGTTTTCTTTTATTATCACAACCATCAGTATTTACAAGCAAAAAACATCGCTGTGCAACTGATGCAGCGTGGTGATAGTACCTGCTGTGTGTAAGCCATTTGTTCTTTCGTGAATTTGAATATGCTGGATTCTGCAAGTTACTATCTCAATAGATTTCCGTCCATCAGTGCCATACAGGACAGTGTTGCCTATTATAAAGCGGAGTCCCAAATACTGCTGGCAAGGGGGGATTACATCCGTTACGTGATTATCAATAATCGTTGCAGGGACTTGTCCGATTCCTTGGTCAATGATTTACACGAAACAAACTTGTTCAAGGTTGAGCAAAAATATGACAATGAATTACTGAAAAACAGAAATCTGCAACTGGAAAATGACAAGATTTGGCTATATGTGTTCCTGTCACTTGCTTGCCTTTTGATTCTCGCACTGTGCATGGTTGCCCATTGGATTTCAAGCAGGAATCATATGATTGCCATACAAAACGAGCAACTGAAGTCTGAACTTGAGCATTCTGCCAAGATGCTCGCTGAAATGCACAGCACACTGACGACAAGCAACCTGCAACCCTCTATGAGTGGCGCAATCGACAGCATCCAAAGTGTAATCAACACAATCAATGAGTATCTGTTCCAAACCGAAAACATCCCCAACAAGCCTAACCTTGTAAAGAATCTCCTCAAACTGTTCCGTCAGAACGTTGTCAATGAAGCGTTTTGGAATGGCCTTGAGCAATATGTGGAGCACCAAAACAAAGATTTGTTAAGCAAACTGAAGGAAACTTATCCCGATTTGACGGAAGATGACATTCACTTCATCTGCCTCCATTGCTGTCATTTCTCACCAATTACCATAATGCTTTGCATGAATTTCACCAATGCATCTTCAGTACGGAATCACCGACGCCTCATTGTCAGGAAACATATGCACATTGCCGACATGACACTTGATCAAGTGCTTGATTCCATTCAGAACATCACTAAAACCACTGATGACAACCCCTAAAATCCAGTAGATGCGTCCTCATCTTGACGGGATGCGTTTAAAAAATCACAACACACTATCTACCAGCTTTTTGAGGGACGCATAAATGCGCTTCGTTTTTTGGCGATGCGCCTCATTTGTGTGTACCTTTGCATTATGAATCTCAAAAATCACGAACAATGGAAACAGTTACTAAAATGTTCTTATTGGCAATGTGCCTTTTGCTTTTCACTCCCTCCCAGGCAGTGGTTCGAGCAGACGGAAACCCCGACATTATAATTGTTAAAAGGAAATCAGGACAACACACCGAGTACAACATCCCGACGTATCTGCCCGAGGTGTGGTACGACGAGGACGCCTGGACGCTGCTTGTGCAGGGCCACAACTACTACACCTACTTCGACTACTACATCCTCGACGCCGACGGCGACTGCCAGCTGTCGGGCGGCATCGGCGGCGGCACCGAGCTCATCGACCTGCCCGCCCTCGACCCCGGCCTGTGCACCCTGCGCCTCGTGGCCCCCGGCGGCGACACCTACGAAGGCACCTTCACCGTCCACTGAAGTCATTAAGCAACACATTTATTTATCTTTAAGTCATGAGAAAAATAAGTATTATTATGTTTGCGGCATTATTCTTGCCCATTTGTTCTTCTTTTGCAGCAACAATTCCATTGCCACTACTATGCAATCGCGTGAAATCATTTTATGCCGACACAACGTCGTATTGTTTGTACACTGGCATCATCCGTGATATAAGCAAATTGAAATTTGACGAATCAAGCAATTTTGATATACAGGAACTTCCGCTTTGGCTTTCAGATACAATCAGTGAAAAGTGGGTGGTTTTTGTAGATGAAGCACCATCAAAAAATTGGTCTCACGAATGTAGTTACTTTATCGCCCCGAAAGAGTATCGATCAATATTAAACTTCCCAATGCAGCGTTTGGACGGAAGAAAACCATCCCGATATGTTGAGTTAGAGCAAAATGAGAAAGTTAATTGCAATCCACTATTACAGCCAATACATTCTCCAGATTCGAGCATTTATAATTTGCCCAGCCCTACATGTTTTCTTGATAATGATTATGTTAAATTCCAAGCCTATATTATCGGAGGTGGATTTACACCTCAAACAAATTCAAAAAGATTTTGGAATGACTGCTCCTATCTATACAATGTACTAATAGACAAATATAATGTCTGCCCCTATGACATTTATATGATGTTTGCTCCCGGGAGAATTTATGATGACCTTTCAGGCAGTTTTCAGTATCGTGATAATGAGTTTGGCCACATGCCCGACGTATTTTGCACAAACAGTAAAGACCAAATCTACGAGTTAATGACAGGACATTATGACCTTGATATTCGTGACGACACACATATCTTAGTCTTCATTGCAGGGCATGGAGATAAAAGAGACATAGATTCCCGCCCTTACATTGAACTTTGGCAAAACCCAGATGAGAATTCTGAGGATGACCACCGGCTCTACGATTACGAATTAAAAGAAATTCTTGACTCATTAAAAGCTAAAACTATGACGGTGGTTTTGGGGCAATGTTTTTCAGGTGCATTCATCAACACATTAAAGGCACCTGGAAGGGTTATACTAACTGCTTGTGGGCCTGATGAGTATTCATGGGGATATAATGAATATGATGCTTTTCTACGTCATTGGATCAATGCAATTAACGAAGAAGGTGTGGACAATGTATTTATCGCCTCTGATATCGACGGCAATGGGCGCGTAACAATCCTGACTTCGTCACAATTTTTCGGCTGATTTTTCAATCTATTGATTTTCAGGCAACAAGAAAAAATTCGTTGTAAAACTGGGTGTCTCGTGTTTGGATTTGTTAACTTTGCAGCATGTTTGTGCGCAGAAAACTCAATGCCAGCGGCACCAGTAGCGTCCAGGTCGTGATGAAGGAACGTGGTCGCTATGTGGTCGTGCGCTCGTTCGGCGCCTCTGCCGATGAGCAGGAGCTTTTGCGGCTTGAAGTCGCAGCAAGGGACTTCATCCGCACCTATGGCGGGCAGCGCGTCATTGACTTTGATGCCCGTACCGCTGCCGAAGAGACTCGCCACCTAGTAAGCAGTGTCCAATCGGTGGCCATGAACGGCCAGCACCTGATTCTGGACCGCATTTATGACGGTGTGGGCTTTGGAGAACTTGGTGAAAATCTGCTGCGCGACCTGGTCGTGTCGCGGGTCTGCTGTCCGCGAAGCAAGCTGGCTACGGTGGATTACCTGCGCCGTTACAAGGGTACTGCGGTTGACATCAATGCGGTTTACCGCATGATGGACAAGATGGATGAGCCGTTCCGCCAGCGTGTCCAGCGCATCAGCGTCGAGCATACACGCCAACTGCTGGGCGGGCAGATAGGCATTGTGTTCTATGACGTGACCACACTCTACTTCGAGACCGCCCGCGAGGATGTGCTGCGCAAGCCGGGCTTTTCCAAGGACGGTAAGACGGCCGAGTCCCAGATTGTCCTCGGGCTGCTGGTGAGCAGGCAGGGCTATCCCTTGTCCTACTCGGTGTTCAACGGGTCGCAGTACGAGGGACGGACGATGATACCGATCATTGATGACTTCGTTAGCCGTTTCAATCTGGCCGATTTCATTGTGGTAGCCGACGCGGGCCTGCTGTCGCGCAAGAACATCGCAATGCTCAAGTCCGCAGGCTACAAGTTCATCCTGGCGGGCCGCATCAAGAAAGAGAGCGAGGCCGTCCGTGACTGGGTGCTGTCCCTGCCCAAGGATCCCGGCCTGCTGCACGAGACAGCGATCAACGGGGATGAGCGCATCATCGTAAGCTACTCCGAGTCCCGCGCCGCCAAGGATGCCCATAACCGTGAAAAGGGCATCAAGCGCTTGCGGGATGCCTATGCATCGGGCAAGATCACGAAAAAGAACATCAACCAGCGAGGGTACAACAAGTTCCTGGTCGTGGAGAATGATGTCCACGTCAGCATTGACGAGGAAAGGATTGCCCAAGACAGCCAATGGGACGGGCTGAAAAGTTATGTGACCAACACCGACCTTGGCGCAAAGCAGGTCATTGAGAAGTACCATGAGCTGTGGGGTGTGGAACGAGCCTTTAGGGTGGTCAAGGGAACCTTGGAAACGCGTCCCGTTTTCCACTTCACGGAACGGCGCATCGATGCGCATGTGTGCATCTGCTTCATGGCCTACAAAGTCTATAAGGAACTGGAAAGGCTTCTCAAGACTCTGGACATCGGTCTGAGCGTCGACAAAGTGATGGACATCGCCAAGACCATCCCCACTGTCACATTCTCACTATCCAATGGCGCAGCTACCTCTCAGACCCTGCTCACCACTCCCGAGCAACGCTTACTTGCCCCACTGATTCCAGCGACCGACTGATTTGGGTGTCCCATTGACGAAGTCAGGA
>JAFTEU010000038.1 GCA_017453505.1 Muribaculaceae bacterium
GAGGCCCTACGTCTCATTCCCCTTTTCTGAACAAGTGCGTGAAATGTTTATTGTAGAGCTCAGACAAGCCCTTGCGGTTGTCGATGGCCTCACCCACGACGAGCATGGTCGTGAGTGTCAGGTTGTTGTCGTGGACAATCTTGGCAAGGTCCTTGAGCACACCACGATAGATGCGCTGGTCGGGCCAGGTGAGGTGATAGCAGGCAGCGACGGGCGTATCCTCGGGATACTCCATCAGCAACTCCCGCTGCACGTCATCGACGATGGCGGCGCTCAGGAAGATGCACATGGTGCTCTGGCTGCGTGCCAACAGGTGAAGTTGCTCCTTCTCGGGCATGGGCGTGCGACCCTCGCCACGGGTCAAGATGATGGTCTGGGTGCGTTCGGGAATGGTGAACTGGCTTCGCAACTCGGCGGCGGCAGCCAGGAACGATGAGATACCTGGCGTGATGTGGTAGTGCATATTGTGCTGGTCAAAGAATGCCATCTGCTCCTGTATGGCTCCGAAAATGCACGGGTCGCCCGTGTGCAGACGCACAATGAATTTACCCTGATCATAGAACTCCTTCATCAATGCGCATTGTTCTTCCAGATTCATGCCCGCCGAACTGCGCACGGTGGCACCAGCCTTGGCGCACAAGGTCAATTCGCGCGGCACGAGTGAACCCGCATACAGGATCAAGTCGGCCCGTTCCAGCATCTTGCGCCCGCGCACCGACACCAGATCGGGGTCGCCAGGCCCAGCACCCACAATCTCAATAAAGCCCTCCATATCATGAGGTAAATACTTGTGATCGATAGCAAGAGCAAGCGTAAAGTTCTTACCCTTGATTTTGGGCACAATCAACTTGCCGTTGTTGGATCCCAAGATGGCTGCTGCCTCACACACGCTGGGCGTGCCCACATGCTTAGCCACCGTGTCGCTCGGGTTAGGAACCTCGACAGCAGCCAGTTGTTCGGCAGAAAAAAATCTTATACTCTTGTGATATTTATCTCTCAACAAGCGGATGAACGGCTCGTCGGCCTTAACGTCAATCGTGCAATAATCACAAGCACAAGGCATGAGTCCAGCATTGGCCAACGCCTCATTCATCTGTTCATAAATGTCATGATAATCGTCGGGATGATGAGCCAAGCCGAATCCAACAGTACCCACTATGGGTACAAAATGTAAACTCAGCATGCCGCAAGGCACCTCTTTAACGTAGGGAGAGACTATAATCAACAACGAATATAACTCGGGGTCGGCATCACTAATATCGTAGATGACATTGACATGATCGGGGAGCGTATTCTCTAAATAGTCGGTACCCTTATCCTCGATATCCATCAGCAACGCAGTGGGTTTGCCACTAGTAAAGGCAAAAATCTGCGCATTCATGTCCTTGCTTTTGTCGGCAAGTGTCCAATTGAAACGCTGTGCCAGGGTATCAAGTGACCATAGACCCACATTATCACTATAGGTGGTAATAACGGGCTCAACACCTAGAGTAGCAGCAACTTTTCGGGTCAAGTCGTTGGCACCGCCAACGTGACCAGACAATACCGAAATGACGTGTTGTCCAGTGCCGTCAACACAGATAACGGCAGGATCCTCGTGCTTGTCCTTAATATAGGGGGCGATTGTGCGTACACAGATGCCCATGGCTCCGATGAAAATGAAAGCATCAAATTCCTTCCATTGTTTCCCCACGTCGGGTCGGATAACGTATTGTGCATTGAGTTCTGTTTTCAGGACAGACGCCAACTGGCGGCTCTCGCTGCTGATGTTGATAATGGCTATTTTCTGCATTTCAGTATTTCGATTGGGTTGTTGTCATTCAAGATGATGCGTGTGGCAGGTTCTTGCTTGAGGCCCAATTCCTCACACGCCTCGTTAAACAGTTGGTGGCTATCGGTATGCACCATGGGCGAGGTGACGCTGTTCATCACGATAATGCCATCATCGGTGAACACCGTCAGCACTTTAGCCATGATTTCTTTAAGTTTTTCGCCATGACCGCCGATGAATACAGCATCGGGACGCGGCAGGTCTTTAATATTGGCTGTGAGAAAATCTCCAATGTGAACATTGATGCCTGGAGCGCCAAAACGTCGGCTGTTCTCGTGCATCAATGCCTCGCATTCGGGTCTGATTTCAAAGGCCTCCACGTGCAGGTGCGGAAATTGCAGCCGTGCCTCAATCGAGACACTGCCTGTACAGAAACCGATATCCCACAACACCTTTTTCTGCGGCAATTCCAGGGCTTGCAGGCTCAATAGGCGTATCGGAGCCTTGGTGATCATCTTCTCTCGTCCGTTGAGCAGGGCAAAATCGCTCTCAGGAATGCCGTAGGGCCTCGCCTCGGCGTGGCCGCACAAAATCAGACAATTAGGATAGTCAAAATCACGCTCACAGGCCTCCTCTAGCGGTAAGGTTGAGATCCGTTCCTCGTTGGGGCTACCCAAGTGCTCACCCACGTGCATCGTGTAATTGTTATAGCCAAATTCCACCATTCTGCGGGCGATAGCGGCAGGCGTGTGCTCTCGGTCGGTCAGCACGCCGATTTTGCCGGCTCGCTCAATCAGTGCCCTGTCCAGCTCGGGCCAGGGACGGCCAGTGAGCGAGACGATGCGCATGTCGTGATAGGGCATGACCAGGCGGTGTGCAAGCGTCTGTAACGAGTTGAAGGTGGGGAAGAGGACAATCTCGGCATCGGGCATTTTGCGCTTAATGGTGTTGGCAAACCCAAAAAACAACGGGTCGCCGCTGGCAAACACCACCACCTCGTCATGGTACTGTTCAAAGACAGCATCCAGTGGCGTGGTGATGTCTATCCACGTTGAGCCTTCGGGCAGATAGGGCGCGACAAGCCCATAGTGACGCTTGCCACCCGAGAAAATGTGCCCTTGGCAAATGATTTTGATGACCTCTGGTGGTAAATAAGGCTGTGGCGCATCACTGATGCCTATCACATAAAACTTCATATTGATTTCAAATAATAAAAAACTTAGCGACTTGGCGACTTAGCGTGAGGATCACAGGTCTCGACCTGGCTTCAGTTGTTCTGCGTCGTCAAAGGTCAGGATGGCGTTGCACAGCGTTGCCGCCAGGTTGCTGCCGCCCTTGCGCCCCTCGACGATGACTTTGGGGATGTCTTTAAAGGGCTTGACCATGTGTTTGGACTCGCGCACGTGTACAAAACCCACAGGCGCTGCAATAATACCGGCAGGGTGGGCCTTGCCCTTGCGGATGAGGTCACACAGTTCCATCAACGCCGTGGGCGCGTTACCAAAGGCGAACAGGGCATCGGGATGCTCCTCAACGGCAAGGCGGATGCCGGCCTGGGTGCGGGTGATGCCTTGTGATGAAGCCATCTCAGCCACTCGTGGGTCGCTCAGGTAGCATTTTGCCTCAATGCCCAGTCGTGTCAAGGCTCCCTTGCGTATGCCGCTGGTCACCATTGTCACGTCGGTCACGATGGTCTTTAACTCACCGTTGGCCACCTTGTTGTAAAGCATTTCTACAGCATGGTCATCGGTATAGAGGATGCGTTCCATCTCAAAGTCGGCTGTCGTGTGGATGGCATGCAGCAACGCCCACTTGTGGTCAAGGGGAATGTCCTGGTTGTGCAGTTCGCTCTCGATGGTGCGGAACGAGTTGATCATAATTTGTTGACCAGGCTTGATGTCCTGGTCCTGCTGCTCACGGTAATAGCCACGCGGCGTGATGATGTGGCCATTGCTGATGTAGGACTGCGAGTTGCCGATGATGACCACGGTGAACATATCCACATCCTCGGGATCAAACTCACCCAGGGTGGTCACCTTGATGACCTGTTCATTCCGTCCCGCTTGCCGCACATAGCCGATGGGCGTATTGGCCGACCTTTGTTGCAGGAACAACTCTACCAGACGGTAAAGTTGCCAGTAACGGCCAATGGATTTGGGGTTATAGATGGCAGTGACAAAGTCGCCCACTGCGGCAGCCTTGATGCGGCGCTCAATCACCTCCCACGGGGTCATCAAGTCGCTCAACGAGATGATGCACAGGTCATGGCCGATGGGTGCACCCAGCAGCGAAGCGGCTTTCTGGAATGCCGAGATACCAGGTAATGACTGGATGTCCACATCCGAGCCACGTTCACGTTTCATCTCATAGACCAGCGGTGTCATGCCATAGATACCTGCGTCGCCCGATGAAATCACTACCACGGTCTTGCCCTGCTCGGCCAGTTCAAAGGCCTGCTGGGCACGCTCGCGTTCCTTCTTCATGCCCGTGTCGATACACTCGCAATCCTCCCTCACATATTGCTGGATGAACTGGAAGTAATACTTATAGCCCACAATGGCGTCTGCCGCCCGCACTGCGTCGAGCACGGCGGGTGTGATGTCTTCTTTGCTGCCAGGCCCGATGCCTGCTACAATGATCTTTCCCATATTAATTGCAAAATTACTAAAATAAAAAGAAAATGGAGGCGTATCTCACGATAAACCTCCATGTATAGATATTATAAGGTTACTTGATTTTCAATTTCAATCCGATGACAAGCATGCGGCCAGGAGAGTAGAGCGCATACTTGCGGTTGGTGGAGTCGATGCGGTGATCCACCTTGTTGAAGATGTTGTCGATACCGATGCTCGGCTCCAGGTACAAGTGCTTTATACCGTTAATCGAGTGTCTCGTGTTTAGGTTCCAGATGCCGTAACCAGGAGCATCCTCGTAGTCGGGATAATAGGTCTTGGACTGCAGGCGGCCATTAATGTTGACATTCAGCCCGTAGTTACCCCAACTGTGGTAATAGTTGGCAGCAACGGTCGCTGCATGGCGGATGCTGCGCTCCAGCGGTGCCCACTGGTCGTCGCTGCATGAGCGGGCATAGGTGTAAACATAGTTGGCCGACAGGTTGAAGCCTTGGAACAGATTGGCCGACACATTGACCTGTACGCCCTTGACATCACCCTTGTCGCTGTTCTTGTACAGCGAGTAGCGTTCGAGTTTTTGGGCCTGGTCGGCGGTCATCTCGGGGAACTCGCTCTGGAGCATGGCCAGTGCGGTGGGATCCACGTCGATATTTTGCCTGATTACCATGTCGTTGATACGGTTCATGAATCCCGTTACGCTCACGGCAATCAGGTTAGTGCGGCACTCGGCATTGAGCGAGAAGTAATTGCTTTTCTCTGGTTTCAGATCCTTGTTGCCAAAGATGATTTGGGCTTTACCGCGGTTCACCGAGAAGTAGTGGTAGTACAACTCGTCGAGGCCTGGGGCACGGAAGCCTGCCGAATAGGTGGCACGCAGGCGGAAGTTGCCCGGGGCATACATCAGCGTGGCCTGGGGGGTGAGATGCCAATTGAAGGTCTCATGATAGGTCAAGCGCAAGCCCACAGTAGCCGTCAAGCGGTCAAAGAATGTCATCTCGTGCTGGGCAAACGCGGCTGCCGTATAGGCGTTCTGGTTGATGTTGCCCGAGGTGGCGGTCAGGAAGTCCTTGCGCCAGTCGGCACCAAAGATGGTAGTGGAGTTATTCATCAGCCCCAGGATGGCCTTCAACTGGCCTTCCATCGAACGCTGCTTCTTGGACTGCACATAATCATCGATGGCATAGCTCTTGGTGGCCACGTCATATTGCTTACCGTAACGGAAACGATCTACCGTAAAGTCGGCCTGCAACGAGTTGCGGCTGGTGAACTTGTAGATACCGCCCACGTTCCAGCGCAGGCCCTTGTAACGCATCTCATAGTCGGTGCCGCCCGTGATGTCCTTGCGGGTGTTGGGACGGTTGGTGATCTTGTAGGAGTAATCGATGCCGGCATTCAAGGCCAGGTGCTCGTTGGGGGCATAGGTGAACTTCTGGCCCACGAGATTGGAGCGGTAGCCCGTGAAGAATGGGGCAATGGTCGGCTGGGTCTCGGTGTCAGAACCCTTGACATACTCCACATCGTTGTTGCGGTAACTGTCGGCTTGGTCTCTTGAGAACGAGGTATAAGAGCCAAAGCCGTTCTTATAGATATCCAGAGCGATGTTCTCGGTCAACTGGCCGTGACCCGACACGCGGGTGTCGCTGGTCACGCTCACCAGGTCGCGGGTGGGCTGGTCGGTGATGATGTTGATGACACCGGCAATGGCATCCGAGCCATAGAGTGACGATGCGGCACCGTCGAGCACCTCGATGCGCTTCACACGGGCCATGTTGATGCGGTTCAAGTCAACATTGTTGGAGATGTCGCCGGTCAGCTTTTGACCGTTAATCAATATCAGGATATACTTGTTTCCCAGACCGTTGAGGCGCAAGAAGGTACCCATCGAATTGGGGGACATGGAAACTTGGGGCATCATGCGTGTCAAGGCACCGTCAAAGGTGGTAATCCCTTGTTCTTTGATTTCCTGACTGCTGAGCACATGTACAGGGGTTGCGGTGGATTTCAAGCGCTGTTGGTGTCCCGAACCGGTCACAACCACGGGATTTAAGGTGTAATTGCGGCTCATCATCGACGAGTCGCTGCGTTCCATCTTGTGGATTTGGGAAACAGCGGCACTCCAGGTAAGGAGTGCCACTGTAGTCAATATAATTTTCTTAATCACTTCTAAATCAGTCTTTTAGAATTTTAAGGTCTTTAAAGCCTTTAAGGACCTTAAAGACCTTAAAGTTAAGATTAATTACTCGGGATTCTTGCTGTGATAGAAGTCCAGGGGATCACCGTTGATGGCGTCACGGGTGTGGTTCATCCACACTTGGCGAACGGTGGGCAACTCCAGCAGACCCTTCTCGATCATGGTCGAGTTGTTGCACTCATAGCCCAGGTGCTGGAAATACATCTTCCAGGAGGTGTCCTCAACCTCGCCCTCATCGTTGGGGGTGAACTTCTCACCGTCCCAGTTGTCGTCATCGTCACCAGCCATGTCGTTGTGGCCGTGGTCACCGTCGATCGACATCAAGGGGTGGCAATATACCTTACCGCTGGTGATACCGGCAGCAAGCATGCGGGCATAAACGTTGGTCTTGAAGTTGTTCATCATGTCAACGGTGCCTACAAAGTAGTTCTTGTTGTACTGCTGGAGAGCCTCCTCAAGTTGAGTGTAACGCACGTTGGCCTTGTAGGTATCGTAGGAGTCGGGGTTACCGTGGCCCATAAAGGCAACGACACCCTCACTGGCTTTGTCCTTGTAGAGCTTATTGAGCTCGCTGGCAACGAGGTTAACGTCAGCCTCGGCATCCTGCAGCAGGGGCACACCCAGCTTGAGGTCAACGATCGATAGATACTTGTCGCTGATGTCACCGTTGGCGTTGTTGGCAAAGTCCTTGATGTAGTTGATCACGCGGGTATATTCCTCACCGGGGATTACCTTTAACGATTGAACAACGATTTCCATGTACTCAACCTCAGCAAAGGCGTTGAGCCAGAAGGGGGGAGCATAGAAGTTGCGGGGATCAACATTCTCACCGGCGGCAGCGCGGTTGATGCAGATGGCTGATGAGAATGACAGGAATACGTCATAACCGGGGAAGGCCTGCTTGTAGGCGGCAACGGTGGCATCAAATGCGTTGTAAGCCTGCTCCCAGGTCGAACCAAAGGCAACCAACAAGATAACCTTGTCGCTCTTCTTCTGGGACTTAACCGTCTGGGTTACGGCTTTCTGGTAAATAGTGTAATTGTTCTCGATGGGATCGTCCTTGTCATCACTGCAAGAGGTGAAGCCCATGGTCAGACAGATGGCCAGCATGGCAATCATCAAAGATTTAATCTTCATCATTGTTTTGTTGTTTTGAATTAAAGTTAGACTTATATTTATTAGAAAGTTTCTTTCCTTGGTTGAAGCGTATGGTCAGTGACACATAGCCCGTGCGGCCTGGCGTTGTAGTGCCCAGGTGCAGTCCGTGGGGCGTGCGGTCACAGTAGTTGAAGATGTTGTCAACGCCTGCCTCGATGCGCCATGTGGTGGCCTTGAAGTGGCCCAGGTCATGGGTGGTGGACAAGCGCCACGTCTGGTAACCCTTGCCGTTGCCGTCATCCTGATAGTAGCGGGTGCTCGACATGCGGCCATAGATACCAATACCCAGGCGATAGTCGGCCGAGAAGCGGTGTCCCCAGGTCGCCAGCCAGTTGCCCTTGTGGTGGGCCATGCCGTCGATGGTGACCTTACGCATCTTGTCGTGGTTGGTGTCATACTGGTTGGCATCGGTGTCCAGGTAGCTATAACCCAGACCAAATGCGAACTCCCTCCACTGGTAATTCACGTTCACGTCAATGCCCTTAGTCTTTGCGTCCTCAATATTCTGGTATTGCCGGGTCTTGACGGGGTCATACTGGATGATGTACTCGTCGGGGGCCTGATAGTTGGGGATGGTCACCAGGGCTATCATGTCCTTGACCTTATTATAATAGCCGCTCACAGTGATGCTGAGTCCGCGCCAGCCATACTCGCCACTGACCGAGAAATAGTTGCTGGATTGCGGCCGGAGGTCGGTGTTTCCCAGATACAGGTAGGTGCCGCTCATCTGCCGCACGTAGCGGTAATACATTTCTCGGATGGCTGGGGTCTTGAAACCTTGGCTCCAAGTGGCACGCAGTCGCCAGGGATTGCCGATTTTCCACATGGCCGATACCTTGGGCGTCAACTTGGTACCGAATCCCTCATTGTGGCTCAGGCGCAGGCCAGCGGTGATGTTCAGGTTAGGTATCAGGGTGAACTCGTCCTGGAGATAGGCTGCTGCCGTCCAGTCGGTTGCCTTGCCGTTGCGCACACGTGTAGGTGCCTTCAACCAGTCATAACGGTATTCCAGGCCTGCACTCAGTCGGTTTTCAAGGGGTAGTGTGAACACGCCCTTGAGGGTCGCCATCGTGCGTTGCTGGTCGCTCTGCAACTCTTTTTGGTCGGGCAGATAGGGGAAATAAGGATAGTAAGGTGTTCCTGCGCTCTTGTCGTAGTCCTCAACCAGCGTGGTCGCCGTGTAATAATAGTAATAGGCATGACGGTTCCAGTCCACATCCAGCGAGATGTAGTCAGTCTTATTGCGCTGCCACTTGCCCCCGATAGCTGCCGAACTGTTATGGTATTCCATGTCCCAAGTTTTCACGTCATAGTGCGGGTGACGGCCACTCACACGGTAGATGCGCTTCCAGTACAGTGTGCCGTCGGCATAGAGTTCCACGTTTCTGACAGGTTGGTAAGTCAGGCGCTCGGCGACCTGCCAGTTGGTGTGGCGGTTCACGGTCTTGTTGCGGGAATCGGTAATGGGTGGCTCAGAACCCTCGGTGTGCTCAACGCTGGTGTTTTGCCATCCGTCACTGTGCTGCAACTGGAAGTTCGTGTAGGAACTCAGCTTGCCGTAGTTTAATGCGAGTCCGTTGTGCTGTCGCACGTCTCCGTAACTGCCCAGACGGGTCGTGTTCTCTATCAAGAAACCCTCGTCGCGATGTTTCTTGGTGATAATGTTGACAACTCCGGCGATCGCATCCGAGCCATAGAGGGCACTTGACGCACCCTTCACGATTTCAATTTTCTCGATGTTCTGTGGATCAATGAGCGACAACTCATTCTGGCCGCCCACGTCACCGTGGATGCGCTTGCCGTCTATCAGGATCAGGATATAGCTGTTTCCCAGTCCATTGAGCTGCATCTGGGAGCCCATGTCGTCCTCGCCAAAGGCAAACGAAGCCGTCAGACCACTCAGGATGTCCTCAATGCTCTTGCCTGCATAGTTCTGTAGCATCTTGTTGGTGATGACTTCGGTCTGCACGGGTGCATCCTTCAACAGGTGCTGGGTTCCAGTACCTGTAATCACTACTTCTGGCAGACTGTCCTGTCGCCAGATGTCGTCTTGTGCATTAACCGCCGCAACCGAGCACAACGCCAACAGTGCCGCTGTTAGTTTCTTCTTTCTTTTCATGTCTGCTTTCCGTCACACCTGTTCCTGAGTGAACGTACTAATGGTTACTAAACCTTATGGCAGGTCTTCTGACTTTCCCCAGTTTATCTCACCTTCCCAGCCTGTATTGTGGCCAGTGGTTATTTGAGAGATAAACCCTCTGTTACGGGGATTACAGCAGCAGGTACTGTTCCGGATTTCCACCGGATTCCCTTTCATCAAGTGTGGCCAGAGGCCACCTGATTACCATAATCAGCGCCGCAAAGGTACTACATTTTACGTAAATGGCAACACATAAACCTAAAAATTAGTCAAAATGAACTTGAATCACCCACAATGTAAATCACACCATCCATCCCCCCGCACGCATTGTATGCTGAAGAAAATGAAGTATAATCATGACGGGAGTTTGACAGTTAAATAAGGTTAAGCCGCTTGCACAGGCGGTTTTTTTGTTATATCTTTGTAGCTATATTTTGCTATATAACGATATGAACTACA
>JAFTEU010000039.1 GCA_017453505.1 Muribaculaceae bacterium
CTAGGCTGTTAAGTTAATGATAAGTTTTGTGCTGCCATTCGGCAGCCTATTTTTGCATTTTCTCTTCTAATTGCGGATATTTATTTGTATTTAACGTATTTTTATATAATAAAATTTGTTTAATTGGCTGGTTTTTAGTAACTTTGCAAATATTTTATAATGCATAATATTATGAGCGAAGTTGATAAAAACGAAGAACTGAAACGCGTGAAAAAGGCTTTGCGTGATGAGCGCAAGAAAAACGAGAGGCTTTCAGAACGGCTCAAGGCCGCCAAGCAGGAGAACAGGCGGCTGAAGGGTGCGGCGAAAAAGTCCAAAAAAAAAGCGGGCAAGAAAGCGCTAGCCCTCTTGACGGAAAAGGAGCTGGAAGTGGTGTCACTGGTGTTCCCGGACATCGACACGGGGAAACGGTGATCCGCCTGGCGGTCATGCTGTCCTCATACGTCGGATGCAGCTTGCGGCAGGTGCCGAAGGTGCTTGAGGTGGTTTCGCTTGTCTTGGGCGCGGATCTCGGGCAACCGGTTTCACACGTCACGGTCAAGGACTGGCTGGAGAAATGCGGCCTTGCCGTGTATGACCGTTCTCAGAAGCGTCATACCGCTGAAGAAGCATACGCCCTGATCGTGGACAACAGCATCAGCCTGGGCGGGCAGGACCTCCATGTACAGTTGTCTGCCCCGGCAGCCCATCCGGGCCGCGCCCTGCGGCATTCCGACGTGAGTGTCGAGCGCATCGCCGTCTGCCAGGGGTGGAGCAAGGCCGACACGGAGCGCGAGCTCAACGCGACGGCCGAGCGCAGGGGGCGCCTTCCCGAATACGCCGTCAACGACAACGGCAGGGTGCTGTGCCCCGTCTTTGACGAGATCGGCATCCCCGACCACCGCGACATCAGCCACAGCTTCGCACTGTGCCTGGAGAAGGCCTATGCCCCCGCACGCGACTTCAGGGAGTTCATAGCCAAGAAAGGCTATGCCAGGAAGTTCTCCCACACGAAATGGGCCTACCTCATGCCCCCGAAAAGGCCCGAGTTCGCGCGCTTCATGAACGTGTTCGCCACCGTGGACTGGGCCAAACGGGTGCTGGACAACGACTTCAGACTCTCCCCGGACGAGTCGGCGATGCTGTCCTTCGTCAAACGCAACGCCTCGCTGGTGGAAGAGCTCCACGAGGTGATGACAGGCTTCGAGCACATGCTCAAGCTGTGCAAGACAGAAGGCCTCTCCCGGCAGACCGCGCAGCATTGCAGGAACTACATCTACAGGAACTTCATGGGGTCAACCAGAAGGGTAAGGCAACTCGGCCAGGATCTGCTGGAGTACTTCGACCGGGAGGAGGCTCTGTTGGGGCAGGGGCAGACCCATATCATCAGTTCAGACGTGATCGAGTCCACTTTCGGCTTCCTCAAGGGCAGGATGTCGCCGAACAAGAACAACGGCTACACACCCATTGTGTTGATGATACCGCTGCACATGGCACTGGCCGATGACCAGCAGCGCAGGCACTTCAATGTCAGCGAACTCTTAGCCAATACGACGATTAGAGATGTCAAGGAGTGGAGATGGCACAATTTGTTGCCCAATCCTCTGGCAAAAAGGCAACGGACACTTCAGAAAGCAGGATGAAAATGAAGCTAAAACGGCGATTAACTTAACAGCCTAGAACCGTCCCCGTGTCCCCAAAGCCATTTCTAGTTAAAGTTTACATTTTTGGCATTTTCCTATCAGTATTCATTTTTATTATCTATATTTGCAAAGAATTCAGAGTTATACCAGATATTTGAAATGTCATTTTGGCGCAAACTTATAGGCATACGGCAGGCTGATGATTCAGACGACATCATCGGCAAGAGTACTAATGCCCACGATGCTTCAAGATATGCCATGGTTGATGTTGAAGTCGGGTGGAAAGACCGCAAAATTCATGATATTGGAGCGCTTAAATATGATCAATCGGTCTTCCACAATGCGTCACAGTCAAGTCTGTTTGATTTTCTAGATGACGTGGATTATCTGTGTGGCCATAACATCATCCATCATGATGCGAAATATCTCTTTGGAGAGAGACGCCACAACTGGATACTGGTAGACACATTATACATGTCCCCCCTGCTGTTTCCGTCCCGCCCATATCACCGACTTTTAAAAGATGACAAACTGATTGACGATCAGGCGAATAATCCAGTAAATGACTGTAGAAAAGCCTTGGGTCTATTGCTGGATGAGATTGAGCGCTGGCATTCTCTGCCTGACGAAAAACGCAGGATTTATACCACATTGCTTAAAGGACAAACGGAGTTTGACGGTTTTCTCGACATGGTGAGAGCAGAAACCTCTGACGGGAATTTGCTAGACTTGATTCGTTCAGTTTATCGAGATAAGATATGCGATAACGCAGATATTGACATGCTTGTCAAACACTATCCCTGCGAATTATGCTATGCGCTATCCCTTGCCGATACAACTGATTATCGATCCATTACACCCCGATGGGTTCTCTACAATTATCCCGCGGTAGAGTATGTATTAAGGGTTCTGCGGCATCACCGTTGCAACGAGGGCTGTTCCTATTGCAACCGCCAGTTGGATATTCATCACGGTCTTGAAGTCTTCTTTGGCTTTAAGCAATTCCGCACTTTTGAAGGAGAGAATCTACAAGAAAGGGCTGCACAAGCAGCCGTTGACGGTGATTCTCTATTGGCAATATTTCCCACTGGCGGCGGCAAATCTCTAACCTTCCAATTACCCGCTTTGATGGAGGGACGCACTGTTCATGGCTTAACCGTTGTTATCTCCCCTCTACAGTCACTGATGAAAGATCAAGTTGACAACCTGGCCGACCGTGGCATCGTTGACGCTGTGACCATCAATGGATTGTTAGACCCGATAACAAGGGCGCTATCAATCCAGCGGGTTCAAGAAGGTGATGCTTCGTTATTATATATCTCTCCTGAAATGCTGCGTTCCAAGACCATCGAGAAAATCCTCTTGGCACGCACAGTGGTAAGATTTGTAATTGACGAGGCACATTGCTTTTCATCATGGGGGCAAGATTTCAGAGTTGATTACCTGTACATTGGCAAATTCATCAGCGAGTATCAGAAAAAGAAAAAAAACTCCCATCCCATACCCGTATCCTGCTTCACCGCGACGGCTAAACAAAAAGTTATTCAAGACATCTGCGATTACTTCAAGAAATCATTGGATATTGACCTGAAACTCTTTGCGTCCACAGCATCAAGAACCAATTTACGGTATTCGGTGATTCATGCGGATACTGACGCTGATAAGTACATCAAACTCAGACAACTCATTTCTGAACATCTGTGTCCAACAATTGTCTATGTGTCTCGCACAAAACGCTCATTGGAACTTGCTAAAAAATTGACGCGAGATGGGCTAAAGGCTTTACCTTTCAATGGCAAGATGAATGCCGACGAAAAGACAGCCAACCAAGACGCGTTTATGAAAGATCAAGTCGGAATTATTGTCGCGACCTCAGCTTTTGGAATGGGTGTTGATAAAAAAGATGTAGGTCTTGTCATTCATTATGACATCTCTGATTCATTGGAGAATTATGTTCAAGAAGCAGGGCGCGCTGGCCGAGACCCGCAGTTAAATGCCCTATGCTTCGTGTTATATAGTGACAATGACCTTGACAAACACTTCATATTGCTCAATCAGACAAAATTGAGTATCAGCGAGATACAGCAGGTATGGAGAGCCATCAAAGGCTTGACCAAACAACGCGAGAGAGTATGTTGCTCTGCCCTTGAGATAGCACGCTACGCTGGCTGGGATGATTCGGTTTCTGATATCGAAACCCGTGTACGCACGGCTTTGTCCGCATTGGAGCAGGCTGGCTATTTAGAAAGGGGTAACAATGTCCCTCATGTCTATGCGACAGGAATCACCGTCAAAAACATGGATGAGGCCCGACGCAGGATCTCGGAGTCCACATTATTTTCACAAGATGAAATCGAGAAAGCGGTTAGAATCATCAAGTCGCTGATTTCTCAAAAACACATCGCTAAGGCCCAGGATGCTGAGGCTGAATCGCGAGTTGACTATTTAGCGGATATACTGGCGCTAAGTAAAGCAGAGGTCGTTTCTTCAGTTGAAAGAATGCGACAAGAAGGCATCTTAGCAGACAGCAAGGACATCTCAGCATATCTTAGAGATTCCGGGGATTCAGAACGAAAGTCACGGCAACTCCTTGAATACTTCTCAAAACTGGAACAATACATTCTTAAGCATATCCCGGATGAGGCTTTACATACATCGTGCAAGCAGTTGAATGATGATGCCTTGAATGAGGGCATTACCCATTCCAAAGAGAAGGACATCAGAACCTTGCTTTACTTCATGACTGTAAAGGGTTATACCCGAAAGAAAGAAGACTCAGCACGCAATCTAGAAATCTCCAGGCAAATGGACATGGAAACGACTATCAATCGTTTTGAAAAACGATTAATGATCAGTCGCTTCACCATTGAATGGCTCTATAAGTTAGTTGCCGACATGCCCGAAGATCAACAACAAAAAAACAATGCTGTCCAGTTCTCTATCGTTGAGTTACTGGAAGATATAAAGTCCAGTCAGCAATCACTGTTTGTCAATGCCAGTGAATTGATGATTGAGGACATTGAGGAAGCACTACTCTACCTTTCAAAGATCGGTGCATTGAAGTTGGAAGGTGGTTTCCTGGTCCTCTACAATGCAATGGATATACGTCGTCTCAAAGACCCCAGGTCAAGATACAAGGTGGATGATTACCGAATGCTCAATGAATTCTACAAGCAGAAAATTCAGCAGATTCACATCGTTGGTGAGTATGCTAATCTGATGGTTAAGGATTATGATGCTGCGCTGCAATATGTACAGGATTATTTCCAGATGGATTATAAGAAGTTTATCGGGAAATATTTTAAGGGCGAAAGGGTAAACGAAATTCAGCGCAATTTGACACCAGAAAAGTTCTCCCAGTTATTTGGGCAATTGTCTAACCGTCAAATGGAAATCATCTCTGATAAAGAATCAAGATGCATTGTCGTCGCAGCAGGCCCAGGTAGCGGAAAAACCCGTGTCCTTGTACACAAACTCGCTTCGCTATTATTACTAGAAGATGTGAAGCATGAACAGTTGTTGATGCTGACATTCTCACGGGCAGCGGCGACCGAGTTCAAGCAAAGGCTCATGGCATTGATTGGCAATGCAGCCCATTTTGTCGAGATTAAGACGTTTCATTCTTACTGTTTTGATCTGTTGGGGCGTGTTGGAAATCTTGACGATGCCAAGAATATTGTCGCTGATGCGGCTCAGATGATCAGCCAGGGAGATGTCGAGCCCAGCAAAATCGGCAAAACGGTATTAGTGATTGATGAAGCACAAGACATGAGTCATGAGGAATATGCACTCGTCAAGGCACTAATGGATCGTAACGAGGACATGCGTGTGATTGCAGTTGGTGATGACGACCAGAACATCTATGACTTCCGCGGGTCAAATTCCAAATTCTTGTATCAACTGACGCAGGAGCCTGGCAGTAAGTTTGTGGAGATGACCGAAAATTATCGCAGTGCTAAGCACATTGTCAATTTTGCAAACTTATTTGCAAAGAGTATTCACCATCGCATGAAAAGCACTCCAATCATCTCAATGAGAGATGATGACGGATGGGTTCAGGTAACTTATCACACAGCCAAAATACTATATGAGCCTCTTGTGAAGGAATTAGCAAGGAATCTGTCAAATGGTATTTCAGGTGTATTGACTCAAACCAATGAAGAGGCCGTAACATTGGTTGCGCTGATGAAACGGCAAGGAATCAACTGCAAGTTAGTGCAATCAATGGATGGGTTCCGGTTCAGCAATCTGGCCGAAATAAAATTTTTCACCAAATATATTTCAAAACACACTTCAACACCCCTTGTTCCTGACAAACTGTGGGAAAAGGCCAAACAAGTGACATTTTCCGCCTATGACAAGAGCCAATGCCTGCCCTATGTAAAACGGTGCTTGCATTTGTTTGAGCAAACAAACAAAGTGAAATATATTGGAGATTTCAAGTCATTTGTATTTGAATCTTCGGCCGAAGACTTTTGTGACTTTTCAGATAGCAATGTCATCGTATCAACGATTCACAAGGCAAAGGGCAAGGAGTTTGATGATGTCTATATGCTTATAGATGACCATCATGCAGTTGATGACGGATTGATGCGACGGTTTTACGTGGGAATGACACGAGCGAAAAGCAGGCTCTTTGTACATACCAATTGCACTTATTTCGAGAGGCTCGGCGCAGACCGGTACATGGTTGATCAGCGGCAGTATCCTTTACCAAAAGAAGTGGTACTACAACTCTCGCATAGGGATGTAAACCTCGGTCTCTTGAAATCCTGGAAACGCGAGATTCTGGCTCTGAGGAGTGGTGATGCATTGAGATGTTCTGGTATTACATTTTATGATGAGAATGATAGACCAATTGTTACGATGTCATCGAAGATGCAATCCACCCTTGCACAATGGAAGGAAAAAGGTTATGATGTAAGTTCTGCATCAGTTAGATTTGTCGTGGCTTGGAAACCCAAAGACGCGCCCAAAGAGGAAACTGAGACAGCAGTATTATTGCCTGACTTAGTTCTGTCACTGAAAATGGATGCGTCGCCTCAGGAGTGAATTTAACAATGGCAGGATGCTTGGACTTACCTGCTGAATAAGAAGCAAACATTCCTCAAAATCGAATGAACATGGAATACAAGACGTTGAATAATGGGGTTGAGATGCCGATGGTGGGCCTCGGGGTTTATAATATCGCGCGGCGGGAGACGCAGCGGGTTGTGGAACAGGCCATCGAGGTGGGCTACCGCAGCATCGACACGGCGGCCATGTACTACAACGAGCGCGAGGTGGGTGATGCCGTGAAGGCCACCGGTGTGCCTCGTGGGCAACTTTTTGTCACGACCAAGATATGCGATCCCTGCTATACCCGCGACGAGACGATGCGCACCGTTGAGCACTCGATGAAGCAGCTGGGGCTCGACTATGTGGACTTGATGCTACTGCACTGGCCTGTGGGCAAGCCTGCGGTAATGTGGCACGCGCTTGAGGAACTTTACGGCCAGGGCCTGTTCCGAGCCATTGGCGTGTCTAATTTCTATCCCAACACCTTTCCTGCCATCGTGAACGGAGCCAGGGTGATGCCTGTTGTGAACCAGTGTGAGACCCATGTCCTCTACCAGCAGCGCAAGATGATGGACTACTTGAAACCCTACAATGTGGCACTTGAGGCCTGGAGCCCGCTGGCCGAGGGCCGTCACGGCATTTTCAAGGGCGAGACCCTGACGGGCATTGGCCATCAGTACGGCAAGACTGCCGCCCAAGTCGCCCTGAAGTTCCTTGTGCAGCGTGGCATCATCATCATTCCCAAGACAGCCCATGTGGAGCGCATGCGTGAAAATATTGACCTGTTTGACTTCACGCTGAGCGACGACGACCTCGCCGCCGTCGCGAGCCTCGACACAGGCCACAACGTCACTGGCTGGCCATCAGATGCCCTGTGCTATTGACGGCAAATGGGACACGGGGACGGTTCTTTTGTCCCACTTTTTCCTCTTCTTGGGACAAAAATGGGACAGAAGAACCGTCCCCGTGTCCCAGGAAGGCCTCGCGACATCGTGGGAGGTGAGTCGAATAGCTGCTTAACTACTGAAAATTGTGAATAAATCATAAATGTTGGGGTGACCTCTTGACTCATACCTAAGGTCAACCATTATCTTTGCACCCCAAGATAATAAAACGACTAGATACAAGAATGAAAAAGAGGAACAATATAAGATTAACTATAGGGGATTTCTCGAAATATTGCCAAGTGACAGTCAAGAGGTTAAGGCACTACGAGAAGATCGGGCTGCTCGTGCCCAATGAGGTGGATGAGTGGACTGGCTATAGGTACTACGACCTGTCGCAGATGCAACAGATGAACGGAATTCTGCGGCTCCAGCAAATGGGGTTCACACTCGAGGAAATACGTGAGCTGCTCGACGAGGGTACGCATCGTCCCAGCATTCCCCAGATCGTGATCAAGACGCGTGAGACCGAGGAGCAGATACAGAAGCTGCTCCAGCGGCTCGATGTGCTGCGCAGAACGGGTGACGCTATCCGTCAGATTGCCGATATGGAAAAATTTGCAATCCAGCGTCTGCCCTCAATCATTGTCGCTTCTTACCGTTGCAGGATACATAGTTATAATGAGCTTACAAGCCTCTGTGCCAACGTCGTTGGTCCTGAGATCCAACGTATCGGATGCAAGCGCACTCAGCCTATGTATAGCTTCAGCATCGATTATGGAGAAGAGTTCATGGAGAAAGATGCTGATATAGAATACTGTGAACAAGTGGAGGAAATGTATGAGGACACGCCGCTCATCAAGTTCAAGCGCCTACCTGAAGTGCCGATGGCGGTGTGCATGAAGTGTGACGGCCCTTATGGTACAATGCGAGATAATTTCATAGAGTTGTTCAACTATATTACTAGCAATAACTATCAAGTGACGGGAAAGCCTAGACTGCAGTATGTCGAAGGCCCATGGAACCAGATGGATCCCGCCAAGTGGCTTACAATTATTCAGATACCAGTAGATAAACTACCATCAGAAAACAGCAATAAGAAACCAAAAGACGGGTAACACTATTTTTTTACTTGCTGTCGACTGTGAGTGTTGCAGTGATTGCATGAAATGCGCGGCGGCAGCATGGGTGATAAAAGAACACACACTAGTGGACAGGCTGTCTCCAGATAGGAAGGGGCAGCCTGCTTCCACTTTTTTTCAGGGGACTTCTATAAATTAGCTTGACATGGATTTTGATTTATTTTTGAGTAGATTTTGTTTTAGCTTTGCAGGAGCATAGCGAGCTATGATCCAAGAAGATAAGACAAAATATGCCAAAAAGAAACAAAATACAGTCAACATAGAAGATAAACATTTCGGTAATTTATAGAAGTCCCCTTCAATATTTGTTGGTTATTGTTCGTGAAGTAGTAAACACTTCACGAACAGGATAAATATAGGTTATCGATTAAGAACCATTGAAGATAATCACTTCAGATTCAGTTTTTTGCCACTTGAGCAATAGACACTCCACTCTCTCCACACTCTCCACTCTCCACTCGAGTTCATAAAGTGGTTTTGCCGCTTTATGAACTCGAATTAGCGGTTACCCAGACGGGATCCTCGCTCATCACGGGCTTGTTCACGGCCATCACACCCGAGAGGTTGTGGGGCACGTAGAGCTCTTCCAGATAGCCGATGTCATCGGCCGTGAGATGCAGATCAAGCGACTTGACGGCACCCTCGATGTGATGAAGCTTGGTGGCACCGACGATAGGCGCCTCCACCTTGGTCAACAACCAGGCCAGCGACACCTGTGTCATCTCGACACCATAGCGGTCGGCCAGTTCCATGACGCGCTCCACGATGCGGCCATCCTGCTCGGCCGTGGCATCATACTTGAAGTGCATGAACGAGTCCTCGGCCTGTCGCTTGGAGGTCTCGCCGGGGCGCTTGGACAGTTTGCCAGAGGCCAATGCGCTGTAGGGGGTCATGGCGATGCCATCCTCACGGCAATAGGGCACCATCTCGCGTTCCTCTTCGCGCATGATGAGGTTATAATGGTTCTGCACCGAGATGAACTTGGCCCAGCCATTCTTCTCGGCCAAGGCGTTCATCTTGGCCACCTGGTAGGCATAGGCGTTAGCGATGCCGATGTAGCGCGCCTTGCCTGCCTTTACAGCCTCGTTCATGCCCTCCAAGATTTCCTCGGCGGAAGTCTTGTAGTCCCAGATGTGGTAGATGTACAGGTCCACATGATCCATGCCCAGGTGCTCCAGACTGCTGTTGATGGAGTTCATCACATGCTGGCGGCCATCGATGCCTGTGGCGATTTCTTCGGCGGTGCGGGGAAGGAATTTGGTGGCTACCACGACATCGTCGCGCTTGGCCATATCACGCAGTGCCTTGCCCACATACTGCTCAGATGTTCCCAGTTGATAACCGATTGCCGTGTCAAAGAAGTTCACGCCCAGGTCAAGCGCACGGCGGATGATCTCGCGCGTGTGTTCCTCGTCGATGGTCCATGAGTGCTGACCGATGGTCGGATCGCCGAAGCCCATGCAACCGAGGCACAGGCGTGACACGTTCAGTTCAGAATTACCCAGTTTGATGTATTTCATATTATCGTTTATGTTTAGTGAAAATCAGTTTCATCGTTTCAGGGTCAAGTGGCTGCATGGTGGGCAGTTTCAGGCTCTTCACCATGTGCAGTGTCCCCTGCTTGTAGCGCTGGAAATGTTCGGTCTGCAGGTGCTGCTGGTAAGCGGCATCCGAGGCATAAATCTCGAGAATGCGGATCTGGGTCGAATCTTCGGTGCTCTGCATCGGGTACAGGCAGATGACACCTGGCTCACGCTCCACCGAGAGGCGGTCCACCTCATTGGCATAAGCCAAATACTCAGACAGGCATTCGGGATAGACCTCGATTTCGGCAATGCGGACAATCATCTTGTCATCGCTGCCACTTTCCGAAGGCTCTTTGTCTGTCATGCCGAACAGCCACGCTGCGTTACTGTGCAATATCATCTCACGCAGCGGGGCCAGGTCAGGCTCGTCGGTCAGGTATTGGCGCATCCTGTTGAGACTCGCTGTGAGCGCTGCTGGCGCGACATAGGGGTAGTCCGAGCCGTAGAGCAGGTGATCGGGTGTCGTGATGGTGAGCATCATGCGGATGACCTCGGGACTATGGGCACCTGCCAGGTCATAATAGAGTGCGGCCAGGTTGGCCTCCCAGTCAATTGTCCCCACCATCTGCTTGGACTGCATCACCGGTGCGAGCGAACGCATGCGCGGCATCGCCAGCGGCAGGTAGGCACCGCAGTGGGGCACTACGAGCTTGACTTGCGGATAGCGGGCAAGCACGTTGCGACTGATCATGTTGGACACGGCGCGGGTTGTCTCCGACAGGTATTCCTGCATGGCGAGCGGCGTCTGCTGCATCACTTGCTGGTTGACGGGCTCGGGTCGATGGGGATGCTGAATGATGACGGCATGGCGCTCGTTGAGTACCGAGAACAGGGTGCCGAGCTCAGGCGGCGCAGAAGAGGAATCGCCCCGGGTGCTCGCATTTGAGCCTTGCGGCGGCCTCGTTGGTCTGCCTGATTGTGGTGGCCGAGGATGGCTGTGGTGCAGCCAGTGTCAGTACCGAGGTCTGTATGCCCGCCTCGTCCATCCATTGCAGGTGCTCCTCAGCATTATAGCCAGGCAAGGGGAATCCCTCGTCCATCAGCCTGTTTTCCTGGCTCAATGCAGATAAAAACTCAGGCGTGATGATGTGGCTGTGCACATCAATCACGTCCTGAGCCATTGCGATGGTAGTAAAAGTGATTGCAATTATCGCTGTGTAGAATCTCATACTCTTATTCCATGGAGTGTTCCCAGCCGCCCCTGGTGTCGATGCCTGTTGCATCGGCCAGCTGCTCCAGGCGGGCAACTTCCTCGGCAGTCAACTGGATCTTGGCGGCCTCGGCAGCCTCGATGACGTGGCGCTCCTTGGTGGCGCCGATGATGGGCAATGTCCCCTTGGCGATGGCCCATGCGATGCCTACCTGCGAGCAAGAGGCTCCATATTTCTCACCGATGGCCTTCATCTCGTTGGTCAGCGCCTCGAGTTGCGGCAGCACGGGGTTGTATTTCTTGCCGCGGTCGCTCTCGGCGGGCAGCGGGTTCTCCTTGTTGTATTTGCCTGAGAGGGCACCCTGCTCCAGTACCATGTAGGCCCAGAACTCGATGCCGTTCTGCTTGCAATAGTCGAGCACGCCGCCTCGCTCCGACGAGCGGTAGAGCAGCGAGAAGTGATTCTGCACGGCGCTCACCTTGAAGCCAGCCTCGCCCAGGATCTCGTTGGCCTTCTTGATTTCCTCAATGTTGTGGTTAGAAACGCCCACGCGTTTCACCTTGCCGCTCTGCAGCAAGGGAATCAGACCAGGAGTCCAGCGCTCCACGTCCATCGGATTGTGGATCCAGTAGATGTCGATATAGTCGCAGCCCATGCGCTCGATCGAGGCCTGGGCCATCTTCTCCACACTGTTGTCAAACACCTCGGCAATCTGTGGTGTGAACTTGGTGGAAATCTGCACATCCTCTCGATTCACGCCCTTGGCCAGCGTGCCCAGGATGCGCTCCGACTCGCCCATACCGTAGGCCGTGGCCGTGTCCCACAGGTTCAGGCCAGCCCTCGTGGCTGCCTCAAATACGGGTGCCAGATTATCTACATCGGTGTTTGAACCGAATACCGTGTCTCCTCCAAATGCGCCTGCGCCCCAAGCCCAGGTTCCTAATGCGATCTTTGTCTCTTTCATATCGTCATATATTAGTGTTTAAAGTTTCACGATGCAAAATTACTATGAAACAAGATGCTATTGAGTTACCAAAATACTGATTTATCAACCAAATTCACGGAAAATAGCTCAAAAATGAATAACTTTGCAACTGAAATGAAACAGATACTCAAGGTACATAACGTCAATGACTATGCCCGGTATATCGGGGCACCGGAGTTGCATCCCCTGGTGTCGGTCATCCACTACGACGAGTTGGAGCACTGCCATCACTCGTTGAACAACTACGATGTTTACGGCATTTTTATCGCTGATGAGATGCTCGAGGAACTGGTCTATGGCCTCACCACCTATGACCTTCACCGCCATGCCTTGATGTGTGTGGCACCAGGGCAGATCGGTGGTAAGGCCGACTTTGGTGAGGAGATCCAAACCAAGGGATGGGCATTGCTTTTTGATCCCGAACTACTGCATGGCACTGGCCTGGAGCGCCAGATGCTCGCTTACACCTATTTCTCCTATAACACCAATGAGGCCCTGCTGATGTCCGACGAGCAGCGCCAGACCATTGTCGCGTTGTTGGAGACCCTGCGCGAGGAACTGAAGTGCGATGATCAGCACACCCGCCCCATTGTTACTGCCCTGCTGCAGCTTGTGCTGGAGCATATTGCCCGCTTCTATGCCAAGCAACTCTCGACCGAGGCCACCAAGTCCAATGACCTGCTGACGCGCTTCGAGAGCTTGCTTGGCAGGTACTACAGTGATGGCGTTTACCGTGAGCACGGCCTGCCCACGGTAAAGTACTGTGCTCAGGAACTCTTCCTGTCGCCCAACTATTTCGGGGATCTGGTCAAGGAGATGACGGGTGACACTGCGGGCAATACCATCCGGCGTTTCGTCATGAAGCGCGCCCAGGAACTGCTCATCAGCGGCCACACGATCAGCCAGACGGCCGACGAGCTCGGCTTTGACTATCCGCAGCACTTCACCCGCATGTTCAAGAGGCATTACGGCCTCTCTCCCAGCGACTACCTCAAGCAGCGCAAGCATCAGTGAGTGCCATTGTGTTTGTGGTACATGAGTGAAATCGAGATTCAAAGCAAACTATATCGACTATGACACTACAAGAAGCGATTCAGGCGCGCCACAGCGTCAGGGCTTACAAGGAACAGCCGCTTGCCCCGGCCCATTGCCGTGCGTTGCAAGAGAAGATTGACCAGGTCAACCGCTTGGGGCGGTTGCACGTCCAGTTAATACAAGATGAGCCGCGTGCCTTCCAGGGCACGCTGGCCAAGTATGGCAAATTCCGCGGGGTGACCAACTATCTGGTCATGGCAGGAGTGAAAGCCGACGATCTGGACGACCTCATTGGCTATTATGGCGAGCATTTGGTGCTGCTGGCACAGACCCTCGGGATGAACACCTGCTGGGTAGGACTGAGCTACTCCAAGGTGCCGGGAACCTATGTCCTCAATGAGGGTGAGGTCATCAAGGCTTATATCGCCATCGGCTATGGTGAGACCCAAGGCGCAGTGCACAAGATCAAGCGCATCGACCAGGTGAGCAACGTCGGCGACGACACGCCCGAGTGGTTCCGCCGCGGTGTTGAGGCCGCTCTGCTGGCTCCCACGGCCGTCAATCAGCAGAAGTTCTCCTTCGAGTATCTGGGCATGAAAGATGGCCGCCATCTGGTGCGTGCCCACAAAGGCTTTTCCCTGATTGGCTATACCCGCATAGACCTGGGCATTGCCAAGTATCACTTTGAAATCGGTGCAGGCAAGGAAAACTTCGATTGGGCTTGATGGCTGGATCGAGTGCTACCCCAAGAGCCGCTTGGCAGGTCACCTCTTCTGCGGCGGTGTGGGTGCCCCTCGCGAGATTGACGGCAACGCCAAACTGCAAGCCGCCTATGATCTGGGAAAGGCCGTGTAATCATCCACAAGTAGCACTCTAATATTCCAAGCCGACCAGAATCATTTTTTTCTATTAGTGTCCGGGGAAAGTTTAGCAGGTCGAAGGCCTGCACAAGGCCAGCGGCCTTGACTATCAAGAACCCCAGGGCGCACAGGTCGAAGACCTCGTGAGGCCTGGGGAAAGCAAGCAAAAACTGGATCGGGCCTCGTAGAGGGCCAATAGCGTCAGAATCAAGTGATTTGGCTGGTGTATTCCTGTCGCAGTGAGTGGCCCCCTTCAGGGCCCATATCGATATGTGCGCTTGTCCCCAGGCCACACTGACCTTCGGCCAGTGCGCCCTGGGGTTGCTGTAAGTCAAGGCCTGCTGGCCTTGTGCAGGCCATTCGACCTGCTAGCCTGAAAAATCAAGCCCCTTCCTGTCATACCGTCATAATGGTATGTTGAATGGATTTGTTTAATGTCCTACCGGAAATAATAATGCAGGCAATGTGCAATTTTGTTCGACAAGCGACGTTTATTATGGCAGAAACACTTAAAACCAGTAATAGCAAACAATGAAAACAATGAAGATTTGGAAACTCGCTTGTGTGATGCTTGCCGCTCTCCCCTCTTGCAGCAGCGATAATGATATTGAAATGCGGCTGACCCACCAGCAAAAGGAAACCTATGGGCAGAACATCGCGGGCGAATATACTGGTCAGTTGATTGTTACCTATACCGACAAGGATAGTAAGGTGACGATTGATGAGGAAGGACATCGCAGTATCGAAGCCTATAGGGAAACCCTTGACAACATGCAATTTGATGTGTCGGACTACAAGATGCGCCATGTCTTTTTGCAGGACTTTCCCGTGTCGCTGATCGCTAGGGTGGTGGATGCCGATATGGCGTTGAGCCAGGCCCTTGCAAGCGCCGCGCCGATTGCCGTCACGGCCAGTTACGACTTCGGCTACGATACCGACTACTCGCACATCAATTGGGCCTTCACGCCCAACGTGATGCCACTATCGCTGAATTATGGCGGCGCAGACCATCATATCCGCATCGAGTTTAACAACAACAGCCAGTATTACACATTCACCCAGGAAGCACTGGGACAGCCCGAGGCCTTCAGCTCCATTGCCAGCCAAGGCATCAATCTGCAACTGCAAGCCATCTATGACGGCTCCACCCTCATCCAGCGCTTCAACTCAGCCGATGACAACTACATGCACATCACCTTCAAGATGCAACGATAACACTCAATGTGGCACAAGATTGTTGATTGTCAGTGTATAAGCCTGCAAAAAGTAGTTGGCTTGCCTCATCTCCTGACTAGCTTTTAGCCTTTGCCATGCTGAGGTGATAGGGCTGTGTGTCGATGTCGGAGTGATTGGCGCATGCTCTTGAGTTCATGGATATTGCTGATGAACGAGGCGATGCCTAAGGTCATCAGCAACGAGATGCCAGTGACGGTGACCAGACGGGAGTTGGCGCATAGCCACTCCAGGAACATGATGTTATGCGTGTCAAAGTTGAATAGGGGAGTATCGGATGGCGACGTGAGGAGATAGGCGATGGCAATACCTCCAATAACAAATCCTGCAACAAAAGCCGCCACAACGGCCATCTTGTAGCGACGGACGGTCGATTCCTGATACTGCTTGATGTACTCTACAGCATCTAGGCGCTTTGTCAGTGATGCGATAAAGGCATCCTTGTCGTCAAATTGCGGTTTCTGGACGAGGAAGAGTTCCTCGAGTGCTTGATCTTTGTTCATAACTGCAGTCTCGTTTTTAGTTTGTCACGGCCTCGTGAGAGTTGTTGCTTGACCGCGCCCTCGCTTGTGGCGGTAATGGCGGCAATCTCCTTGATGCTGTAGCCGTTGAGGTAATACAGCGTGATGGACGAGCGTTCCTTGGGTGGCAGGGTGCGCAAGGCAAGGTAGAGGTCTTGATGCTCAAACGAAGCATCTGCCTCGCTGCCGCTAATGAGCGTGCGCGCCTCATCGATGCTGTCCATCGTTCGGCAACTCGCCTTGTGGCTGAGGAAAGTATTGTAGGCAATCTTAAAGAGCCATGAGCGGAACTTCCCTTTATTCTGATAGCCAGCCAGCGAGAGGTAGGCTTTGACCAGGGCATCCTGGGCCAGGTCATCGGCATCACTCTTGTTGCCACAGCACAAGGCAAGCAAGAAACCTCGCAGGGCCTCTTGCTCACGCTCGACATGCGCTATGAATACTTCGCGGGTCACCCGATCATCATTGATGTTCGGCCATTCTTCTCTCCTCGGCTTCAATCTCCTTGGATAGCATCTTCTTGCCTACGAAATAATTGACAAGAAATGGAATGCCCACCACGAGAGCAATCAGGCCGTAGAAGACGGCTTGATAGATTTTGTCGGGGACAGAGCCGCCCACATAGCCCATCCATGCCCCTGTACCTATAAACCCGATGCCGACTAGGATGGCAAGACATCCCCACAACAGTTTAGTGAGCAGTTTCTCTTTCAGCAGCTTGGGTTTGGGCGAAATCTTCTTTAAGATTTCTTCGATATCCGTTTCAGAATTCTTCTCGATAGCGGCCAGCACGATCTGCGTGCGTTGATTGGTGTCATTCATCTTTTTACGGACGACAGCCAGGATGGCAACGATGGGAAGTATGCATCCACAGGCAACGAGTACTATCATATCAGCGAAAGTTCCCATAATACTAATTGTTTTAGAATTGTTAAACTTCTGTTTTCTTGAACTGGTTCCCTCGCTTGAGCTCGGGTTCTGTGGGCTGTGCCTCAGCAATCACATGCGCGCCTGCATTGCGTTCGGCTTGCACCGCAGTTCACCTATATAACAAACAAAGATACCAAAAGGTGACATCCATGTCAAGTCTTTTGTCAATAATCGCCCCAAAAAGTGCTCATCAAGCAGATAAAACCATTACCTTTGTACTGGACAATCAATAAATGAAAAAATCACATGAAACAGATATTATCGCTCGTAATGTTGCTTGCTGTGCTGACTGCCGCTGCTGCACCCAGGGAAGAAACCATCACCTCGCCCAATGGTGACATTAGGCTTGTGGTCACCATCGGCGACCGGTTGCAATACAGTGTTTACTGGGGTGACGAATTGGTGCTCCAGGATAATGCACTCGCCCTGCAGGTGGGCAATGAGCGGTTTGGCGACAAGCCGCAACTCAAGGGCCGTAAGCGCTCCCGCATCGATGAGGTCATCAAGCCGGTAGTGCCGTTGAAATATGCCATGGTGCCCAACAGGGCTAACCAGTTGTCACTCACCTTCAAGGGCGGAGTCGGTGTTGACTTCCGTGCCTATGACAACGGCATAGCCTACCGTTTCAACATCAACAAGGGCAAGAAGAAGGTGGATGTGGTGGACGAAGGGATAGAACTGAATTTCCCGCAACCCTTCATGGCCCACATCTCCATGACTGGCACCTATGCCATGTCGTGTGAGAAGCCTTATACCCACATCTCGACAGCTGACTTGGGGCAGGATGACGGGATGACCTATCTGCCCGTCCTCTTTGAGAGCCCGCATGGAACCAAGGTGCTGTTCTCCGAGAGCGATGTGCGAGACTATCCCCACATCTTCCTGAGACCAAACGGCAAGAACGGATTCTCGTCAGTTTTCCCTAAGGCACCCGAAGCCTGGATACCCAGCGGTGACCGTGGCTGGGAAATCACCAAAGAACGTGAATGTATCGCCGCAAATGTTGACGGCCGCCGCTCGTTGCCTTGGCGCTTTGCCGTCATCGGTGATGATGCCACTATCGCGGCGAACCAGATGGAGGTTGTGCTGGGTGGTAAATGTGAACTCCGTGACGTTTCGTGGATCAAGCCAGGAAAGGTAAACTGGGACTGGTGGAACCACTGGACCGTGTGGGGCGTGGACTTTGAGTCGGGCATCAATAATGATACCTACAAGTACATCATCGATGTCGCAGCACAATTTGGAGTGGAGTATATCCTGCTTGATGAGGGCTGGAACAAGAGTGTGACCGATCCTTTTACCACCCGTGATGAGATTGACGTGCAGGAACTGGTGGACTATGGTCGCCAGCGGGGAGTGGGTGTCTGGCTGTGGCTCTCGTGGCTCACCGTCGAGCAGCACATGGACTTGATCCCCTATTATGCCAAGATGGGTGTAAAGGGCTTGAAAATCGACTTCATGGATCACAGCAACCAGTGGATGGTCAACTACTATGAGCGCGTCGTCCGCGAGTGCGCCAAGCATAAGCTGATGGTGGATTTCCATGGGGCCTTCAAGCCTTCGGGACTGGAACAGCGTCTGCCCAACCTGTTGTCTTATGAGGGCGTGCTTGGGCTGGAGCAGGGTGCTGGCTGTGAGCCCAAGAACAGCATTTGGTTGCCCTTCATCCGCAATGCCATGGGAGCGATGGACTTCACGCCTGGCGCGATGCAGAATGCCCAGCCCGAGGACAACCGGGGAACGGGTTCCCTGCCGATGGGTGGTGGCACACGTGCCTACCAGATGGCCCTCTACGTCTGCTTCGAGAGCGGCTTGCAGATGCTTGCCGATAGTCCCACACGTTACCTGCGTGAGCCAGAATGCAGCGAGTTCATTGCCTCGGCACCCACCACCTGGGACGACACCCGCATCCTTGCCGCCAAGGCAGGAGAATACTATGTTGTGGCCAAACGGAAAGGTGACCAGTGGTTCATCGGGGCCATCACTGGCGAGCGCAAGCAGCCCCTCGACCTGACCATCTCGCTTGACTTCCTGACCAAGCCAGGTCACTTGACCTATTTCCAGGATGGCCGCAACGCCCACCGCATCGCCGTGGACTACAAGAAGGGCGAGCAGACCGTCACCCCGCAGACCCAATTGCACCTCCACCTCGTCCGCAACGGCGGCTGGTGCGCCATCATCAAGTAATGCCATTAAGATACAATCATAGAGTTAGATTTCGCCCGAATAGAGCTAATCATCGTTGAAGATTTTGTTTGAAATCGCATATTTCTAATTTCTGCTGGTAATAAAGCAAAAAAAATGATATTTAACGATTCTGTTTGACTTCTATTTCTCGACTTCGTCAATATTCAGACAGAACGTGCCTCCAGCCAATACAGCACATCACCTGTAACAGGCAATCCGCTATGCTTGATGTGTCTGCTGCTCTCTGCAAACTCCATGTGCAGGTCACTCAAGTATTGTATTCTCATCGTTGTTTTTCTCTAATTGGTTTTACTTTTCTCAGTGGATCCCATTCAGTGGCGGCGATTACATCTGCAACTTGTTGGGCTGTGATGTCATCTTGCACACAGGGAAGCCTGATTTCATTGCCGATCTTCTCGTCATGAACGTATTTGCTTGCTCCTGGAGTGATGCCCACATAGTCGGTCTCTTGGGCAATACGGAGCAATCGGGCTAATTCGTGGCATACTACCCCAATTCCAGCATCGCACAATGCCTCCAATATATTAACTACATCATTGGAATAGCCATAGACACTGAATGATAATGTGAAATACCACTGTCCATCAGCTACAGGCACATCCTCGTCATCCCATCGGTTTTCTTTCTTTCGGGGATAGAGATGAATTCTGGCATAGGCAACATCCATGCAGTGATAAGAACTGTTCTCATCATGCCATTTCTGGTAGTCGAGCTCACAGTCGAGATTCAGGCCTTCCATCTCACTTCCCTTGCTATTGTATCGCACAAAGACATCCATGTCAGTCTCATGGGCAAATGCCGACTTGGGAATGGGCTCATACCTGTTCTTTGTTCTATAAGCCTCATAGAGTATACGCCATATATGCATGTAAGTTCTGAGTGTCATGTTATCAACCGACCATACAGGCAGTCTGTTCATCTTTGTAACGATATCCACCACTCGCTTTGGATTATCAAATGTCCGATACGCAGGGCAGATGCGGTTCAGATCGGCACGCTTGATGATACCATCTCGCTTTGAATAAGGGAGGTTCTTATCGATATAGGTGTTGTAGGCATCGGGATTCTCGCAGATGTCGTCTACCAGTGCGGTAATGTACTTTTCCAGTTTTTGCAGTGGCTTTGACACATTCCCATGCCAGACATCTGGCTTTCGCTCATCTCCAATGTATCTGGCACTTCTGAGATCGAGATACATCCCCTCGCGGTTCCTGATAATCATGTAGTGGAAATCTTGATAATTGGCAGTAATCACCTGATACCAATAGTTCCCGTTTGCATCCGCGCTCTCCATGCGATTACGCTTACCTGGTGCTTTGAGTTCTATCCAGAGCCAACGTTGCTCGTCATCGCCCATTACCTCAAGTCGCTGCATGGTATGTTCTATTCGAAGCATCACTTCGAGCGCTGCATCATCAACAACCACACCGTTCAAATGGTGTTCATGGGATAAGTACATCAGATCTCTGAGATCGTTGTACCTCAATATTTGTATTTTCTTCATTTTCTGGTTTTCAATATGTAGTTCAACTTATTACCTTACCTCGCCACGATAGTTGTTCTGTGCATACTCAACAAAAGTGTCGCAATTATATTGTGTTATCTTGTGCTTTGTGGCGTTGTAGATGTCCTCTAGCGACAAGAAGTGCAGATTGGCCAGCGCGCCATCTATTCCGACATCGAAACGCAAATCTGTTGACAAGGAATTATAATCGTCCAATTTTCCGTGACTGTGCCCGTGTAGCATCACAGATCCTCGTGGTTTCTGATTCCATGTTACCATCGGATAGTGGCACATAACCACGCAGAATTCCTCCGTCAGGAATGGTGCAACGGTTGGTTTGAAACGCATTTCCTTAATCTGATAGACTTCCTTGAAATAGTTTTTGTAAGCCCGGATGGAGCCATCATGATTTCCCTCGATCAGGAACTTATGCCCCGGTAGCTTCTCTAACAACCGACGGGCGTTATCACTTTTCAAGAATGTCAAATCGCCCAGAATATACACAGTGTCCCGCTTGTCCACCGTACTCTGCCATAAATCCAGCAACCACTCATCGTGCGCTACAATATCCACAGTTTCCGAGAATGGGCGTTTTGGCGAATGTTTCAGTATATTTGAATGGCCGAAATGTAGGTCGGCTGTAAAATAGATCTTATTCATTGTTTTCTCTTCCTCTTGTTTTATGCGCATCGTTGCGCGGTTAATGATTGATTGTGATTAGGATTCCGTCAAATGAATCTCTCCCTATTGGATGTGCCTTTGGCCGAGCGGTGAGGAGAAGGTGGGCTGGTGGTAAGTCAGCATTTTTCATCGTTTGTGATCGGCACAAAAAGAAATGGTTGGAAAGATTTGCAGACTTCCCAACCACCATTATATCTTGTGTGTGATATCAGCTTTAATTGCTTAGACAGAATCGGTCGTTCCGTCCTCGTGCTGACATGGGAAGTTTTTGTGTGTACGGGCAGCTTGTGAGCGCAATGCTTGACAGGAGCATATGGGTATCCTGTTCAAGGCCCCAAGTGCCATGAATGTTCAATCCTGTTAATATGTCGAATTTGTGTCTCTGCATTGCTGCTGTAATTTGGTTGTTTTTATAAAATTGGCGGCAAAATTAGGCTTTTTCATCGAATCGGCAATGGCTTCTGGATAAAATTGTTTACAAACATTTTGGTTATACACTTTGTGTATAAAAAAGTTTGATGGTTAAGGGTGTTTCAAATCTATAAACTGATTGCACTAAAGAAACATTGCCATATACATTGGCAGCATTATCAAGTCTCGCTCTTTCCGAATGTCCTTCGAATGAAGGAGGTATCGTTGAAGGATGCGAGCTGAGAATTTCTTTTGGAATTCATCAATTGAAACATGGACATTGGATGTCGATGACTTAACTTCTATCGGGCAGATTTTAGCTTTACGGGACAACAGGAAGTCGATCTCGTAGTTATGTTTGCCAGATGGTGTCGGCCACGTATGGTAATACAACTTATGCCCTGCAGATTGTGCAGAAATGCCGAAATTCTCAAAGGTTGAATACTGAAAAATGCCGAAATTCTCAAAGGTTGAATACTGAAAAATGCCGAAATTCTCAAAGGTTGAATACTGAAAAATGCCGAAATTCTCAAAGATTGAATACTTTATTGATTGCGTCGACAGCATCGACACAATTAACTGAAATAAATAGGTCAAAAATATAATAATAGGACATTCTTTCATATCTATTTGCGCGGTTAGACAAAAAATGTCTATTTCTGCAAACGAAATAATGAACACAAGATAATGGCATCTTCTCTATTTCTAAACCACCTCATGATACACCTTAAGACGTTAGATCATTTGCGACAACATTCATGATATCATGAACTTTTTTATTGCCTCATCCAAAATTTGGAGTGATGGCAGTGTGACAGACCCGCTGTCAAGACATGCGCAAGCCCCTAAACACCAAGAACCATCTCGCCAGATTCATCGGCGAGA
>JAFTEU010000040.1 GCA_017453505.1 Muribaculaceae bacterium
ATAGGCAGGGGTGTAACGAGGCGAAGCCGAGGGAAACCCCTGTGGGCAATTTGAAAAGACGTCCTAGCCCCATCGGGGCACCAGGCTTAGCATCAGCGTCTTACTGTCGCCCCGATGGGGCTAAATATTGGTCGGGGGCGACACGATGCAGGGGTTCCGTTCGGCTTCGCCTCACTCCACCGCCTGCCTATGCCCTGGCCAGCCCTAACGGGCTTCAGAGCGAGCCCCATTACACGAAACCACCTGTACGATATTGTTTTCAAGGTGTTTATGGATCCTTAGCGAATTTTCCACGGACACCATTATATCATTTCAAACCATTAGCGCCCGGTAAAAACTTCGAGGATGCAGAGTGGTTCGATGAATCGATTCCTATGAGAGTCAGTCAGATAATAGTATATATAAATCAACCAAAACAGCACTTCATCAGCGTAAACTGGCCGCCGTTTTCCTCGGGAGCGTTGGTGCCCACGTTGCATGTCGTCCACACTGTTGCGCAAGGCAAGCCCAAGTCAATGTATTCATATCTATCGTGAGCATCCATCACCAAGAATGATGTCGATGATTGCATTGATATCGGCAATGTTGATTTCACCGTCCTTGTTGAGATCTGCACGAGAGTTGCAGCCATTCCCCAGAACCGAATTGATGATGGTATTGACATCAGCGATGTTGACCTCGCCGTCACCGTTCACGTCATTCTCATTAAAGCCACAGGTCAAATAACCAGGATTGCTAGGTCCGCCATCGACATGGGCATAGGTGACATCCACATGATCCGCATCATAGGTTGTACCCTGGCCACCGACAAGATGGGTGCAGCCCCGAAACATCATCCCGGATTCTGTCACGGCATCGGTGCACCATCCCAAACCGACACATATTGTTTCCAACAAATTGCAGCCATTGAACATGCCGTACATGTCTGTCACGTTCTCGGTATTGAAGCCACTCAGGTCAAGGGTGGTTAATGAGCTACATAAAGCGAACATGGCCCTCATGTTTGTCACATTAGCGGTGTTGAAGCCACTCACATCAATGGACTTTAATGAATTACAGCCATTGAACATACCGTATATATCCGTCACATTGCCGGTATTGAAGCCACTCACGTCGAGGGCGGTCAATGAACGGCAGTCCTGGAACATGGCAGCCATGTCGACCACATTGTCGGTATTAAATCCACTCACGTCAAGAAGAGTCAAAGATTCGCAGTTTGCAAACATACTCCCCAAGTTTGTCACGTTCTCGGTATTGAAACCGCTCACATCGAGTGTAGTCAATGATGTACAGTCCTGGAACATAGCCATCATGTCGGTCACACCACTGGTATCAAACCCGCTCAAATCTATGTAATCCAGAGATTTGCAGCCCGAGAACATGAATGTCATGTACGTGACCGAGCTGGTATTCAAATATGCGATTCCCGTAATGGAAGTGAGGTTATCCATTTCGTAAAACCAGCCAAAAGTTGACTTGGGACGGGCTGCCGCAAACGAGGGGTCAAACACCGCCCGGGATACTTTGTGTCTGCTCCTATACCAATCAGGGCTAGTTAACCCTGTATTCAACGAATAGGACGTGCCTGGTCGGGAACCCCGCATTTCATCATAGTAGAACGTCAGTGTAGAGTCGGCTTCGGTCAGTACGGTATAGGCCTCTTGCGCCACGGTTCCTATTGAACACAGCAGGCACAACATGAGGGCAACCGGTTTTAAAGGAAATACAATTTTCATTTCTATTAGTTTTATAGGATAGACTTATGTTAGATATCGTCCAGTATTATAACAATAAAACGCACAGCGACCATGGCATATTGCATTGAAATCCAATTTTCATGAGTCATCTTGCCATAGTTGCTGAACAGATGCAGCACACGTCCACAGCAGTCACCTCATCATTTCTCGTAGAGTTCCAGCGGCTGATGGTCGGGATCAAAAAAGAAAACGAAGTGCTTACCAGTCGAGGCATCGGTGCGGATGGCCTCATGGGCGATGCCCAGGTCATCGAGTTCCATAACGGCTGCATCAATATCATCGACCTCAAAGGCAAGATGCCGCAGCCCTGCGGCTTCGGGATCGGTCACCCGCGCTGGCGGGTTATTGAATGAGAAGAGTTCAATGACATACTCCCCATTCAGGGCCAGATCAGTCTTGAACGACTCGGTCTCGGGGCGGTAATTCTCGGCCTTGACGGTGAAGCCCAGCAGGCGGGTATAGAAATCCAGGCTGCGCTGATAGTCAGAGCAGATGATGGCGATGTGGTGTACCTTGTTGAGTCGCAGCATGAGCAATCAGCTATTATTCTTGTTTTTCTTGGGGGATTTTTTCTTTTTCATTTCGATGGCAACAGCGATGATGCTGATGACGACACCCAGCACACCGACGATCAGCATAACCAAGTCATAGTTCTCTTTCAGGAAGGCCGAGATTGATTCCATGTCTATTAGCAGTTCAGTCCTTCAATTCCTTCTTGAAGAGTTCATCGACGGCGGCCTTGAGGTTGGGAGCCAGGGGCGGGATGTGGTGGTTCTGCTCGAGCCGGCGCAGCTCGTTGATGT
Organism: Muribaculaceae bacterium; assembly: GCA_017453505.1. Taxonomy (GTDB): domain Bacteria; phylum Bacteroidota; class Bacteroidia; order Bacteroidales; family Muribaculaceae; genus Sodaliphilus. The sequence continues at coordinate 2,561 of JAFTEU010000040.1, forward strand.
CCATCTCCACCTCGTTTTCCTTGCGCGTCTGCTTGAATTCCTTCTTGTCGATATAGTCACGCCCGATGGTGAAAGTCTCCAGCAGGATGATATAATCCTGATCGGTACGGTCGAAGTGGCCCGACACGAGAATCTGCTTCATCACCAGGTCATCGATGCGGGAATTGCCATTCTCGTCGATATTATATACCTCGTAGTAGCTATGATTGCCATCCTCGATGTGTTTCCTTTTATCTTTTTGCTTTTTGCCGGTCTTGGCTTCCTTGGCCGCAGCCTCAGTGGCCTCGATGTGGTCGCTATAGCTCCATCGGTCAAAATTGGTGGTGCGCTGCCCCGCCTGGAAATCTTCGTCGATATAGCCCAGTACCGAGATGGTGTCGCTCACCACCTGACGTCCCGAGGGGTCACGGTTGACAAACAGCGATCCCTTGTCCACGTTACGCAGTATCCTCTTGTAATAGGTCATCGTGTCGATGCGTGCCCACTGGTCAATGTAACGGCCGACGAGCGTGCTGATGACAAAACGCAAGATGCCGTTACCGCCACGGGCGACACTGCGCGTCTTAGCCGAAATCTTCTTCTTGGCCAGCTCATAAGTATTATCGACCACACCGGCGCGGAAATACAGGGGTCCTTCGTCGCAGACATAGACGCAGCGGTAATAGGTCTGGACATAGAGCAGTTCCTTGGGCTTGACCTCCAGCTCGGACAGCTGGAAGTTCTCGTCCTGCATCACCACGCACAAGCTGGGAATCGTGTCGATGTTGACATCCATGGCCTTGAAGGCCACATGAGAGAAGTAGAGGTGCTTGACCCCCTTGGCGTCACCGAGCCAGCCTTCGTTGTCGGTCGTGCCGACCAGGGCTCCCATCTCATTAGTAACACAAACGGCAGCGATCGGCAGGCCCTCGCTATCAACGACTTGAACACGCTGAGCCACGGCACTCAATGCCACAGCCAGCACAACAAACAGAACATATAGACGATTCATATGAATAATACTATAAAGGTACAGGGTTATGGTTATCGGGATTATAGATTCATAGTGGAGATATCGAAGCTCATCACTTCATCAGCTCACCGATGCTCGTGGTGAGGTTGAACATGAAGGTTGTCGCGCCGGTGTGAGGCCGTGCAAAGGCGGCTCCAATGCCGAAGGCTCTCACCTTCAAGCCGCCGCCGATTGACAGGCCCGACATGAAGTCTCGCTTGTAAGTAGCCATGTCTGATCGGGTGCGGTAGTTGTAACCGATTCCCAGGTAGATGTTGTCGGTGGGCAGGACATCGGCGGCAAACACGAGGTGACGCATCAGGTTGCTGCCGAAGGAGTCCTTCTTCACCAAGGCGCTGTTGGGATTGTTCACATCCTCGATCTTGTAGTAAGGTGAATTCCAGCGTGCCAGCTCATAGGCCGTGACGTGCAGGCGGATGGGAGCCATGCCCAGCATCTTGCTGAAGCCCACCTGGATGTCCCAGGGCAGGTTGTCCTTGTACTCGTTGAATTTCTTGACCTGACCACCCAGATTCTTGGCCACCAGCGAGGCCGAGAACTCGTGATCCGGGTCATAGAAGTTGATACCCAGGTCGGCGGCAACAGCACCAGCCGAATAATCCTCATACTTGGAGTAGAGGTACTTCAGGGTGATACCGCCACGGAATTTCTCGCTGATGTCGTGGCTATAGGTCAGGCTGAAGGCAATGTCACTGGCGCTGAAGGTGCCCGTCCTGGTACCATCGATCGCAGCACCCTGCAGGTTGCCGTAGCCGAAGTACTGAACACCCACACCAAAAGCGCCATGCTCGCTCACACCCTGTCCATAACGCAGACCGGCGAAGTTGGTCTCGCCGATATAGCGCATGTAATTGAGTCCCACCTGATGGTCAAACTCCGGGCCCAGCAATGCGGGATTCTGCTCGACCAGGTTGATATCGTCATCAATGATGGTGAGGTTGTGGCCACCCAGGCCATAGACATGGCTTGAGGCGGGCACGCTCAAGAAGTTATAGGCAGTGGTCTTGGGGGCATCGTCGGCCATGGCACATAATGCCACAGCCGCAATAGCCACCAGTATCGTGTGACGTAAATAGGTTGTCATGTCGTCGTTATTTTATCTTAATTACAATAATATAACGAGAAAAAGCCTTGTTTAGTATAATCACAACTCGGTTGTCTCTTCCAGAGAGCCATCTTCGGCCTCGGTGATCACCTTCCTGGCCAGTTCCAGATCGCGCTCAAAGACGACGACCCTCACAGGTGCCATCCAGATGGCATTGGCGGTGCTGTCGACAATCACGCCAGCGGGGATGCCACTGGCCTCCAGGGCACCCTTGACGATGTTGGCCACGACAGGGTCGGCATACTTCTTAAGCACAACAATTTTCTCTTCGTTTTCCATTGTTTTCTAATTAAGGGCTTTAGGGCCTTTAACGGCCTTTAAGGATTTTATTTTACTTGATGCCGCGGGAGTTGAGGGCGGCCTGGTAGCGGTGGGCATTCTCGAGGTGGGCGGCATAGTCACGGGTGAAATCGTGGTAGCCGCTGAAGTCGGCACGAGCACACATATACAGGAAGTCATGCTGCGGAGCGTCGAGCACGGCATCGATGGTCGATTTCTCGGGCAGACGGATGGGACCAGGAGGCAAGCCGTTGACACGATAGGTGTTGTAGGGCGAGTTGATCTGGGTCATGGGCACTGTAATGCGCTTGATCGAGAAGTCCCCGATGGCAAACTTAACCGTCGGGTCGGCCTGCAGGCGCATGCCTTGCTGGTAGCGGTTGAGGTACAGGCGTGCCACCTTGCCACGCTCGTCGGCCTTGCTGGTCTCCTCCTCGACAATCGAAGCGATGGTCGCCACCTCGTCGGGGGTGAGACCGAGTTTTTGAGCCTTGGACTTGCGCTCGGCGGTCCAGAAGTCGTTGTAGTAGTCAAACATGCGGTCGAGCATCTTCTCGGGCGTGATGTTCCAGTAGAACTCGTAGGTGTCCGGCATCAACAGGCAGGCGATGGTCTGCGGTGTCTTGCCATACTTGGCACACACGGCGCTGTCGGCGAGCGCCTTGCGCATACCGTCTGGGCCAGCCATGAACGTCGAGCCCCAACGCTGGGTCCACTCGTCAAGGGTGCGCACGTTGTTGAAGGTGAAGCGCACGCCGCTCTGCGCTCCGTTCTTGATGTAACGGGCGGCGGTAAAGGGTGACATGCCCTGGGTGATGCGGAAGGCGCCCTCCAGATTCTCCACCTTGGCCCCCATGAGCGAGAGCATCGTGCCCACGCGTTTACCATAATTCACCTCGACATTGGCCTGCACGCTGTCGGTAATCGACTCGATGGTGCTACCCTTGCGCATCTTTACCAAGCCTTCGGCAGGAGCTCCGGTCAAGATGTAAGGTGCGGCACAGGCCACAAGAATAAGCGCTAAACCGGCGACGGTGCCGATAATCCATTTCATTCGTTTGGTCATATTTCTTTCTGTTTTTTTAGTTTCTAGTCTATGGTGGGGATCGAGGCCAGCAGTATCTGTGCTTGGCCGTTGATCTGCACCCTGCTGGTGATTGCGGGCACCAGCGCGGTCTCGCCTCGGCCCAGGGTCACCTGGGGCATACCATCGGCTTGAAGATCCGCTTCTCCCTTGATGCCGACCATCGCCACAAACGAGTGGCTGCCTGGCAGTGGCAGCTCGAAGGTCCCATCGACATCGACGCGGCACACATCAAACATCGGACAACGGAACAACCGTGTCATACCAGGCATGATGAGGGGTTTCTCGGCCACCAGGCTGTCGATGACGTTGTAGTTGAGCGCCTCACGAGCCTGGTCCACGTGCAGCTCACGCAGGTGTCCATCGGCACCGCGGCGGTTATAGTCCCACACACGATAAGTCACATCGCTCGACTGCTGAATCTCCACCAGCAGGTTGCCGGCACCGATGGCGTGGATCTGGCCGGCAGGGATAAAAAACGTGTCGCCGGGCTTGGACTCGGTAGCATGGATGACATCGAGGAGGGTGCCATCGGCCAAGCGACGGTCCAGTTCATCGGGCGACAACTGACGGGTGAACCCAGTGCGTATCACAGCGCCCTCATCGGCCTCGAGGATATACCACATCTCATTTTTACCCATACAGCCATGAAGGCGACAGGCCATGTCATCATCGGGGTGCACCTGGATGGACAGGTCGCGGCGGGCATCAATGAACTTGATGAGCAGAGGAAACTGGTCACCATAGCGACGATAGACATCCTCGCCCACGAGGTCGGTGCCATAGCGCTCAACGAGCTGGGTAAGTGTCAAGCCATGGTCAGCGCCATCGGTCACAACCGACTCACGCCACGGCATTGCCGAGAGTTCCCAGCTCTCGCCGATGGGTTCATCACTGGCTGGAAGTCCCTTAAACGCCAACAACTTGTCGCCACCCCACAGGACAGGCTTCAATATACTATTGAACTTATAAATCTGCATAATAGTTTTTACCCTTTTCTAACATAATCACATTCCCCAGACGGTGATTATGCGGCCATTATACTCGCGCTTCTCGTGCCAGATGCGCTCGTCCCAAGACTTATCGCCCTTGCGGTCAAACAGGATGAAGTGGCCCTCATCGACCGAGCCAGCCAGGTCCATGTAGTCACTGGTCTGACGCAGACCTTTCTCGATGGTCGCCTCCAGGTCGCCACGCAGGATCTTCAATTCCAGCACGATGCGCTGCACCGGGCCGCCGTAGCCGTCGGTCAAC